>NZ_MUMI01000055.1 GCF_002155975.1 Amycolatopsis kentuckyensis
GCGTGGTTGCGGTTTGTTGGTGGGGGGGTGGGTTGTGGCATCGTTGCGCGATGCGGATCTTGGTCGTTGAAGATGAACGGCGGCTGGCCGAGGCGCTTCGGGCCGGGCTGAGCGCCGAGGGGTACGCCGTCGATGTTGCCCACAACGGGCGGGATGCGCTGTGGTTCGCCGGTGAGCACCCGTACTCCGCCATCGTGCTGGACATCATGCTGCCCGGGCTGAACGGCTACCGCGTCTGCCGGCGGCTGCGAGAACAGGGGAACAGCACCCCCATCCTGATGCTCACCGCCAAGGACGGCGAGGACGACGAGATCGAAGCCCTCGACACCGGCGCCGACGACTTCCTGCCCAAGCCCTTCTCCTACGGCGTCCTCCTCTCCCGCCTGCGCGCCCTGATCCGCCGCGGCGGCGCCACCCGGCCCGGTGTCCTCAAACTCGGGGACCTCGAGCTCGACCAGGCCGGCCGGACCTGCCGGCGCGGCACGGCGGACATCACGCTCACGAGCAAGGAGTTCGCCCTCCTCGCCTACCTCATGCAGCGGCCCGGACAGGTCGTCACCAAGGCCGAGCTGCTCGACAACCTCTGGGACTTCGCCGCTTCCGCGACGGCCAACCTGGTGGAGGTGCACGTCAGCGCGCTGCGGCGCAAGATCGACGTCCCGTTCGGCGCCGAGACCATCCGGACGGTCCGCGGCGCCGGTTACCACGTGGTGACCGCGGGTGCCTGACCTCTGGCGCTCGACCCGGTTCCGCGTCGCCGTCACGGCCTTCGCCGCGTCCGCCGTGGCGCTGGGCGCGGTGTCCGTGTGGTTCGTCCTGCAGGCGCGCAGCCGGCTCGAGAACACCGCCACGCAGCTCGCCGACGCCCACGCCGACGCCATCGTCCAGCTCCTGAACACCGGGGCCCGGCCCGCCGATCTCGCCCTGCTCGTCCGCGACTCGATCTACGAGGTCAAGGACCGGCAGGGCACGTCGGCCGCGTCCTGCCCGGTCCTGCGTGAAGCGACGCTGGCCGCCTACGACACCGAAGTCACCCTGCGGCCGTACCAGTACGACCGGTCCGCGCCGGCGTCCGTCGGGTGCGCGCCCGAGCTGCGGGGCCTCGACGACGACCTCACCCTGCACGTCGTGCACGCCTTCAGCGGCGACAGCAAGTACGACGTGTTCGCCGGCGCGCAGATCGACCCCGAGGGGCAGGCGGCGGTCGATTCCGCCCGCACCGTGCTCACCTTCGGGGTGCCCGCGGTCGCGCTGCTCATCGGGATCATCGCGTGGCTCGCCGTGCGCCGGTCGCTGCGCCCGGTCGAGGCCATCCGCGGCGAGGTCGCCGAGATCGGCGCGCACGACCTCGGCCGCCGCGTCCCGGACCCGCGCACCGGCGACGAGATCGCGCGGCTGGCCGGGACGATGAACACCATGCTCGCCCGGCTCGACGAGGCCGTCACCCGGCAGAGCCGGTTCACCTCCGACGCGTCGCACGAGCTGCGCACGCCGCTCGCGTCGCTGCGGACCCAGCTCGAAGTGCTGCTGGCCCACCCCGACCGGCTCGACTGGCGGCGGTCCTGCGAGAACGCGCTGCTCGACGTCACCCGGCTGCAGGACCTCGTCGCCGACCTGGTGCTGCTCGGCAAGCTCGACCACGCCGGCCCGGACCGGCTGACACCGGTCGCACTGTCCGAAGTGGTCGGTGCGGTCGTGGCCGGCCGCAGTGGGATCGACGTCGAGGTCAGCGGGACGCCGTCGGTGCGCGGCCACCGGTCGCGGCTGGAACGGCTGGTCCGCAACCTGGTCGACAACGCGCAGCGCCACGCCGTCTCCCGCGTCGCCGTCACGGTGTCCGCAGTGGACGGACAGGCGGTGCTGACGGTCGACGACGACGGGCCGGGCATCCCGGAGGCGGACCGCGAGCGCGTCTTCGACCGCTTCGTCCGGCTGGACGACGCCCGGGACCGCGACGAGGGCGGCTCCGGCCTGGGCCTGGCGATCGTCGCCGACATCGCCCGCGCGCACGGCGGCACGGCGGCGGTCGAGGGCCGCAGCCGGTTCGTCGTCCGATTGCCGGAGCTGAAGACGTCTTAAGCCCGCTTCAGGTCCGGTTCAGCGACCAAGATCAACGCTGCGGGCATGACCATTTCCCGGCGGCCGCTCGACCACGCCGAGTACCGCGCCTCGTCGTGGTTCCCCGGCCTGACCGGCCTGCGCGCGCTCGCCGCGCTGGCCGTCGTGTTCTTCCACTACGGCGGCCCGGTCGTCGACCGGCTGCAGGGCTGGATCGCCGTCCAGCTGTTCTTCGTGCTGTCCGGCTTCCTGATCACCACGCTGGCGCTGCGTGAAGAGGACCGCACCGGCCTGGTCTCGCTGCGCGGCTTCTACGTCCGCCGCGTGTTCCGGATCATGCCCGTGTACTTCCTGCTGCTCGGCCTGACGGCGCTGGCGGTCACGCTCGCCGGGACGTACCAGAGCAGCCGGCTCGCCGACGCGATGCCGTTCTACCTGGTCTTCGGCAATGAACTCGTGGACTACAACACGCCGTACCCGACGTCGTGGTCGCTGGGCGTCGAGGAGAAGTTCTACCTCGGCTGGCCCGCGCTGCTCGTGCTGACGTCGTTCGCCCGCACCGGCAAGACCGCGCTGCGCCTGCTGATCGCCGGGGCGGTGGTGACCGGTGTCCTCTTCGGAGCGTTGCCGCTCGCGCCGTCGCAGCGGTGGGCCGAGCTCAGCGTGCACTACTGCTCGCTGGTCGTCGGCTGCCTGCTCGCGCTGGCGCTGCACCACCCGCGCGGGTTCGCCCTGTTCCGGCCGCTGACCAGCCCGGCCGCGGCGGTGCTGGTCGCGCTCGGGTTCGGCGTGCTGCAGCTGTCGGTCAAGCCGCTGGGGGAGCGGTTCGGCGGGCACTGGCAGTTCGTCGTCCCGGTCTACGCGGCGGGGTCGGCGCTCCTGCTCGTGGCCGTGCTCGCGCAGGGCCCGGTCCGGCGGGTGCTCTCGAGCCGTGCGCTGACGTTCGTCGGGGACCGGTCGTACGCGCTCTACCTCGCCCAGACCGGCGCCGCGGGCGTGGCCGGGCTGGTGTTCCCGACCGGGCTCGGCAAGGCCGCGGCGACCTCCGCCGTCGCGCTGCTCTTCGCGTGCGGGCTGCGGCGGTGGGTCGAGCTGCCCTCGATCGCGTTGGGGCGGCGGCTGCTGGACGGCCGGAAGAAGGGCGAGCGGGCTCCTGCCGCGGTGCGACAGGAACCCGCTCGGGGGAAATGAGGTCAGGCGAGGACGGTGTCCAGCGGCGTGTGCGGCAGGTCGTGGGCCACCGCGACCGGGCCGTTCGTCAGGGCGCCGTCGTGCGTGTTGAGGCCCTTGGCCAGCGCGGCGTCGGCCTGCAGCGCGGCCTTCCAGCCGTGCTCGGCCAGCTGGACCGCGTAAGGCAGCGTCACGTTGGTGAGGCCGTAGGTCGACGTCCGGGGCACCGCGCCCGGCATGTTCGCGACGCAGTAGAAGAGCGACTCGTGCACGGTGTAGGTCGGGTCGTCGTGCGTGGTCGGGCGCGAGTCGGCGAAGCAGCCGCCCTGGTCGATCGCGATGTCGACGAGCACGCTGCCCGGCTTCATCCGGGCGACGAGCTCGTTCGAAACCAGCTTCGGCGCCTTCGCGCCGGGGACGAGCACCGCGCCGATGACCAGGTCGGCCTGCAGCACGGACTCCTCGACCGAGAGCCGGTTCGACGTCACCGTGCGGATGCGGCCGCCGAAGTCGTTGTCGATCTGGCGGAGGCGGTCGACGTTGGTGTCGAGGATCTCGACGTCGGAGCCGAGGCCGAGGGCGACGCGGGCGGCGTTCAGGCCCGCGACCCCGCCGCCGATGACGACGACGCGCGCCGGGTGGACGCCGGGGATGCCGCCGGGCAGCACACCGCGGCCGCCGCTGGGCTTCATCAGGGAGAACGCACCGACCTGCGGGGCCAGCCGGCCCGCGACCTCGGACATCGGGGCGAGCAGCGGCAGCGCGCCGTTCGCGGCCTGCACCGTTTCGTAGGCGATCGCGGTGGTGCCGGCGGCGAGCAGCGCGTCGGTCAGCGGCCGGTCGGCGGCGATGTGCAGGTAGGTGAAGAGGACCTGGTCGCGCCGGAGCCGGCCGTACTCCTCGGCGATGGGCTCCTTGACCTTGAGGACGAGCTCGCCCTCGGCCCAGGTCTCGTCGGCGGTGGCGAGGATCTTCGCGCCGGCGGCGACGTACTCCTCGTCGGTGATGGACGAACCCACCCCGGCACCGGTCTCGACGAAGACGTCGTGGCCGCGGCCGACCAGCTCGTGCACCCCGGCCGGGGTCAGTGCGACCCGGTATTCGTGCTTCTTGATCTCACGGGGAACGGCGATACGCACGGTCGGCCTCCTGGGTCGGTCTGCGTCCGGAATCGGTGCGGTGTTGCCACTCACGGTGAACCACCCGGACGGCGGTGTCATCGTGCTGTCCGGACAATTCTGGACGGTATTCGTAGTTCTTCGAGGACAAGGCCCTTGACCTCGACTTCACTTGAAGTTGCAGCGTTGGGGCATGCGTGCGGTGTGGTTGAGAGAGTTCGGCGGCCCGGAAGTCCTCGTCCCGGGGGAGGCGCCGGATCCGGTGCCCGGGCCGGGTCAGGTGCTGGTGGAGGTGGTGTTCGCGAACACCACGTTCGTGGAGACGCAGTTCCGGGCGGGGGCGCCGGGGCCGTTCCGGGCGTCGCTGCCGGTGATCCCGGGCAACGGCGTGGGCGGCGTGATCAGCGCGGTCGGCGCCGGGGTCGACCCGGGACTGGCGGGGCAGCGGGTGGTCACGTCGACGGGCGGCACGGGCGGGTACGCCGAGCGCGTCGCGGTGGACGCGGCGGCGGTGTTCGAGGTCCCGCCCGCGCTGTCGCTCGACGCGGCGGTGGCGCTCCTCGCGGACGGCCGGACGGCGACCGGCTTGGTGCATGCGACCAGGGTGCGCCCGGGCGATCGAGTCCTGGTCGAGGCGGCGGCGGGCGGCGTCGGCGGCCTCCTGGTCCAGCTGGCGAAGGCGGCGGGAGCGACGGTGATCGGCGCGGCGGGCGGCCCGGCGAAGACGGCTCGGGTGGTGGGGGCCGACTCGGTGGTCGACTACCTGCGGCCGGACTGGACGTCTTCGGTGGGCCCGGTGGACGTCGTGTTCGACGGCGTGGGCGGGCCGATCGGCACGGCGGCGTTCGGGTTGGTGCGCCCGGGCGGCCGCATGGCGGTGTACGGCCTGGCGGGCGGCTCGTGGGCCGAAGTGTCCGAAGAGGACGCCGCGGCGCGGGGAGTTTCGCTGGTGCGGTCGATCGGGGGACCTTCGGAGATGCGGGCGTTCACGGAGTCGGCGTTGGCCGCGGCGGCCGCGGGGCGGTTGGTGCCGGTGATCGGCCAGCGCTTCCCCCTGGAGAAGGCGGCGGACGCCCACGCGGCGATCGAGTCCCGCACGACGGTGGGGAAGACGTTGCTGGTCACATAGCGACGGTGGAGGTGCGGCCGTCGCGGCTGGTCGCGCACGACCTCAGCCACCGGGTGCCGTGAAGGCCTCCCCGAGGACTCGGGAAGGCCTTCACGGGTTCCGCCGCGGGATGCGGAGGTTTCAGGCGCGGTACGCCGACCAGGCGCTCTTCATCCGCGTCGTCTGGCCCGCGGTGAACTCGTACATGCAGCTGTCGTAGCTGTAGTCCATGAAGTTGTGCACCGGGTCCACGCCCGCCGACGAGCAGGTGTCCTTGCTCGCCGGGCAGCCCGACGTCGCCGTCGCTTCGGCCGGGGTGTCCGAGACGTAGTCGCCCGAACCCGAGCAGCCGCCCTGGAACGTGTGGTAGAGGCCCATCCAGTGGCCGACCTCGTGGGTCGCCGTGTCGCCCTCGTTGTAGTTCGTCGCCGAGCGGCCCGGGAGGGACTCGTCCAGCAGCACCACGCCGTCCAGCTTCGGCTGCGACTTGTAGTTCGACGGGAACGTCGCCCAGCCGAGCAGGTCGTCGCCGAGCTTGGCCGTGTAGATGTTCAGCGCGTTCGCGCCGCCCTTGCGCAGCGAGTTCTTCATGTTGCGCTCGGCCGAGGTGCCGTCGGTGATGCCGTTGTACCAGGTGGAGTTGTTCGTGTAGTCGGTGCTGACCAGCGAGAAGCTGAAGCCGCTCGACGCGTACGCGCTGTTCAGGACCGAGATCTGCTTGCTGATCGTGGTCGACGGCAGGCTGCCGGCCGAGCCGCTGGTGATCACGTGGAAGTACACCGGGATCGAGACCGCGGCGGCCGCCTGGGCCGAGAACGCCGTGCGCTTGCCGGCGAGCTTGCTCTGCATGTCCGCCTCGATGCGGGCGGCCTCGGCCGGGGACACCGAGTCGGCGTGACCGTCCTTGCTGCGGTCCGCGGCGTGGGCGGGGGTGAAGCAGTCGCCGCTCGGCGCCGCGACGGCACCCCCGGCTCCTGCGGCCGGGACGACCAGGGCGACCAGGGAGAGCGCGGACACCGCGCCCAGCTTGATGGCCTTACCGAACCGCTCCGAACTGCTCATGGAGGAACTCCTCTTGCAACGACCCGGCTACCCGGGGTGGTGAGGAGAAAATGCGGCACGCGATCTTCGGAATCCACCATCTTTCGGCTGGAAAAGACAATCGGAACGATCGGCGCCATCCATGCGGAGTAACGCATAAGTAAAACACTGGGCCGAATGGCCCATCAGCTCCAGCGCACGGCGACGAGCTGGGTCAGCAGCGCCAGCCGGACGTCGGGGTCGTCGAGGTCCAGCGGCACCAGCTCGAGCAGCTTCCGCATCCGGTACCGCAGGGTGTTCGGGTGGATCCGCAGCTCCCGCGCCGCCGCCCGCGGGTCGCCGGGGTGCCGCAGCCACTCGTAGAGCGTCTCGACGTAGCCGGCCTTGCCCGATTCGTCGTGCGCGCGCAGGGTGCTCAGCGGGCCGAGGTCGGTGACGCGCGCCGCGGCCGCCGCCGTCGCGCCGCGGTGCAGCGTCAGCGCGGTCCAGGCCTCGTCGAAGGCGATCACGCGGTCGGCGAGGATTTCGGCGCGCAGCAGGCCGAGGGCTTCGTCGGCCTGGGCGCGTGACGCCGAGAGGTCGCCGATCCCGCCGGGGGAGCCCGCCGCCGCGCGCGGCACTCCGCCGCGCCGGGACGCCGGTTGCGCGGCCAGGGCCTGCCGCAGCTCCGCCCAGCCGCCCGGGCCCGGGCGGTCCGGCACCACGGCGTAGAGCAGCCCGCCGAGCTCGGTCGCCACCGGACGGCTGCCGATGCCCTGGGAGATCCGTTCGAGCAGGGCGAGCCGCAGGCCCTCGGCGTCGCGCCCGTCGCCGCCGGTGACCTCGATGACGACCACGCGGTGCGGCTCGTCGGACAGGTCCAGCTCCGCCATCGCCTTGCGCGGGTTCGCGTTGCCTTCGAGCACCGCGCGCAGCAGCTCGGCCGACGCGCGGCGCTGCGCGTCGGTGTGCGCGCGGCGCCTCAGCAGGTGCAGCGCGACGACCGGGGCGGCGTCGGCGAAGGCGGCCGCGCGCTCGTCGGACACCGGCCCGGCGACCACCGCCCACATCGACCCGAGCAGCTCGCCGCCCATCCGGATCGGCACGATCAGCCGCGGCAGCGTGCCGTCGCGCTGGGCCGGGACGAAGATCGTCTGCCGGCCGCGGGAGAGCTCGCGGAACACCCCGCGCGAGCGGAACCGCGCGAGGACGTCGTCGGGGATGCGGCGGCCCATGATCGTGGCGACGCGCGCGGGGTCGGTCAGGTCCTGGCGCGCGGAGTAGGCGAGCACGCGCGAGTTGGTGTCCTCGATGGTCACTGGCGCGTCGACGACGCTCGCGACGGCGTCGGCCAGCCGGAACAGGTCGCCGGACCCGGGGTCGAGGTCCTCCGACTCGTCGGCGAGCGCGTCCAGGACGGTCCGCAGCAGCCAGACCAGCTGCGCCCACGACGTCGCGGCGTGCACCTGGATCAGCGCGATCCCACTGGCCTTCGCGGCCCGCTTGACCGCCGGTTTCGCGGCCAGCGGCGGCTTGAGCAGCACGGCGGCCGCGCCCTGCCCGGCGCTCTGCTTGACCAGTTCGGCGGCGTCTTCGGGTCCGGTCGTGGCGACGCCGAGCACGAGGTCGCCGGCGGACAGCGTGAGCGCACCGCCGGGTTCGGCGATGACGACGTCGGCGACCGCGGGCGAATCTTCGGGCAGCTGGAGCGCGTGGAGCAGCGTCGGCCCCACCCGGTCGACCACGCTGCGCACCGAAACCACGGGAGCATTCTCGCCGAGAAACCCGTGGACGGCTCGGTAGGGTCGCCGGGGTGGGCGAAGCCCGGCGGATCGTGGAAAGTGTCCTTTCCGGACGGCAGCTTCGACGCCGTGACGGCGTTCTACTCGCGCTGGAGCCGGAAGGCCCGGAGATCTTCCACTGGGTGCTCGGCCGGCGCTGAGCTCGGGGCCTGCCGGGGCGGTGGCGGGCGGACGCACCGCCCCGGCAGGCGTTCCGGGGGTCAGAGCTCGAGGCTCTTGACCACGCGGCGCGCACCGGCGAAGAGCATGCCGATGTTCACCGATTTCGGGCAGACCACGACCGCGACCACGTCGGCGTTCTGGTTGTTGCGGATGAACAGGTGGGTCAGGTTGGCGCTGTTGACCAGGATTTCCTGGAAGTAGTGCTCGCTGCTGGCGACCCCGCGGCGCTCCTTGAAGACGTCTTCGATCATCACCACCGTGCGGCCCTGGAACAGGTCGAGGGTCGCCCCGGCCAGCAGGTCCAGCACTTCGGGTGGGTGGGCGTCGGTGGTCTCGACGGCCAGCAGCATGCCGGTCGCCAGGTCGACGACACCGGACGCCAGGCAGTCGGGGACCTCCTGCCGCATCCGTTTCACCATGAGGCCCATCTGGTCGGACAGGGTCTGGCCTTTGCCCAGCACGGCGGTTCTCCTTCTTCCGGGGGTGAGGGGGTTTCGGCAGGCGGGGCCGTCACGGTCCACGCGGGACGTCGTCGCGGGGCCCGGCGCGGATGCGGTTGAGCCACCGGGGCAGCACCTGCCAGCCGGTCGGCCTCGGCGGGGTTTCCCCGGCACCGCTCGCGCCGGGATTGCGTCGCGGGAGGGGCGGCTTCGGGTCCGTGACGGCGACCGCCGCGCCGGCCTCCGGGGCGCGCGGCCGCAGGGGAGCGAGCGAACCCGTGGTGCCGCCGGGCACGCCGTCGGTGATGGTGAGCAGGCCGTCGCCGACCATCCTGGACACCTCGACCGTCACCGGGAAGACGTTGCGTCCCAGCAGGAACGCGATGTCCCGGGCGCAGCGCCGGCCGTCGGCGCGGGTGATGATGGCGCGGCGCGTGGTGCTCAGCGCGGCCGGGTCCGCGCCGGAGACGGCGGCGAGGCGTTCCCGGTGCGGGGACACCGGCGTGGGCAGGGACGCGAGCGCGTCGAGCCGCCGCGCGGTTTCCGTCAGCAGCCGGTCGGGTTCGATGCCCGGGCTGACCGGCAGCGGCACCTCCAGGGGGTCCGGGTCGACGGCGTACTCGTCGATGGTCCCCGCGACGATGACGAAGGCGCCGTCCTGCGCGGCCATCGTGGCGACCAGCCGCAGTTCGGTGCCGCCGATCCCGTGCGGGGCGCCGCCCGCGCGCAGGATCGCCGACCAGTCCGGCTCGCTGATCCGGCCCGACCGCAGCAGCAGCGCGTCCGTCCCGGGCGCGCCCGGGCTGTCGACCGCCGCCACGGCACCTTCGCGCAGGTGGACCACGCCGCCGGGGTGGCCGGCGAGGTACAGCGAGCCGGTGGTCCGGTCGGCCCGGCACGCACCCAGTGCCCGGGCGAGGAAGCCGAACGAAGACCGGGCTCGGATATCGCTCACTGCGCTCCTGTGATTTCGGGAATGCCGGACCCGGTCATCGATACCGGGGTTGGAGAGGCGCCGACTGTATTTCATCCCGGCGCGGTTTCCCAGCCGGTTCCCCCATTTATCGCAATGGTGGAAAACTCCTGCCGGACCGGCCGGGAGAGCGAAAGAAACCGTCAACGGTGGGGAAACTTTCCGTGGTGACAAGGGAAACCGGCCCCGGTGCGGGGGCGGTTCGGGCGTGTGGCATCCTCTCGCGATCGACCGGAAGGGTTCGTCGGAAAGTGCGAGAGGTGGTCAGCTTGTACGGACGTGACGTGGCGGAATGGCAAAAGATGATCGACGAGGGCAAGGCGATTCTGATCGCCCGCGCGGTCGTGGACAGGACGACCTCCTTCGGTGAATTCGCCGCCGCGCTGACCCGGCGCACCGGGGTGGCCGGATTCGACTTCACCACCAGTGCGGGCCGCGCCAGCATGGCCGCGCTGCTCGACCGCATCTCCGAAGCCGCGTTCGACGAGGCGGGCGGGCGGCTGCTCGGCGCGCTCGTCCGGAACCTCGGTGCCGATGACGCCGGGCCCGGCTTCTACCGGCTCGCCGCCCGCAAGGGCATGGCGGTGCCCCGCACCCGCGGCGGGCGGCAGCTGTTCTGGGCCCAGCACGTCCGCGCGCTGCACGAACACTTCGCCGGAGCCGGGCGGCAGCCCGCCGCGGGGTGATCAGAGGTCGTGCGGCTTCCGCGCGTCGATGTCCTCCGGCGTGTACTGCTCGCGTTTGGTCGTCAGCGCCCAGCGGTGGCCATCCGGGTCGACGACGCGGCCGTAGCGCTCGCCGAAGAACATCTCGGTCACCGGCGCTTCCACGGTCGCGCCCGCGAAGACCGCGCGGCGCGCGAGGTCGTCCGGGTCCGCCGTCTCCAGCGTCAGCAGCATCGGGGTGCCGCCGATCGTCGACGGCGCCAGCGCGTCGAGTGCCGCGATCTCCTGGCTGACCAGCAGCCGCGCGTCGCCGACCGCCAGTTCGACGAACAGCACCGTGCCGTCCGGCAGCACCGTCCGGAACAGCTCCACCGCGCCGAACGCCTTGGTGTAGAAGGAAAGGGCGGCGTCCACATCGCGCACGAACAGGTGTGGCACCAGGCCGAGCGGGCGGCTCACGCCGACTCCGGGCGCGCCGTCAGTCCCGCGTCCCCGGCCGCGGCGACCAGCCGGGCCAGCAGGGCCGTCTCCCGTGCGGCGGCCGTGCGGCCGGCCGGGGTGATCCGGTAGTAGCGGCGGCGCGAGTCCTCGCCCGGGAGCTCCTCGGCCAGGCCGTCGGCGGCCAGCCGGGCCAGCGTCCGGTAGAGCGTCCCGGGCCCCAGCTGGACGGCGCCGCCGGTGACCTCGGCGACGAACCCCATGATCCCGTAGCCGTGCGCGCGCCCGCCCGGCCCCGTCGCCAGCGCCAGGAGCACCTGGAACGCCGCGGGGGTCAGCGGGTTGCCGTCGGCCATGGGGCGAGCCTACACTCCGCCCTGGTTATATCCATGGTGGATATAGGAAGGCGGGAGTCATGCCCATCCGGGGAGTCGGCAAGGTCGTGGTCGGGGTCGAGGACCAGGCCCGCGCCAAGGAGTTCTGGTCGGCGGTGGTCGGCTTCGCGGTGACGACGGACGTGCCCTACGACGACCAGGGCCGGCGCTGGGTCGAGGTGACCGCCCCGGACGGGACGGTCCTCGTGCTCAGCGAGAACCCCGAGGACCGCCCCCGCAGCGTCGGCGACGAGCTCCCGACGTCGAACTTCTTCCTGTACGCCGACGACCTCGAGAAGACCTACGAGGAGCTGTCGGCGAAAGGTGTGGAGTTCCCCGCGAAGCCGGAGAAGCAGCCGTGGGGCTGGTGGTCGATGTTCACCGACTCCGAGGGGAACCGCTTCGCGCTGCAGCAGCGCGACTAGCGCGACAAGACCGCCGTCAGGACCCGCCGCAGCTCGCCGGCCGGGTCCGCGGCCGGCTCCGGGGACCGCCACGCGACGATTCCGTCGGGCCGCACCAGTGAAGCGCCGCCCGCCGAAAGGCCGTACCGGGCGGCGAAGACGTCGTCGTCGATCGCGTGGCAGTCGAGGCGGACCCCGAGCTCGGCCGCGATGTCCGCCGCGGCCGGCCGCCACCGCGTGCCGTCGCCCGCGCACAGCAGCACCCAGGAGTGGCCGAACAGGTCCACAGTGGACGCCAGGCCCGGCGCCCGGAAGCCGGGCCGCCCGGTCGGTGCCCGCACGTCCTCGACGCGCTCGCCGTCGTCCGGCTCCTCCGGGAGCACCGCCGTCGAGCGGTAGCGGAAGCCGAGCAGGATCGCCAGCTGGTCCTCGGCCTTCGTCAGCCCGGAGACGTCGAGATCGGGGTGCATGCGCTGCTTCATGTTGTGCAGCGACGTGTCGATGACCATCCGCGCGATCGGCTTCCGCTCGGCTTCGTAGGTGTCGAGCAGCGCCGGGCCCGCTTCGCCGCGCAGCACCGCGGCGAGCTTCCAGGCGATGTCCGCGGCGTCGCCGACCGCGGTGTTGCCGCCCATCCCGCCGGTCGGCGGCGTCACCTTGGCCGCGTCGCCGACCAGGAAGACGCGTCCGGCGCGGAACCGGTCGGCGAGCCGCGCGGCGACCTCCCACGAGCCCGTCCAGACGATCTCCGGGTCCAGGTCCGGCAGGTCGGTGGCGGCGCGGATCATCGCGACGAGCCGGTCGTGGGTGAAGTCGGCCGGGCTTTCGCCGCGGTCCGGGAAGTAGTCCGGCGCGAACACGTACCGGTTCGGCACGTCGGTGCTGACGAACCCGGCGGTGAAGTCCGGGTGCTGCAGGTAGAACAGGTCGGACAGGCCGGGGTGGACGCGGTCGCCGAGGTCGGCGTCGAACACGACGCCGAGGCAGTGGCTCAGCGCGTCCATCCCGGTGGTCCCGATGCCGAGCCGCGGCCGGATCCCGCTGCGCCCGCCGTCGGCGGCGACGACGTAGTCCGCGCGCACCACGGTTTCCTCGCCGGAATCGCGGTGGCGCAGCGTCGCGGTGACGCCGTCGTCGTCCGGCTGCAGGCTGGTCAGCTCGGTCCGGAACGCCACCCGCGCGCCCGCCTTCTCCGCGTGCGCCAGCAAGATCGGCTCCACGACGTCCTGGCCGGCCATGCCGGCGGGCAGCGTCGTCGACGCCGAGACGTCGAACTCGCTGCCGTCCTGGACGAGCCGGTGCAGCACCCGGCCGGCCAGGCTGGTCGCGACGGTGATCCGCAGCCCCTGCGACGCCCGCGGGCTCGCGGCCAGCACTTCGCGGTCGATGCCCGCCCAGTGGAACAACTCCATGGTGCGCCAGCTCTGCCCGGCGGCGCGCGAGTGGACCGACGTCCCCGCGTGCCGTTCGACCGTCAGCACGTCCACCCCCGCCTGCGCCAGGAACAGCGACGCCGACAGCCCGCCCAGCCCGGCCCCGACGACCAGCACCTGTACCCGCTCCGTCATGTCTTCTCCCCATCTGTGAATCTCCCTTGCCAGATATCTTAGACACAGAGAGATTTGATTGACAAGGCAACTCGGCTCCCAGGAGGTGAGAAGGGTTGGGTGGGCCGTTCGGAGCAAAGTAGCTTCGCACCCGGCAGCACCTCCGCGAACCCGTTGAGCCGCAAGGAGAAATCGATGACCGAGACTTCGGCGTGGTCCTTCGAGACCAAGCAGATCCACGCGGGCGCCGCGCCGGACCCGGCCACCGGGGCGCGGGCGACGCCGATCTACCAGACGACGTCGTACGTCTTCCGCGACAGCCAGCACGGCGCCGACCTGTTCAGCCTCGCCGAGCCCGGCAACATCTACACGCGGATCATGAACCCGACCCAGGACGTGCTGGAGCAGCGCCTCGCCGCGCTCGAAGGCGGTGTCGCGGCGCTGGCGTTCGCGTCCGGCTCGGCCGCGACCACGGCGGCGATCCTGAACCTCGCGGGCGCGGGTGACCACTTCGTCTCGAGCCCGTCGCTCTACGGCGGCACCTACAACCTCTTCCACTACACGCTGCCGAAGCTCGGCGTCGAGGTCACGTTCATCGAGGACCAGGACGACCTGGAGCAGTGGCGCGCCGCCGTCCGGCCGAACACGAAGCTGTTCTTCGCCGAGACGCTGGCCAACCCGGGCAGCAACGTCCTCGACATCCGGGGTGTCGCCGACGTCGCGCACGAGGCCGGCGTCCCGCTCGTCGTCGACAACACCGTGCCCACGCCGTACCTGCTGCGCCCGATCGAGCACGGCGCCGACGTCGTCGTGCACTCCGCGACGAAGTACCTCGGCGGCCACGGGACCACGGTGGCCGGCGTGCTGGTCGACGGCGGAACGTTCGACTTCGGCACCGACCGGTTCCCCGGCTTCACGGAACCCGACCCCAGCTACCACGGCCTGAAGTACTGGGAGGCGCTCGGCCCGGGCGCGTACGCGGCCAAGGCGCGTGTCCAGATCCTGCGTGACACGGGTGCGGCGATCTCGCCGTTGAACAGCTTCCTGATCCTGCAGGGCATCGAGACGCTGTCGCTGCGCATCGAGCGGCACGTCTCGAACGCGCAGGCGCTGGCCGAGTGGCTGGAGCAGCGCGACGAGGTCGAGACGGTCTACTACGCCGGCCTCCCGTCCAGCCCGCACCACGCCAACGCGCAGAAGTACCTGCCGCGCGGCGCGGGCGCGGTCCTGTCGTTCGACCTGCGCGGCGGCGTCGAGGCGGGCCGGAAGTTCGTCGACGGCACCGAGCTGCACAGCCAGCTGGTGAACATCGGCGACGTCCGCAGCCTGATCGTGCACCCGGCGTCGACCACGCACAGCCAGCTGGCGCCCGAGGAGCAGCTCGCCAGCGGCGTCACGCCCGGGCTGGTCCGGCTCGCCGTCGGGCTGGAGGGCATCGAGGACCTCAAGGCCGACCTCGAAGCCGGATTCCGGGCGGCCAAGGCGGCCCTGTGACCGTGACCGGCGCCTGGCGGATCGGCGATCCGCCGGGCCGCCGGAAGTTCGTCACCGGCCCCGGCGCGCTGGCGCTCGAGGCCGGTGGCGTACTGCCTTCGTTCACGCTCGCGTACGAGACGTGGGGGACGCTGAACTCCGACGCTTCCAACGCGATCCTCGTCGAGCACGCGCTGACCGGCGACAGCCACGCGGCCGGGCCCGCCGAGCCGGGGCACCCGAGCGCGGGGTGGTGGGACGGGCTGATCGGGCCGGGCAAGGCCGTGGACACGAACGAGTTCTTCGTCGTGGTCCCGAACGTGCTGGGCGGCTGCCAGGGCTCGACCGGGCCGTCATCGCCTGATCCGGACGGGACGCCGTGGGGCAGCCGGTTCCCGGTGGTGACCGTCTGGGACCAGGTCGCGGCCGAAGCGGCGCTGGCGGACGCGCTGGGTGTGGCCCGCTGGGCGGCCGTCGTCGGCGGGTCGATGGGCGGGATGCGTGCGCTGGAGTGGGCGGTGTCGCTGCCTTCGCGGGTGGCTTCGGTGCTGGTGCTGGCGTCGACCGCGCGGGCGTCGGCCGAGCAGATCGCCTGGGCCGCCCCGCAGCTGCACGCGATCCGCAGCGACCCGGCGTTCCACGGCGGCGACTACTACTCGGCTGCGGAAGGCCCGTTCCGCGGGCTCGGCATCGCCCGGCGGATCGCGCACGTCACCTACCGCAGCGAGCCGGAGCTGGCCCAGCGGTTCGGCCGGTTCCCGCAGGACGGCGAAGACCCCCTGCGCGGCGGCCGGTTCGCCGTGGAGTCCTATTTGGACCACCACGCGGACAAGCTGGCCCGCCGGTTCGACGCGAACAGCTACCTGGTGCTGACGGAGTCGATGAACACCCACGACATCGGCCGCGCCCGCGGCGGCGTGGCGGCGGCACTGGGCCGCGTGACGGCCCGGGCGGTGATTGCCGGCGTCGACAGCGACCGGCTTTACCCGCTGTACCAGTCGGCGGAGATCGCCGCCGGGATCCCGGGCGCGCCGGAACCGTCGGTCGTGTCGTCGCCGTACGGCCACGATTCGTTCCTCATCGAGACCGGGCAGATCGCGGCGCTGGTGAAGCACCTGCTCGAGTAGCCGCCTGGAATGTCCGGTTCAGGGGCGCCTAGTCCGAGACGGCCTCGGAGATCCAGGGGGCCACCGGGAGGTCGCGGTCCAGGCACTCCACCGACAGCCGGATGGTCCAGCGCAGCGCCTGCAGGACGAGGCTGTCGACCTCGTCCGGGGCCGCGTTGGCCAGCGCGATCTCGACCTGCTCCTGCGCGGCTTCGGTGTTGCCGTGGACCTCGGCAAGCAGCGTCCGGACCGCGGTCCGGACCGGCGGGTCGGCCTGGTCGATCGAGACCTCTTCGCCGTCCTCGTCGAACACCTGGACCTTCACCGGGGCGCTGCCGCCGTCGCCGAGGGTGGAGACCATCGCGCTGCACTCGCCGAAGAGCAGCAGCATCAGGGCCTTCGTCTCGTCCGCGCGGGCCTGCGGCTCGGCGGCCGAGGGGGCGACCTCGCCCAGCGCTTCGGCGTCGTCGCCGAGGCTCAGCGCGGTCAACGCGCGCTGAGCCTTCTCGACGAGCCGCCGCTCCTGCTCGCTCCAATCCGGGTCCACGTGCCCCATCAAACACCACGACGGCGCTCGGCGGCACACCTTGATCCGCTGATGACCATCAGGCCGCGCGAAGGGCACCCAGCGCAAGCCGGCAGAGCAGTTCGGCGAGCTCGTCATCACCGAGATGGCGGTTGTACGGGGTCGAGTTGATCAGTCCGAACACGGCGTGTGCCGCCGACCGCGCCTGCCGTTCCCCCAGCTCCGGGACGGCCTCGCGGATGACGCGCACCCACACCTCGACGTACTGGCGCTGGAGCGCGCGCACCTGCTTGCGGTCGGCGTCGGTCAGGTTGGCGAGGTTGCGCTCCTGAACGGTGATCAACGCCGGGTGCGCGAGCGCGAAATCGACGTGGAAGCGCACCAGGCCGGTCAGCGTGTCGTCGGGCGCACCCGGCCGGGCGGCCCGCGCCGTGCCGCCGTCGAGCAGGTAGCGGCTGATCGAGTTCAGCATCTCGCCGAGGATCGCGTCCTTGCTGCGAAAGTGCCGGTAGAGCCCCGGCCCGGAGATCCCGACCGCGGCGCCGATGTCGTCGATGCCGACGCCGTGGAAGCCGTGGTGGGCGAACAGCTCGGCGGCCGCGGACAGGATCTGTTCGCGCCTGCTCGCCTTCTCGCCGTTCACGAGAGGGGTGGGGTTGGCCGGCATCCGGTCAGTTTAGAGCGGCAGGTTAGCGAGCGCTAACGTCCGTCCGCGACCGGCGCGGATCACCCGAACGGTGACGTGTCCAGGTCCGTGGTCGCGTTCGTGGAGAAGTGGGCGCTCCGGTTGCCGCGCACGATCACCGCTCCCTGCACGGCGCCCCCGCCCGCCGACCTGATCGCGCAGACCTGGGCCACCACGCTGGTGGCGATCGTCTTCGAGCCGGCGCAGCGCCAGGTGGCGGAGCTGGAGGTGATCGGGTTGGTGTTGCCGTAGGCGTGCCACGAGCCGGTTCACCCGGATGCCCGCTGACCGGACGCTGACGTTTCACACTTCCGGTGTGGGCTAAGTGGGTACCTACCGGTAACTAGGGGTTCCTCGCCAGCCCTTCACCTGCTGTCCTATTTGGGTCGGCCCTGTCACAAAGGAGTGACCCATGGCTGTTCCCACCCGTAATTTCAGGCGATCCCTTCTACGGTTGAGCACGGCCCTGGGGGCCGTCGTCCTTGCCAGTCTCGGCGTCACGGGCCTCGCCCAAGCCGCCGGAACCGTCTACGCCGCACTCGGCGACTCCTACTCCTCCGGGGTCGGGGCCGGCAGCTACGGCAGTTCCGGGAGCTGTTACCGCAGCTCCAAGGCCTACCCCCAGCTGTGGACCAACGCCCACAGCGGAACCTCGTTCACGTTCCTGGCCTGCTCCGGCGCGAAAACCGGGGACGTGATCAACCAGGCGAACTCGATCCCTTCGTCGGCCACGCTCGTCACGGTGACCGTCGGCGGGAACGACGCCGGGTTCGCGGACGTGATCCAGACCTGCACCCTGGGCAGTGATTCCGACTGCGTGAACCGCGTCAACACGGCCAAGACGTACGTCAACAACACGCTGCCGCCGTTGCTGACCAACACCTACAACGCGATCAAGGTCAAGGCGCCGGGTGCCAAGCTCGTCGTCCTGTCCTACCCGCGCTTCTACACCGTGCCCGGCTCCTGCTGGGTGGGGCTGAGCGACACCAAGCGCACGGCGATCAACTCCGGCGCCGACGCGCTCGCGTCGGTGATCCAGTCGCGGGCGGGCTCGGCGGGCGCGACCTTCGTCGACGTGCGGCCGTCGTTCGTCGGGCACAACATCTGCTCGTCGGCCGACGACTACCTGCACAGCCTGACCTGGCCGGTGATCGAGTCCTACCACCCGACCGCGGCCGGGCAGTCGGGCGGCTACTACGCCCCGCTGCGGGCGGCGATCGGCTGATCGGGCCCGTGACGGCCACCCCGGTCCGCCGGGGTGGCCGTTCGCGCGTTCCGGCGACTGGACACCCACGTTAGCGGTCGCTAACATCGGAGTGGAGGTTAACGACCGCTAACTTCGAGGGAGCCCATGGACACGCCGGCACTGGGGACCACCGCTGCCCCGGACAGCGAGGCCTACGCCCGCAACGCCACGTCCCACGCGGAGCTGGTGGAAGACCTCCGCAAACGCTTGGCGGCCGCCCGCCTCGGCGGGCCGGAGAAGGCCCGCACCCGGCACGTCGAGCGCGGCAAGCTGCTGCCGCGCGACCGCGTCGACACGCTGCTGGACCCGGGCTCGCCGTTCCTCGAGCTGTCCCCGCTGGCGGCGAACGGGCTCTACGACGACGAGGCGCCGTCGGCGGGCATCATCACCGGGGTCGGGCGGGTCTCCGGCCGGGAATGCGTGGTCGTCGCCAACGACGCCACCGTCAAGGGCGGCACGTATTACCCGATGACGGTGAAGAAGCACCTGCGCGCCCAGGAGGTCGCGCTGCACAACAACCTGCCGTGCGTCTACCTGGTGGACTCCGGCGGCGCGTTCCTGCCCAGGCAGGACGAGGTCTTCCCGGATCGTGAACACTTCGGCCGGATCTTCTACAACCAGGCGACGATGTCCGCGCGCGGGATCCCGCAGGTCGCCGCGGTGCTCGGCTCGTGCACCGCGGGCGGCGCGTACGTCCCGGCGATGAGCGACGAAGCCGTGATCGTCCGGAACCAGGGCACGATCTTCCTCGGCGGCCCGCCGCTGGTGAAGGCGGCGACCGGCGAGGTCGTCACGGCGGAGGAGCTCGGCGGCGGCGACGTCCACGCCCGCCAGTCCGGCGTCACCGACCACCTGGCCGACGACGACGCGCACGCGCTGCGGATCGTCCGGTCGATCGTCTCGACGCTCGGGCCGCGCACCCCGCGGCCCTGGGACGTCCTGCCGACCGAAGCACCCGCCGTCGACCCGGCCGAGCTGTACGGTGTCGTGCCGACCGACCCCCGCGTGCCCTACGACGTGCGCGAGGTGATCGCCCGGATCGTCGACGGCAGCCGGTTCGCCGAGTTCAAGAAGGAGTACGGCGCGACGCTGGTCACCGGCTTCGCCCGGATCCACGGCCACCCGGTCGGCATCATCGCGAACAACGGCGTGCTGTTCGCCGAGTCGGCGATGAAGGGCGCGCACTTCATCGAGCTGTGCGACAAGCGCTCGATCCCGCTGCTGTTCCTGCAGAACATCACCGGGTTCATGGTCGGGCGCGCGTACGAGGCGGGCGGCATCGCCAAGCACGGCGCGAAGATGGTCACCGCGGTGGCGTGCGCGCGGGTGCCGAAGCTGACCGTCGTGATCGGCGGCTCGTTCGGGGCCGGCAACTACTCGATGTGCGGCCGGGCGTACTCGCCGCGGTTCCTGTGGATGTGGCCGAACGCGCGGATCTCGGTGATGGGCGGCGAGCAGGCGGCCTCGGTGCTGTCGACGGTCCGCCGCGACTCGATCGAAGCCCGCGGCGGCGAATGGTCCACAGAGGACGAAGAGGCGTTCAAGGACCCGATCCGCGAACAGTACGAGGCGCAGGGCAGCCCGTACTACTCCACGGCCCGGCTGTGGGACGACGGCGTCATCGACCCGGCGGACACCCGCACGGTGCTCGGCCTCGCCCTCTCGGCCGCGGCCAACGCGCCGCTGTCCGAGGTCAACTACGGCGTCTTCCGGATGTGAGGGGCATGTTCGACTCAGTGTTGGTCGCGAACCGGGGCGAGATCGCGGTCCGGGTCATCCGCACGCTGCGGGCCCTCGGCATCCGCGCGGTCGCCGTGTACAGCGACGCGGACGCCGACGCGCGGCACGTCCGCGAGGCGCACACGGCGGTCCGCATCGGACCCGCGGAGGCCGCTCGCAGTTACCTGTCGATTCCGGCCATTGTGGACGCTGCGGTGTCTTCGGGCGCGCAGGCCGTGCACCCGGGTTACGGCTTCCTGGCCGAGAACGCCGAGTTCGCGCGGGCCTGCGAAGCCGCCGGTCTGGTGTTCATCGGCCCGCCGGTCGCGGCGATCGACGCGATGGGCGACAAGATCCGCGCGAAGGCGACCGTGTCGAAAGCCGGCGTCCCGGTCGTGCCGGGCGCGTCCGATGTGGACATCCCCGAAGGCGGCTTCGCCGAAGCCGCCGCGAAGGTCGGCTACCCGCTGCTGCTCAAGCCGTCCGCGGGCGGGGGCGGCAAGGGGATGCGGCTGGTGCACGCTCCCGAGGAGCTGGATGCGGCGATCGAATCCGCGCGGCGCGAGGCCAAGGGGTCCTTCGGCGACGACACGCTTTTGATGGAACGGTTCGTCACGACGCCACGGCACATCGAGATCCAGGTGCTGGCCGACACGCACGGCAACGTCATCCACCTCGGCGAGCGCGAGTGCAGCCTGCAGCGGCGGCACCAGAAGATCATCGAAGAGGCGCCGTCGGTGCTGCTGGACGACGTCACCCGCGAGAAGATGGGCTCGGCGGCGGCCGAGGCCGCGCGCTCGGTGGGGTACGTCGGCGCCGGGACCGTCGAGTTCATCATGTCGGCCCACGACCCGGACGAGTTCTTCTTCATGGAGATGAACACCCGGCTGCAGGTCGAGCACCCGGTCACCGAGCTGGTCACCGGCCTCGACCTGGTCGAGTGGCAGGTCCGGGTGGCGGCCGGGGAACACCTCACCGTCCAGCAGGAAGACGTCGTCCTCAACGGACACGCCATCGAAGCGCGCGTGTACGCCGAAGACCCGGCGCGCGGCTTCATCCCGACCGGTGGGACGGTGCTGGCGGTGCACGAGCCGTCCGGCGACGGCGTCCGCGTCGACTCGTGGATGACGCCGGGCGCGGTGGTCGGCTCGAACTACGACCCGATGCTGGCCAAGGTGATCGCCTGGGGCCCGGACCGCGCCGCGGCGTTGCACCGGCTCGACCTGGCCCTGGCCGACACGGCGTTGCTGGGCATCGGCACGAACACCGCGTTCCTGCGCGGGCTGCTGGCCGACCCCGACGTCCGCGCCGGAAAGCTCGACACCGAACTGGTCGACCGGCGGCTGTCTGCTTTGGTCTCGACGGACGTGCCCGCGGAGTTCTTCGTCGCGGCCGCGCTGGACCGGTTCCTGGAACTGCAGCCGTCCGGGCCCGTGGTGGACCCGTGGGACGTGCCGGACGGCTGGCGGATGGGCGGCTCCGGCGGGGTGACGTTCCGGCTGAAGTCCGGCACCGCCCGCGCGGTGGTCCGGGTCCAGGGCACGCCGGCGGCCGCGACGGTGTTCGTCGACGACGCGGCGCCGGTCCAGGTGTCGGCTCGACGTGACGGCGAGGTCCTGGAGATCCGGCACGCCGGCGGGTTCCACCGCTACCGCCAGGCCTGCGGTCCGGACCGGACGGTCTGGCTGGCGCGCGACGGGTTCAGCTTCCCGTTCGGGGAACAGGAGTTCGTGCTGGCGTCGCGCGGCGAGGCCGCCGGGGCGGGCCCGGTCACCAGTCCGATGCCGGGCACGGTGCTCGTGGTGAAGGTCGCCGCCGGTGACGTCGTCAAGGCCGGGACGCCGTTGCTGGTGGTCGAAGCGATGAAGATGGAACACACGGTCACCGCGCCGATCGACGGTGTGGTCAGCGAACTCCCCGTCCGGGCCGGCCAACAGGTCGCGCTGGACGAAACCCTAGCCGTAGTCAGCCCCCAAGAGGAGCAGCCGTGATCGACTTCCGCCTGGACGAGGAGTACGAGTCCCTCCGCAAGACCGTCGAGGACTTCGCGCACGCCGAGGTCGCGCCGGTGATCGGCGACCTGTACGAGAAGGAAGAGTTCCCGTACGCGATCGTCGCGAAGATGGGCGAGATGGGCCTGTTCGGCCTGCCGTTCCCCGAGGAGTTCGGCGGCATGGGCGGCGACTACTTCGCGCTGTGCCTGGCGCTGGAGGAGCTGGCGCGGGTCGACTCGTCGGTGGCGATCACCCTGGAAGCCGGCGTTTCCCTCGGTGCGATGCCGATCTACCGCTTCGGGACGCGGGAGCAGAAGGAGCAGTGGCTCCCCGAGCTGTGCGCGGGGACGGCGCTGGGTGGCTTCGGCCTGACCGAACCGGGCGGCGGCTCGGACGCCGGGGCCACGCGCACGCGGGCTCGTCAGGACGGTGACGAGTGGGTCGTCAACGGCAGCAAGGCGTTCATCACGAACTCGGGCACGGACATCACCCGGTTCGTCACGGCCACCGCGGTCACCGACGTGATGGAGAACGGCCGCAAGGAGATCTCGGCGATCCTCATCCCGTCCGGCACGCCGGGCTTCGCGGTGGCGCCGAAGTACTCCAAGGTCGGCTGGAACTGCTCGGACACCCACGAGCTGTCCTTTTCGGACGTCCGGGTCCCGGTGGAGAACCTGATCGGCGTCCGCGGCCGCGGGTACGCGCAGTTCCTGTCCATTTTGGACGAGGGCCGCGTCGCGATCGCCGCGTTGTCGGTGGGGTTGGCGCAGGGGTGCGTGGACGAATGCCTCAAGTACGTGAAGGACCGGGTGGCGTTCGGCAAGCGGATCGGCGAGTACCAGGCGATCCAGTTCAAGATCGCGGACATGGAGGTCCGCACCCACACCGCGCGCCTGGCGTACTACCAGGCGGCGTCGAAGATGCTGCGCGGCGAGCCGTTCAAGAAGGAGGCGTCGATCGCCAAGCTGGTGGCCTCCAACGCGGCGATGGACAACGCCCGCGACGCGACGCAGATCTTCGGCGGGTACGGGTTCATGAACGAGTTCCCGGTCAGCCGCTTCTACCGCGACGCGAAGATCCTGGAGATCGGCGAGGGGACGAGCGAGGTCCAGAAGATGCTGATCTCACGCCACCTCGGCGTCGCCTGACTCAGGGCTGCTGCTGCTTCTTGTCCTCCTCGGCCCACGCGGCTTCCGCCTGCATCTGGATGTCGGTGAGCCCCCGGTCGACCTGCACGATGCTCTTGCCCGCCCAGCCGGCGAAGTTCTTCGAGCTCTTGGCGTCGGAGAGCGCCTTCAGCATCGGGTAGTAGTCCGGGTGGTTCTTCTTGATCCAGTCGTCGGCGAACTTCATCTTCTGGTAGCTGTCGCCGAACTTGGTCTTCAGCCAGTCCTCGTGCTTCTTGATCATCGGGAAGTCGTGCTCGCTCAGGTGCGACTTCGGCGGCGGCGGCTTCGGCGGGTCCGCGGGCTTCGGCAGCGGCCGCGAGAAGTTCGGCACGGTGCCGTCGCCCGGCGGCCGGGTGCTCGGCGTGGCGCCCCCGGTCCCCGGCACGTCGTGGGTGACCGCGGTGCCCGGCGGCGGCGGGAGCGGCCGCGAGAAGTTGGGCACGGTGTTCCCGCTCGGCCGCGGCACGTTCGTCAGCTCGTGGCCCGCGTTCGGCTTCGGCTTGACCAGCTTCGACAGGTGGGTGAGCCGGGCCAGCGTCCGCCCGGCGTAGGCGACGACCTTGGCGAGCTTGGCCGCCATCGCCGCCACCTGCACCGAGACCTGCACGACGATCTTGCTGACACCGACGGCGATCGAGGCGCCGAAGGTGAACGCGGCCATCGCCAGGGCGATCAGCATCGTGGAGATGATGTCACCGAGGATCGTCGTGATGATGTCGCGCAGCAGCGAGCGGACCGCGGCGATCAGCGCCCCGGTGGTCTCGACCATGTAGCCGGCGACGTCGGACGCCTTCGCGTTCGCGTCGATCCAGCCCTTGCGGTCGTTGATCGACTTCTCGAAGCTGTCGTGGCCCTTGCCCTGCCACTGCGTGATCGTCGACTTGAGCGTCTCGTCGAGCTCGGTGCCGGTGTTGCGCAGCGACTCGCCGATCTTGTGGAGCTCGTTGGCGAGCTTGGTGACCTCGGCCGGGTTGCCCGCGACCTGGTCCAGCGGCCACTTCAGGAACGACACGTGCTCGATCAGCCAGCCCAGGCCCGCGGCGATCAGCTTCGCCAGCGGGTCCATGACGAACGCGACGGTGTCGAGCGCGGCACTGATGACGTTGACGCCCAGCTCGACGCTGACGGCCGCGAGGTCGCCGCCGTGTTCGGTCCGGACCTTGCCGATCGAGTCGCCGACCTGCTTCCAGCTGTCGAAGACGCCGGCGCCGGTCGTGGAGTTCGACGCCGTGATGGGAACGGTCACTTGCCCAGCTCCGTTTCGAAGGTGCGCAGGCCCTGAGCCGTGTTCGCGTCGTGGGTCGCGTAGGTCTCGGCGGCCTTCTTCACGTCGGCGGCGGACTGGCCGATGTCCCCGGCGAGCTTGCCGATCTCGCCGGTGATCACCGCCATGGTGATCCGCGAGGGCACGGCGAGCACCTGCGCGAGCAGGATGCCGAACGCGGCGTTGTCGAACCCGTTGGCGGCCTGCATCCGGTGCGCGGCGTCCTGCACCGCCGGCTGCGTGGTGCCCGACAGGAACTGACCGAACTTCTGCAGCTCGGCCGGGTCGACCGAGAAACCTGCTCCGGAAACCACGGTTTTCCTCTCCTACCAGGGGTTGCTTTCGCCGTCGTCCTCGTCGGGCTCGGGCCGGGGACGGCGGCGCGGCTGACCGCGCTGCGGCTGCGGCGGGCTCGGCGGTGGCCGGTGCGGTGGCTCCTCGGCGGGCTGCCGCGGCGCGCCCTGGTCCGGTTCCGGCTCCGGCAGGAACTCCCCGAGCAGTTCGCGCGCGCCCGAGTTCTCGCCGACCATGCCGCCGAACGCCTCGGCGACCTCCGCCGAGACCTTCTGCTGCGCCCGGCCGATCAGCTGCATCACCACGCCGGCCAGGGCTTGCGGGGGACGGTCGTAGGCACGGGGACCGAACCGGAGGTCCTGCAGCACGCCGCTCGGGCCGAGCGTCACCGACACCGCGCCGTCCGGGGACTGCACGCTGGCGGTGGCGGATCGGAGCTTTTCCTGTGCGGCTGCGGCTTTTGCCCGGATTTCCTCGAGTTCAACGGTGAACGCGGCCAGCGGATCGCCGCCGGGCGGCACTGACTGGGTCAATTTGTCCTCGTCGCCGAAGAGGTGGTGAACGAGAGAAGTCAATCAGCGCTCGTTGAACTCCGGATGACACCGACAGAGCCGCCGGCTGAACGCGCCCGAGGCTGGACACCGATAACTATACCGGTATAGTTATCGTCATGGTCGAGATCAAAACGGAGTCCGAGCTGGCGATGATGCGCGAAGCCGGCCGGGTGGTGGCGAACACGCTGGCAGCGGTCAAGGAGGCCGCCGCGATCGGCGTCTCCCTGCGGGAACTGGACGACGTCGCCGCCCACGTCATCAGCGAAGCCGGCGCGAAGCCGTCGTTCCTGCACTACCAGCCGCGGTCCGCGCCGACGCCCTACCCGAACGTCCTCTGCGCCAGCGTCAACGACGTCGTCGTGCACGGGATCCCAACGGCGTACCGCATCCAGGACGGTGACCTCGTCAGCATCGACTGCGGCGCGATCCTCGACGGCTGGAACGGTGACGCGGCGATCAGCTTCGTCGTCGGCAACGCCGATCCCGCCGACCTCGCGCTCATCGAGGCCACCGAGCGGGCGCTGCAGGCGGGGATCGCCGCCGCGCAGCCCGGCGCGAAGCTCGGGGACATCTCGTACGCCATCGGCGTCGCCGGGCGCGCGCACGGCCACGGCATGCTCGAGGACCACGGCGGCCACGGCATCGGCCGCGCGATGCACGAGGACCCGCACCTGCCGAACGAAGGTCGCGCGGGCCGCGGAATGCGGCTCCAGCCGGGGCTCGCGCTGGCGATCGAGCCGATGCTCACCCGCGGAGGCGACGAATACCGCTACGCCGCGGACGGCTGGTCGATCCTGACCGCCGACGGCAGCCGCGCCGCGCACGTCGAGCACACCATCGCGATCACCGAAGACGGCCCGCGCGTGCTCACCGTGCGGTAGACAAGGGGGATGGACAACACCGTCATCCGATCGGGTGATTCTGGGGATGCGGACACGCTGCTGCGCTTCTTCGACGAAGCCGTCGAATGGCTGGTCGCCCGCGGCAGTGCGAAGCAGTGGGGGACCGAGCCGTGGAGCCGCGTCCCGAAGCGCGTCGAGCGGGTCAAGGGCATGGCCGCGGACCCGGGCCTGCGCATCGCGATGGTCGAGGGCGAGCCCGCCGGCGCGCTGATCGTCTCGGAGGAGCACGACGAGCACGTGCCCGCGGTCGACGAGCGCGAGCTGTACATCCGGCTGCTCATCACGTCGCGGCGGTTCACCGGGCAGCGCGTCGGCGGGCGCCTCGTCGAGTACGCCCTCGACGAGGCCCGGCGGCGCGGCATCGACCTGGTGCGCGTCGACTGCTGGGCCGGCGGTGACGGCGACCTGCAGCGGTACTACGAGAGCCAGGGGTTCCGGCCGACGGTCCGGTTCAACGTCGGCGAGTGGGTCGGCCAGGTGCTCGAACAGCGGCTGGGTTAGCAGACCCGGAACCGGGCGGTCATCCCGTGCAGGGCGAGGGGCCGGCCGTCGGGGCCCGGTTCGAAGCTGATCAGTGTGTAGGTGCCCGGCCGCAGCGCCACCAGGGACATGACGTCGGAGCCGTTGTCCTGGCCGATGGTGGCGACCTGGTCCGGCGTCAGCTTGCCGCCGAGCAGGTCCTCGGCGGTCGCGCCTTCGGGCAGCCGGAACAGGATCGCCTCGTGGCGTTGCGCGCCGGTCTGGTGGAAGCGCAGTACCACCTTGCCGTGCGGCGCGCGCACGCTCGTCGTGGCGGGCCGGTAGAAGTAGTCGCCGACCTCGACGTCGAGGGGGACCGCGTTCGCCGGCACAGGAGACTCCAGCGGTTCGAGCTTGTTGACCTTCAGGTGGCCGTCGGTGTCCGGCCACCAGTACCAGCGTTCGTGGACGAGCTTGTGGCCGTAGGCGAGGTAGGTGCCTTCGGTGCTGAAGCTGCCGTCCGGGTAGGCGATGACGTCGAGGGTGCGCATCCGGTCGATGCGCAGGCCGCCGAGCACCCTGGGCACTTTCGCGTAGCTGTCCTGGTGCATGAACGTGGTGATGAAGTGCACGGTGAACAGCGTGGCCGCCGGGTTGGCGGCGAGGTCGTCCGGCTTGGCGGGGTCGCCGGCGTTGACGCAGGCGACGAAGTTGCCGACGCCGGCGCGAACCCGCCTGGCCGTGGCCGGGTCCGCCGGGCGACCCGGTCCGGACGGCGCCGCGGCCGTCGCGGGATCCACCGTCCAGGCGCCCGGTGCCGGAGCCGTGCAGGTCGTCGTCGCGGCGGCCACACCCGGCACCACCGCCGCGGCCGAGATCCCCAGTGCCGTTGCCGCGAACAGGTGAGACAAACGCATGTCCGTGCTCCTTTGCGGTTCGGATGTCGCCAGGCTAGGAACGGCGGACACGTCGTCGCTTCGGGAATCTCCCTGAATCGTCCCCGGGGAGTGGCGCCGGCTCGCTTCAGGGGCGACACTGTTGACGCGGTGCCAACAGACGAAGGAGTCGCCATGGAACTCGCCGGCAAGGTCGTCGTCATCACCGGTGGTGGGCAGGGGATCGGCGCGGCGACCGCGTCGGCGCTGGCCCGCCTCGGCGCGAAGGTGGTGATCGGCGACCTCGACCAGGTCCGGGCCGAGAAGACCGCCGGCGAGCTGGGGGCCGACGCGCTGCCGCTGGACGTCACCGACATCCGTGGGTTCACCGGGTTCCTCGACGAGGTCGAACGCCGCCACGGCCGCATCGACGTGCTGATCAACAACGCCGGCATCATGCCGCTCGGCGACCTCGAGACGGAGACCGACGCGACGACCCGGCGTCAGCTGGAGATCAACCTGCACGCCGTCATCCACGGCACGCGCGAAGCGGTGAAGCGGATGCGGCCGCGGCGGTCCGGGCACATCGTCAACGTCGCCTCGTTCGCGGGCAAGGCCGGCTTCCCGGGTGCGGCGACCTACTGCGCCACCAAGCACGCTGTCGTCGGGCTGTCCGAGGCGGTGCACCTGGAACTGCACGGCAGCGGCGTGCACGTCTCGTGCGTGATGCCGGGCATCGTGCGGACGGAGCTCGCGAGCGGGCTCGCCGAGGCGAAGATGTTCAAGTCCGTGCGGCCGGAAGATGTGGCCGACGCCATCGTATCCGCGCTGCGCAAGCCTCGTTTCGACGTTTTCGTGCCCCGCTCGCTGGGCACTATGGGCAAGCTCACGCGGCTGCTGCCGCGGCGGGCGGGCGAGGCGTTCGCGCGGGCGTTGAAGGCGGACCGGCTTTTGGCTTCAGCAGCCCATTCCCCGGCCCGCGCGGCCTACGAAGCACGGGCCGCGGACAGCGGGCCCGGGGTAACTCGGACGGACTAGCGACTGTCCGAATTGGACGTGCTTGCGGGGTGCTTGCGGGTGTGCCGATGTTGAGTCCGCCCGCCCGGCCCGGCAAGATTGCCTCCGGATCGGCTTTTGGAGGCTCGAGAAAATGGTTTCACCACCCGCACGGCTGGCCGCCGCGGCGTCGAACGTGGTCGGCAAGGTGCTGCACGGCGGCGTCGCCGACCTGCGCCCGATGCCCCGGGTGCTGATCGACCAGGGACCCAACCGCTCGCTGTACCGGATGACGCACAGCGGCGGCACGGTGTCCGGCCCCCCGATCCTGCTGGTCCCGCCCCTGGCGGCGCCGGCGATCTGCTTCGACCTGCGCCGCGGCTGCAGCCTCATCGAGCACCTGGTCCAAGGCGGCCGCAACACCTACCTCGTCGACTACGGCATGGTGGCGTTCTCGGACCGCCGCCTGGGCATCGAGCACTGGATCGACGAGGTCCTCCCGCGCGCGATCCGGCGCGTGAGTCTTGATGCGGGCGGTCAGCCGGTGCACCTGGTGTCGTGGTCGCTGGGCGGGATCTTCTCGCTGCTGGTGAACGCCGACCGCCCGGACCTCCCGATCGCATCGATCACGGCGATCGGCTCGCCGGTGGACTTCACGGCCATCCCGATCGTGGCGCCGTTCCGCCCCCTGGTGGACCTGACCGGTGGACACCTGCTGACCCCCATCTACCGCGCGTTCGGCGGCGCACCGTCCTATTTGGTCAGCAGGGTGTTCCGCGCGACGGGCATCAGCAAGGAAATCACGAAGCCGCTGGCCATCCTGTCCCACCTCGACGACCGCGACTACCTGGCCCAGATCGAGGCGGTCGACCACTTCATGAGCAACATGTACGCGTACCCGGGCCGCACGTTCGGCCAGCTGTACCACCGCCTGTTCCGCACGAACGACCTGGCGGAGGGCAAGGTGGACCTGAACGGCCGGATCATCTCCCTGTCCTCGGTCCGAGTGCCGACAATGGTGGTGGCGGGCGAGAACGACACAATCGCGCCCCGGCCGTCGGTCGAGCGGGTGGTGGAGCTGCTGGACAAGGCGCCGGAGGTTCGTTTCAAGACCGCGCCGGGCGGCCATTTGGGCGTGCTGACCGGGCGCAAGGCCCGGGGGACGACGTGGCGTTACCTGGACGAGTTCCTGGACGACCAGATTTCTTGAGCAGTTCGAAGGGCCGCCCCTTGGTTGAGGGGCGGCCCTTCGGTTACTTCAGCTCGGCGCTCGACTTCCCGAGGATCCTGCGGGCGACGATCAGCTGCTGGATCTGCTGCGTCCCCTCGAAGATGTCCAAAATCTTCGCGTCCCGAGCCCACTTCTCCAACAGCGACTCCTCGCTGTACGCCCCGGTCAGCTCGACGCACTTCAGCGCGATCTCCACCACCGAACGCCCCGCCTTGGCCTTCGCCATCGACGCCTGCAGTGAGTTCGGCTGGCGGTTGTCCGCCATCCACGCCGACTCCAACGTCAGCAAGTACGCCGACTCGTAGTCCGCCTCCAGGCGGAGGAACTCCGCCGCCGCCGCGTGCTGGCTGTTCGC
>NZ_MUMI01000550.1 GCF_002155975.1 Amycolatopsis kentuckyensis
CGTCGTGGAAGACCTCGAAGCGGTTCGGCTTGCCGGTCACCGCCGACGTGACCGGCTCGCCCGTGCCGTGGTTGCGCGCGAACCGCGGGAACGCCCCGCCCGCGACCTGGACCCGCAGCCGGTGGCCGCGGCGGAAGCGGTACGCCGTCGGGTCGAGCGTGACCTCCGCCGTCACCACGTCGTCCGCGTCCGCCGCCGGGAAACCCGGGCGCAGGCGCAGGATCCCGTCGGTCACGTTGCGGGAGACGCCGCCGGCGTCGACGTCGCAGAGCCGGACGTAGACGTCGGCGTGGCCGAGCTCGGTGCGCACGTGCACGGTCGCCGTCACCTCGCCGATGAGGTCGAGGTCCGACGGCAGCGGCTCGCCGGTGAACACCAGCACGTCCGGCCGGGCTTCGACTTCCTGGTTGTCGCGCTGCTTCCACTCGCCCGTCAGCAGCGGGCCGCCGACCGCGGGTGTCGGGTCGGCCGGGTCGTAGGTGAACGTCGTCGGCAACGCCGGTTCACCGAAGCTTTCGCCGAGCCCGCCGATCGGCCGCAGGTGCGCGTCGGTCGCCTTCGACGGCGGCGGCCACGACTCGAAGTCGAGCCACGTCCCGGCGCCCTGGAGGAACAGCCGGACCGGGGAGCGCTGCAGGTACGTCCGGTCGCCGAGCAGGTGCGCGCGCAGGAAGCCGAGCTGGTCGCGGATCATCGGGCCGAAGCTCGCCGGCTCGCCGTGCGCCCACGGCCCGATCGTGATCCGCGGCGCCTTGCCCGCGTCGGCGAGGTTCCGGAAGTCGCGCAGCTGCGAGCCGACGAACAGGTCGTACCAGCCGGTGACCATCGACACCGGGACGTCGAGCTTCGCCACTTCGGCGCTGTGGTCGGACATGGCCCAGAAGTCGTCGTCGGGGACGAAGTGCTCGGTGACGTCCTGGAGGAACCGCACCGGCTTGCCGATCGCGGCGACGTCGGCGCCGCTGATCGGCAGGTGCGCCATCGCCCGGCGGGTCTTGCGCGTCTGCAGCGGGTTCGGCAGTGCGGCGAAGCGTTCCTCCTGGCGGCCGATCAGCGCCGACCACGAGACCATGTTGTCCGCCGCGAGCACGCCGCCGGGGTAGAACGTCGAGACGAACTCCGACGCCGTCACACCGAGGCACATCGCGGCCAGCGGCGGGTCGAGGTACGGCCCGACCGCCCACTGCGTGTGCCCGAGGTAGCTGGCGCCGGCCATGCCGATGCGGCCGTCGCACCACGGCTGGGCGCGCAGCCACTCGGCGGTCGCGACGCCGTCCTCGCGTTCGAGGTGGAACGGCCGGAACTCGCCGCCGGAGCCGAACGAGCCGCGGGTGCTCTGGACGACCGTCTGCAGCCCGTGCCGGGCGAAGGTTTCGCCGAAGAGCTTCGAGGCCAGGCCCTTGCGCCCGTAGGGCGTGCGGATCAGCACCACCGGCGCCGACGTCGTCCCGGCCGGGGCGTACCGGTCGGCGAGCAGCGTGACGCCGTCGGGCATCGGCACGGCGAGGTCCCGCGTGACGACCGGCTTCGGTCCTTCGGCACGGGGGAGTCCGAGCAGCTTGTCGACAAGTCGGTCCAGCACGGGCGCCCGCCTTCCGAAGTGGAGTAGATCCTTCCGGATCCGACCGTACCTCAGTTCGCGCGCGCGAGGGTCTCCGGACGCAGCAGCTTCGCCAGCTCCTCGGCCGGGATCAGGCCCTTCTCGACGACGAGCTCGGCGACCCCGCGCCCGGTTTCCAGGGCCTCCTTCGCGATCTCCGTCGCGGCCGCGTAGCCGATGCTCGGGTTGAGCGCCGTCACCAGGCCGATCGAGTTCTCGACGTAGGCGCGCAGGACGTCCACGTTCGCCGTGATCCCGGAGACGCACTTCGTGGCCAGCGTCCGGCAGGCCGCGCCCAGGTGCGTGATGCTCTCCGACAGCGAGTGCAGGATGATCGGCTCGAACGCGTTGAGCTGCAGCTGGCCGGCCTCGGCGGCCATCGTCACGGTGACGTCGTTGCCGATCACCTCGAACGCGACCTGGTTGACCACCTCGGGGATCACCGGGTTGATCTTGCCGGGCATGATCGACGATCCGGCCTGCACCGGCGGCAGGTTGATCTCGTTCAGCCCGGCGCGCGGGCCCGACGACAGCAGCCGCAGGTCGTTGCAGCTCTTGGAGAGCTTGACCGCGATCCGCTTGAGGACGCCCGAAAGGTGCACGAACGCGCCGCAGTCCTGGGTGGCCTCCACCAGGTCCGCCGCGGTGACGACCGGCAGCCCGGTGATCTCGCGCAGGTGGCGGCAGGCGGCTTCGGCGTAGCCCGGGGCGGCGTTGAGGCCGGTGCCGATCGCGGTCGCGCCCAGGTTGATCTCGTGCAGCAGCGCGACGGCTTCGTTCAGCCGCTGCCGGTCCTCGCCGAGCATCACCGCGTACGTGCCGAACTCCTGGCCGAGCGTCATCGGCACGGCGTCCTGCAGCTGCGTGCGGCCCATCTTCAGCACGTCGTGGAACTCGACGGCCTTGGCCGCGAACGCCTTCTCCAGCACGACCATCGACTCCGACAGCTCGCGCACGGCGAGGATCGTCGCGACGTTGACCGCGGTCGGGTAGGCGTCGTTCGTCGACTGCGAGAGGTTGACGTGCTCGTTGGGGTGCACGACGTGGTAGTCGCCCTTGGCGTGCCTGAGCAGTTCCAGGGCCCGGTTCGCGATGACCTCGTTGGCGTTCATGTTGGTCGACGTCCCGGCGCCGCCCTGGATGACGTCCACGACGAACTCGCCGTGCAGCGCGCCTTCGCGGATCTCCCGGCAGGCCGCGGTGATCGCGTCGGCGATTTCGGGGGAGAGCAGGCCCAGCTCGGCGTTGGCGCGGGCGGCCGCTTCCTTCACCGAGGCCAGCGCCTCGACCAGGTGCGGGTAGGCGGCGAGCGTCGTGCCGGTGATCGGGAAGTTCTCGCGGGCGCGGGCGGTGTGCACGCCCCAGTACGCGTCGGCGGGGACGTCCTTGTCGCCCAGCAGGTCGTGTTCGCGGCGGGTGGTCATACGGAGCTCCCCACAGAAAGGATGAAACGCAGGTTTTCCGGGCCCGGCGGGACGTCGGCCCCGCACAGCCCGAGCAGCGCGGCCAGCACCGGGTACCGCGCCCGGTCCCCGCCGTCGGCGATCTTGACCGCGATCGCCGTGCCGTCCGGCAGCGCGGCGACCTGGACGGCCTCGAAGCCGTCCTTCGCGATCAGCCCGGGCACCGCGCGCATGACGGCGGTGACGTCCCGGCGGCTGCCGCCGACCAGCTCCGGGTGCCGGCGGATGCCGTCGGCGACCAGGCCTTCCGGGGTGCCCGGCGCGGCCGTGGCGATCTTCGACACGGCCGTCGCGAGCCCCCGCAGCGTCGTCGCGAAGAGCGGCGCGCCGCAGCCGTCGACCGCGACCCGCGCGATGTCCCGGCCGGTCAGGTCCTCGACGGTGGCGGCGATCGCGCGCTGCAGCGGGTGGGCCGGGTCGAGGTAGCCCTCGGCGGGCCAGCCGTTGAGCTCGCAGGTCGCGAGCATGGCGGCGTGCTTGCCGGAGCAGTTGTGCCCGAGCCGGCTCGGCGCCCGGCCGGCGGCGACCCAGCGGTCGCGCTCGACCGGGTCGAACGGGAAGTCCGCGGGGTTGCCGAGCAGGTCGGGGGAGCGGCCGTCGAGCACCTCGAGAGCGGCGTCGAGGTGCATCGCCTCGCCCGAGTGGCTGGCCGCGGCGATCGCGAACCCGGCGGGGGACAGCCGCAGCCCGAGCCGCGCCATCGCGGTGGCCTGCAGCGGCTTCGCCGTCGACCGCGGGTACATCGGGGTGTCGACGTCCCCGGCGGCGAACCGCGTCGAGCCGTCCGGGGCGAGCACCACGGCCGAACCGTGGTGGACACCCTCGACCAGGCCGTCGCGGATCAGCTCGACGAGGGGCTCGTGGCTCACAGGCCCTCCTCGTCGAACGCGCGCATGTCGATCCGCTTGCGGACGCTGAACCAGCCCACGACCAGGGCCACGGCGATGGCGGGCAGCGCCAGCAGGGTGATCCGGCCGGTCTCGTCGAAGCCCATCAGCACCACGACGGCGGCGAGGAACACCAGCGTCGCGATCTCGGTGTACGGCGAGAACGGCAGCCGGAACGACGGCCGCTCGAGGCCCTCGCGCTTCGTCTTGCGCACGAACAGCAGGTGGCAGAGCACGATGATGGCCCAGGTGGCGAGGATGCCGATCGCGGCGAAGTTCAGCACGATGTCGAAGGCCTCCTTCGGCACCAGGTAGTTGAGCCCGACGCCGAGCACGCAGACGGCCGCGGTGAGCAGGATCCCGCCGTAGGGCACGTGGTTGCGGTTCATCACGCCGGTGAACTTCGGCGCCGAGCCCGCCATCGCCATCGACCGCAGGATCCGGCCGGTCGAGTACAGGCCCGAGTTCAGGCTGGACAGCGCCGCGGTGAGCACCACCAGGTTCATCACGCTGTCCGCGGCGGGCACGCCCAGGTGCGAGAGCACGGTGACGAACGGGCTCTGGTCCTTCGTGTAGGAGCTCCACGGCAGCAGCATCGCCAGCAGCACGACCGAGCCGACGTAGAAGACCAGGATGCGCCACATGATGGAGTTGATCGCCTTCGGCATGATCTTCTCCGGGTTCTGCGTCTCGCCCGCGGCGACGCCGACCAGCTCGACCGAGGCGTAGGCGAACACCACGCCCTGCACGATCAGCACCATTGGCAGCAGTCCGGACGGGAAGATCCCGCCGTGGTCGGCGATCAGCTGCGGGCCGCCCGCGACGCCGTCGATCGGCGTCTGCGTGACCAGCAGGAAGATGCCGATCACCATGAACAGCACGAGCGCGGCGACCTTGACGATGGCGAACCAGAACTCCATCTCGCCGAACAGCTTCACCGACACCATGTTCAGCGTCAGGACGACGGCGAGCGCGATCAGCGCGAGCACCCACTGCGGGATCGGCGAGAAGAACGACCAGAAGTGCGCGTACAGCGCGATCGCCGTGATGTCGGCGATGCCGGTGGTCGACCAGTTGAGGAAGTGCATCCAGCCGGCGACGTACGCGCCCTTCTCGCCCATGAACTCGCGGGCGTAGGAGACGAAGGCGCCGCTGGAGGGCCGGTACAGGATCAGCTCGCCGAGCGCGCGGACGACGAAGAAGGCGAAGAGCCCGCAGACGCCGTAGACGATCGCCAGCGCCGGGCCGGCCTGGGCGAGCCGCCCGCCCGCACCGAGGAACAGGCCGGTGCCGATCGCCCCGCCGATGGCGATCATGTTGACGTGGCGGGACTTCAGGGCCTTGCTGTACCCGGCGTCGCCCGCGTCCGCGGTCGTGGCCGTGAGGGTCTGTTCGGTCACTGGTCCCCGTTCACGATGCTGGTCAGAGTGGCTTCGACGTGCTGCAGGTGCGCCGTCATGGCTTCGACGGCACCGGTCTCCGAGCCGTCGGCGATCGCCGTGACGATCTCCCGGTGCTCGATGTTCGACTGGCGACGGCGGTCGCCGAGCTGGTTGAGGAAGGCGGACTGGCGGGCGAGCGCGTCCCGGATCTCCTCGATCACCTTCCCGAACACCGGGTTGCCCGAGGCCTGGGCGATGGTGATGTGGAAGAGCGAGTCGAGCGCGACCCAGGCGGTGTTGTCGGTCTCGGCGTCCATCCGGTCGAGCAGGTGAGCGAGCAGGTCGAGGTCGTCCTGGCTGCGCCGCACGGCCGCGTACCCGGCGACCGGGATCTCGACGTGCCGGCGCACTTCGATGAGGTCGCGGGCCGAGTAGGGCCCGAAGGTGGGGTTGTCGGCCGGGCCGGTCGCGGTGACGAAGGTGCCCTTGCCGGTCTTCGACTCGGTCATGCCGAGCGCCTGCAGACCGCGCAGCGCCTCCCGGAGCACCGAGCGGCTGACCTCGAATTCCCTGCTCAGGGCCGCTTCGGAGGGGAGCTTCTCGCCGACGGCGTACTCGCCGCGCTCGATCGCGGCGCGCAGGTGCGCCAGCACGGCTTCCATGGCGCTCACCCGGCGAGGACCACCTTGTCCGGCTGTCTGGCTGTCAGACAGGTTCATGGCGGGAATGCTCGGTGCCGGTGCTCCCGGTGTCAACGCGAGTGCCACGCTCTGTGGCCCAGCTCACGACGCCCGGTGCGCGTTCCGGGCGAGTCGCGGACGGCTCGTTCGCCGTTTGCGTGACCGCCCGGCAGCGGCGCGTGTCGTGATCGTTTCCGCCCGAAGGAGCCGCGCGTCGGTGCTCTCCTCCGGCCCCGCCGAGGCGCACAATCGAGCCCGGCGAGTGCGGGATAAGGTGGGAGACCCGGGCGCGCCGGTCCGATCCACCTAGGGGAGGTTTTCGCTGGTGTCGAACGATTCCTTCGTCCACCTGCACGTCCACACCGAGTACTCGATGCTCGACGGTGCGGCGAAGATCGCCCCCCTCTTCGCGGAGGCCGCGCGCCTCGGCATGCCCGCGGTCGGCATGACCGACCACGGCAACATGTACGGCGGCGACGAGTTCTACCAGCAGTCCAAGAAGGCGGGCATCAAGCCGATCATCGGCATCGAGGCCTACATCGCGCCGGAGAGCCGGTTCCACAAGAAGCCCGTCTTCTGGGGCCAGGCCAACCAGCGCGGCTCGGACGAGTTCGGTGAGGGCGGCGACGTCTCCGGTGGCGGTGCGTACACGCACATGACCATGCTCGCGCAGAACGCCACCGGCCTGCGGAACCTCTTCAAGCTGTCCTCGCTGGCCAGCATGCAGGGCTACTACCGCAAGCCCCGGATGGACCGCGAGCTGATCGCCGAGAACCACTCGGGGATCATCGCGACCACCGGCTGCCCGTCGGGTGAGGTGCAGACCCGGCTGCGGCTGGGCCAGAAGGAAGCGGCGATCCAGGCCGCGTCCGACTACAAGGACATCTTCGGCGCGGACAACTTCTTCCTCGAGCTGATGGACCACGGCCTGCCGATCGAGCGGTCGGTCCGCGAGGGCCTGCTGGAGGTCGGCCGGCTGCTCGACCTCAAGCCGATCGCCACCAACGACTCGCACTACGTCACCAAGGACCAGGCGGACACGCACTCGGCGCTGCTGTGCGTCCAGGCCGGCAAGACCCTCAACGACCCGACCCGCTTCAAGTTCGACGGGGACGGCTACTACCTCAAGTCCGCCGCGGAGATGCGCGAGTACTGGGACAAGGAGGTCCCGGGCGCGGCCGACACGACCCTGATGATCGCCGAGCGCGTCGAGTCCTACGAAGACGTCTACGCGCACAAGGACCGGCTGCCGTTCTTCGAGGTCCCGGAGGGCTACGACCAGGGCAGCTGGCTGCGCGAAGAGGTCCAGCGCGGCCTGAAGTGGCGCTTCCCGGACGGCGTGCCGGACGAGTACTACAACGAGCGGATCGAGATCGAGCTCGACGTCATCATCGGGAAGGGCTTCCCGGCCTACTTCCTGATCGTCGCCGACCTCATCAGCTACGCCCGCCGCGTCGGCATCCGGGTCGGCCCCGGCCGTGGTTCGGCCGCCGGTTCGCTGGTCGCGTACGTCCTCGGTATCACCAACCTGGACCCGATCCCGCAGAAGCTGCTGTTCGAGCGGTTCCTCAACCCCGAGCGCGTCTCGATGCCCGACATCGACATCGACTTCGACGACCGCCGGCGCGGCGAGATGATCCGGTACGCCACCGAGAAGTACGGCTCGGACAAGGTCGCCCAGGTCATCACCTTCGGCACGATCAAGACGAAGGCGGCGATCAAGGACTCCGCGCGCGTCCACTTCGGCCAGCCCGGGTACGCGATCGCCGACAAGATCTCCAAGGCGCTGCCGCCGCCGATCATGGCGAAGGACATCCCGCTCTCGGGCATCGTCGACAGCAAGCACGAGCGCTACGGCGAGGCCGCCGAGGTCCGCGCGCTGGTCGAGACCGACGAAGAGTGCAAGACGATCTTCGAGACCGCCCGCGGCCTCGAGGGCCTGATCCGCAACGCGGGCGTGCACGCCTGCGCGGTCATCATGTCGTGCGACCCGCTGACCGACGCGATCCCGCTCTGGCAGCGCGACGACGGCTCGATCATCACCGGCTGGGACTACCCGTCGTGCGAGGCCATCGGCCTGCTGAAGATGGACTTCCTCGGCCTGCGGAACCTCACGGTCATCGGGGACGCGATCGACAACATCAAGGCCAACCGCGGGATCGACATCGACCTCGACACCCTGGGCGTCGAGGACCCGGAGACCTACAAGCTGCTCGCCCGCGGCGACACGCTCGGCGTGTTCCAGCTGGACGGCGGGCCCATGCGCGACCTGCTCCGCCGCATGGAGCCCACGGTGTTCGACGACATCGTCGCGGTCGGCGCGCTCTACCGCCCCGGCCCGATGGGCATGAACGCGCACAACGACTACGCCGACCGGAAGAACAACCGGCAGAAGGTCAAGCCGATCCACCCGGAGCTCGACGAGCCGCTGCGGGAGATCCTGGCCGACACCTACGGCCTGATCGTGTACCAAGAGCAGATCATGCACATCGGCCAGAAGGTGGCCGGCTACACGATGGGCCGCGCGGACGTGCTCCGCCGCGCGATGGGCAAGAAGAAGAAGGAAGTCCTCGACCTCGAGTACGAGGGCTTCGAGGCCGGGATGAAGGCCAGCGACCTGGTCCCCGGCGGGTTCTCCGCCGAAGCCGTCAAGGCGCTCTGGGACACGATCCTCCCGTTCGCCGGCTACGCGTTCAACAAGAGCCACGCGGCCGCGTACGGCCTGGTCTCCTACTGGACCGCGTACCTCAAGGCGAACTTCACGCCGGAGTACATGGCCGCCCTGCTCACCTCGGTGGGTGACAACAAGGACAAGTCGGCGGTCTACCTGTCCGAGTGCCGCCGGCTCGGCATCAAGGTGCTGCCGCCGGACGTCAACGAATCGGCCCTGCGCTTCGCGGCCGTCGGGGACGACATCCGCTTCGGGCTGGGTGCCGTCCGCAACGTCGGCGCGAACGTCGTCGAGTCGATCATCAAGACCCGCGAGGAGAAGGGCAAGTACGCGTCCTTCACCGACTTCCTCGACAAGTCCGAGCTCGTGGCCTGCAACAAGCGGGTGATCGAGTCGCTGATCAAGGCGGGCGGGTTCGACTCGCTCGGCCACACGCGGCTGTCGATGATCCAGGTCCACGAGGACGCGGTCGAAGCCGTCGTCCCGCTCAAGCGCCAGGAGGCGATGGGCCAGTTCGACCTGTTCGGCTTCGGCGGCGACGAGGGGGAGGCGGCGCCGTCGTCGTCCCCGCTCGCGCACCTGAAGTTCGGCGAGGAGGAGTACCCGCGCAAGCAGCTGCTCGCCTACGAGCGCGAGATGCTCGGCCTGTACGTCTCGGCGCACCCGCTGGACGGCGCCGAGCGGATCCTGCGCAAGCACGCCCCCAAGCCGATCGCGAGCATCCTCAACGATCCGCCGAAGGAAGGCGAGCTGGTCATCTCCGGGCTGATCACCTCGCTCGAGCGGCGGGTCAACAAGAAGGGCGAGCCCTGGGCGATCTGCACGGTCGAGGACATGGACGCCTCCCTCGAGGTGCTGTTCTTCCCGAAGTCGTACGCGCTCTTCGCGAGTGAGCTGATCGAGGACAACGCGGTCCTGGTCAAGGGCCGGGTGAACTGGCGCGAAGACAAGATGTCGATCTTCGGCGGCGGCCTGGCGACCCTGGACCTGTCCGAGGTCGGCACGGGCAACGGCGACGACGAGCCGCCCCTGGTCCTGCTGGCCGCGGCGGAGAAGATCGACCAGTCGGTGGTCAGCGAGCTGCGGTCCACGCTGCTGGCGCACAAGGGGGAGACCCCGGTGCACCTCAAGCTGGTCGGCAAGAACCAGACGGTCTTCGCGCTGTACGACTACCCGGTCAAGGTCAGCTCGATGCTGATCGGCGAGCTGAAGGGCATCCGGGGCATCACCGCGTCGACGTGACGCTCCGGGATCCGTGCGCACAACGCGCGCGGATCCCGCCCTTCGTGTTTGCTGGACACGATGACGTACGAACCGGACCCCCGCCGCTGGAAAGCGCTTGCCGTCTCGCTGACGGCCGGGTTCATGGGCCTGCTCGACGTCAGCATCGTCAACGTCGCCCTCCCGTCGATGCAGTCGGGCCTGCACGCGAGCAGCAGCGGGATCCGCTGGGTCGTCTCCGGCTACGCGCTGGCGTTCGGCCTGGTCCTGGTCACCGGTGGCCGGCTCGGGGACGCGTTCGGCCGCCGGAACATGTTCCTCGGCGCCCTCGCCGGCTTCGTCCTCACCAGCGCACTGGCCGGCGCGGCCCCGAACGAGACGACCCTCGTGCTCGCCCGCCTGGCCCAGGGCCTGGCCGCGGGCATGCTCACCCCGCAGAACACCGGCCTGATCCAGGACCTCTTCCGCGGCGCCGAGCGCGGCCGCGCGTTCGGGATGTTCGGCGCGGTCGTCGGGATCTCGACCGCGGTCGGCCCGATCCTCGGCGGGTTCATCATCGCCGTCTTCGGGGCGCAGGACGGCTGGCGCTGGGTGTTCTACGTCAACGTCCCGATCGGGGTCCTCGCGTTCGTCCTCGCGCTGCGGCTGCTGCCGCGCAGCGAGAAGAAGCAGCTCAGGATCCGCTCGGAGATCGACTTCGTCGGCATCGTGCTGCTCGCCGTCGCCGTCCTCAGCGTGCTGCTGCCGGTCATCGACTCCGACAGCGGTGGCTTCGCCCGGCTGTGGTGGCTGTTCCCGGTCGCGCTCGTCTTCGGGGTCGCGTTCGTGCGCTGGGAGCACTCGGTGGTCCGGCGCGGGCGATCGCCGCTGCTCGACACCCGTCTCTTCACCAGCACTCCCGGCTACGCCTCCGGCGCGGCGGTCGGGGCGCTCTACTTCTGCGGGTTCGCCGGGATCTGGCTGGTCTTCGCGGTGTACTTCCAGCAGGGCCTCGGCTATTCGCCGCTGCAGTCGGGTCTGTCGGTGACGCCGTTCGCGCTCGGCTCGGCGGTGTCGGCCGCCGTCGCCGGGCGGCTCGTGCCCCGGTTCGGCCGCCGGCTCACCGTGACCGGGCTGGCCATGGTCGCCGCCGGGATGCTGGCCGTCGCGCTGCTCGCCGAGCTGGTCCCGCCGTCGGCGTCCGGGTGGGCGTTCGCGCTCCCGCTGCTGTTCGCGGGGGTGGGCGGCGGGATGGTGATCTCGCCGAACACGACGCTGACGCTGGAGTGCGTGCCGGTCCGGATGGCCGGGGTCGCCGGCGGCGCGCTGCAGACCGGGCAGCGGATCGGCACGGCGATCGGCACCGCGGTGCTCGCGTCGGCCTTCGGCATGGTCCTCGGCCGCGGCTATTCCGTGGCGCTGACCGTCGCGCTCGGCTGCGCGGCCTTCCTGACATGTGGCGCGCTCGCTCTGGCGGTCGCCGAGCTCCGGGCGCGGCGGCGCCGGGCGTCCGAGGATGAGCGGGAAGACCGCCGGGCCGAGACGTCCGCGGCGGACGTCCACCGGGGCTGAGACACTACTTTCCGCAGATTCGCGATGCTCCATCCGAGTGACGAGCGCGGAAAGACACTGGTGCTACGGAGAGCAACCGGGTAGATCTTATGGAGCCTTCACTGCGCGGCTACGGCTACCGACAGTGGCAATCGGTCGGTCACCCGGGGATGGGGTGACCGGTTTGAGCGATCGAGGCGTCCGGAGTTCGAGGGAATGGACACACTCGGTCACCTTCCGTCCAGTGGGTGTCGGCGTCCGCGGGGGACCGTCCGGCACTCGCGGAAGGGCTGCCCATCGGTGCCCGCCGGCGCGTGACGGTGGCGGGCGGGCCCGGGTGAGGGGGAACCGGGCCCGCCCGTCTTCTTCACCCGTGTCGTGCTCGGCGCTCCCGCCCGGATCGTGCTGGGATGATCGCGTCCGTCCGAGGCCGACGCGGGGAGTTCCGATGACCGAGCAGCCGTCGCGGATCCGGGTCTGGTACCGGCCGATGCGCTCCCGCGACCGTGCCGAGCACCACCGCGTCGCGACACCCCTGGAACTGCTCTTCGACCTGTGTTTCGTGGTCGCCGTCGGCCAGGCCGCGGCCGCGCTGCACCACGCGCTCGCCGAGGGGCACGCCGCGCACGGCGTGACGTCGTTCGCGATGGTGTTCTTCGCGATCTGGTGGGGTTGGCTGAACTTCAGCTGGTTCGCCTCGGCGTTCGACACCGACGACGTCCCGTACCGGCTGGCCACGCTCGTGCAGATCGCCGGCGGGCTGACCATCGCGGCCGGGGTGTCCACCGCGTTCGAGGGCGACTTCCGCGTGATCGTCGCCGGGTACGTCCTGATGCGGCTGGCGATGGTGGTCCAGTGGCTGCGCGCGGCGCGGTCGGAGCCGGCGTGCCGTCCGGCCGCGCTGCGCTACGCCGCCGGGATCGTGGTGGTCCAGCTGCTGTGGATCGCGCGGCTGTGGGTGCCGGGGACCGCGGGCGCCGTCGCGTTCGTCGTGCTGGTGGTGGCCGAGCTCGCCGTACCGGTGTGGGCCGAGAGCAGCGGGGGGACGACGTGGCACCCGCACCACATCGCCGAGCGGTACGGCCTGTTCACGCTGATCGTGCTCGGCGAGGTGATCCTCGGCGCGACGAACGCGGTCAAGGAAGGCACCGCCGAGCCGGGGCACACCGGCACGCTGGTCTCCCTGGCCGCGGCCGGCCTGGTGCTGGTGTTCTCCATGTGGTGGCTGTACTTCGACCGGCCGGGCCACGCGCGGCTCGTCCGCCGCCCGACCATGTTCACGTCGATGAGCTGGGGGTACGGCCACTACTTCATCTTCGCCTCCGCGGCGGCCGTCGGGGCCGGCCTCGAGGTGGCGGTCGCCTACGACACGGGGACGCTGCACCTCGGCGGGGTGGCGGCGGCGTTGCCGACCACGATCCCGGTCGCGGTGTTCCTGCTGAGCGTGTGGCTGCTGCACATCGGCCCGGCGAACGAGTGCCGTCCGATCGCCATCGGGTTCCCGGTGACGGCGGCGCTCGTCCTGGCGGCTTCGGTCACGCCGGCGCCGATCCACGTGGCCGCCGGGCTCACAGCCGCTCTGGTCGTGCTGACGGTCGTCGCGACCCACGAGTCGCCGCATCCGGCTTGAGCTCCTATCGGTGCAGGTCAGCGGCCTGGCGCGAAAAAAGGTACCCCCCTGTGCAAGGGGGTTTCGGGGGCATGTAAAGTTCTCCAAGTCGCCAGGGAAACCGAGCGGCCGCCGGGAACACGAACCAAGCTCCCACGATCGTGGTAGAGTGGGTGGTCCCGAACCAGGGTGGTATCCCTGGAACAAAGCTTGAAACAAAAGCCGAAGACCAAGGCGCTTCGCGGCGCGGCGGTCCGAAGTGTGTTGCTTGAGAACTCAACAGTGTGCTAGTGAACTAAGCCAGTAGAGCTTATGTATTGAACCTCGTATGAGGTTCCTTTGAGAGCAAGAAAATTGCCTCGATTGAATTCGAAGACATTGTTGGAGAGTTTGATCCTGGCTCAGGACGAACGCTGGCGGCGTGCTTAACACATGCAAGTCGAACGCTGAACCACTTTC
>NZ_MUMI01000551.1 GCF_002155975.1 Amycolatopsis kentuckyensis
AGGCCGTCCGCCAGCCCGGCGCCGTGCCGCCGCCACGCCCGGTCCAGTTCCGCCCGCAGCCAGGCCGGGCTGCCTTCGGTCTGCGCCAGCGCCGCGCCGACGCCGGAAGCGGCCACCAGATCCGCCGTCAGCGTCGCGGCGAGCGAGGCGGGTGCCGGGCCCGGGACGCCGTTCCAGGCCGGGAGCGCGGCCAGCAGGCCCCCGCAACGGGCCTGGTTGCGCACGGCCCACTCCGCGGCGAGGTGGGCGCCGAACGAAATGCCGCCGACGAGCAGTTCGCCGTGTTCGTCGGCCAGCGCGTCGAGCGTCGCCAGGTAGCCGTCGGCGAGCGCCGCGCCCGGGGGCGGCGGTGGCGCGATGAGCGGGACACCGAGGGCGCGCAGTGGCCGTTCGAAGACGGCCCGGACGAACACCTCGTCCGAGCCGGTGCCGGGCAGCAGCACCGCGGCGGGAACTCTGATTGCGGACGTCACGTTGCAATCCTTGCGCAAAGGCGTTTCCCTGACGGGGACCGCAGCTACGCTGGAAATCGCACGGGCCGCATGCACCACGTCGGGGGCCCCGGAGCACAGGAGCACCTATGTCCGCCAAAGACGGCGGCTACTTCAGCCGGTTGGTTCGCAAGCTGACCAGCGACGTCGAGGAACTCGACGCCGACGAGATGTCGATGAGGTCGGGCGCGGAGGGGGCGCAGCGGGCCTGCGACTGCCGCTCCGGCGAAGAGGTCACCGTGATGGGCCGGCTCCGCAGCGTCGAGCTCTGCCCGACCAACGAAGCCGCCACGCTGGAGGCCGAGCTGTTCGACGGGACACAGGGCGTGACGCTAATCTGGCTCGGCCGCCGCCGGATCCCGGGCATCGAGCCTGGCCGGACGATCAAGGTGCGCGGCCGGATGGCCGAGCGTGACGGCCAGAAGGTGCTGTACAACCCCTATTACGAGCTCCAGAGCCCAGTGAGTTGATCACCCATCGTGACTGAACCCGCCCCGAGCGAGAAGAAGACCGACGAGGAAGAGCCGCAGCCGACCCTGCTCGAGCAGATGGGCGGGGTGTCCGGCCTGATCTACTCGTCGGTGCCGGTGATCGTCTTCGTGCTGGCGAACTCGTTCTTCGGCCTGACCGCGGCCATCTGGACGTCGATCGGCAGCGCGGTGGCCATCACGGTGCTGCGCGTGGTCCGCAAGGAGCCCCTCCAGCCGGCGATCTCCGGCTTCTTCGGCGTCGCGATCGCGGCGTTCATCGCCTACCGCACGGGGTCGGCGAAGGGGTTCTTCCTGTTCGGGATCTACGCGAGCTTGATCTACTGCGGCATCTTCGTGCTGTCGGTGGTGGTCCGCTGGCCGATCGCGGGCGTGGTCTGGAACATGCTCAACGGCACGGGCCAGGCGTGGCGCAAGGACAAGCCCTCCCGCTACGGCTACGACGTCGCGACCCTGGCCATGGCGGCGATCTTCGCGGCCCGGTTCGTGGTGCAGCGCTGGCTCTACCAGGAGGACTACACGGGCTGGCTCGCCTTCGCGAAGATCGCGATGGGTTACCCGCTGTACGCGCTGGGCCTGCTGGTGGTCGTGTGGGCGGTCCGCCGGTCGGACAAGCGCCTCAAGGCCCTGGCGGAGTCGGAGCCGGCCCCGGAGACCGACGCCGAGGTCGAGGCCCGCCTGCGCCAAAAGTACGCAACCCCCGAAGCCTGACAACCCCCGCGCGTGGGGGCGCCCCCCGGTTCCGACTCTACCGGCAGGCACCGACAGTTTCGCCGTGTCGACCGCCCGATCACGCGTGACGACCCTTCAATCACGCGTGATGCCTCTCCAATCACGCGAGAGGCCCCTGATCACGCGAGATGCCCTTTCCGGCACGTGGGATCCGGCCCCGATCACGCGAGTCCCGTCCCCAATCACGTCAGTTCGGGGCCTAATCACGCGAGTTCCGGGCCCGATCACGCGAGTTCCGTCCCGAATCACGCGAGACGCGCCCCGCGGACAGCCGCGAAAAAGCCCCCGGCGAACCAGCCGGGGGCCTCGCCGGCCTCAATACCCGAGCGCCGTCCGGATCTCCGGCTCCACGTCCGCGGTCGCCACGAACAGCAGCTCGTCTCCCGGCTCCAGCGGGTCCTCCGGCTGCGGCACGATCACCCGGTCGCCGCGCAGGATCGTCACCAAAGCCGAATCCCGTGGCAGCGTCAGGTCGCTTACCGGCTTCCCGGCCAGCGGCGTCTCCGCCGGCAGCGTCAGCTCGACCAGGTTCGCGTTGCTCTGCCGGAACGTCATCAGCCGCACCAGGTCGCCGACGCTCACCGCTTCCTCGACCATCGCCGCCAGCATCCGCGGGGTCGAGACCGCCACGTCGACGCCCCACGCGTCGGTGAACAGCCACTCGTTGGCCGGGTTGTTCACCCGGGCCACCACGCGCCGCACCGCGAACTCCGTCTTGGCCAGCAGCGAGACCACCAGGTTCGCCTTGTCGTCGCCCGTCGCGGCGATGACGACGTCGCACTGCTCGATCCCGGACTCCTCCAGGATCGAGACCTCGCAGGCGTCGCCGAGCACCCAGTCGGCCTGCTCGACGGCGTGCGGCTCGAACTGGTCGGCTTCGCGCTCGATGAGCATCACCTGGTGCCTGCCGTCGATCAGCTCGGCGGCGATGGAGCGGCCGACCGCCCCGGCGCCCGCAATCGCGACCCTCATGCCTCGTCCTCCGGTTCGCGGTGGGCCACACTGGTCACGTCGGTGACGGTGCCGGACCGCGCGGCCACCCACACGACGTCGTCGGCCTGCAGCACCGTCTTGGTGTCGGGCAGCACAGCGGTGCCGAACCGCATGATGAACGCCACCCGCGCGCCGGTCGCCTCCTGCAGGGACCGCACCGAGTGCCCCACCCAGCCCTCGTGCAGCGGCAGCTGCAGCAGCGCCACGTTGCCCGACGGGTCACGCCACGCCGACGCGACGCCGTCCGGCAGCAGGGAGCGCAGGAACCGGTCGGTGGTCCACGGCACCGTCGCGACCGTCGGGATGCCCAGCCGCTCGTACACGGCCGCGCGCTTGTGGTCGTAGATCCGCGCGACGACGTGCTCGATGCCGAAGTTCTCGCGCGCGACCCGCGCCGAAATGATGTTCGAGTTGTCTCCGCTGGACACCGCCGCGAACGCGCCGGCCCGCTCGATGCCGGCTTCGATCAGCACCCGGCGGTCGAAACCGACGCCGACGACCTGCTGGCCGTGGAAGTCGCTGCCGAGCCGGCGGAACGCCTGCTGGTTCTTGTCGATGACGGCCACCTCGTGGCCGAGCCGCTCCAGCGCAGCGGCCAGGGACGCGCCTACCCGGCCGCATCCCATGATCACCACGTGCACGCCCTGCCTCCTCCTCGGCGGTTACCCGTCCGTACCTGCCCCTATCTACCAGCGCCGAACCTACCGTGCCGGGAGAACGTTAGGCTTCCGTGGTGTCGAAGTTCCCGACCGTGCTGAAACGCCTGGTCCTCGGACGTCCGTTCCGCAGTGACCGGCTGTCCCACACGCTGCTGCCCAAGCGCATCGCGCTGCCGATCTTCGCGTCGGACGCGCTCTCGAGCGTCGCCTACGCCCCGGAAGAGATCTTCCTGACGCTGAGCGTCGCCGGGCTGTCCGCGTACGCGCTCGCGCCGTGGATCGGCGTCATGGTGGCCCTGGTCATGCTGGTCGTCGTCGCCTCGTACCGGCAGAACGTGCACGCCTACCCGAGCGGCGGCGGCGACTACGAGGTCGCCAACACGAACCTGGGCGGCAAGTTCGGCCTCACCGTGGCCAGCGCCCTGCTCGTCGACTACGTGCTGACCGTCGCGGTGTCCACTTCGTCCGGTGTGGCCAACATCGGCTCGGCGGTCCCGTGGGTCGCGCAACACAAAGTGCTCGCGTCGATCGTCATCGTGGTCGTGCTGACGTCGCTGAACCTGCGCGGCATCCGCGAGTCGGGCAAGGCCTTCGCGATCCCGACCTACGGGTTCATCCTGGGCATCCTGGTCATGGTCGCCTGGGGCCTGGTGCAGGCCGCCACCGGCACCGAGATGAAGGCCGAGAGCGCCGGCTTCACGCTGACCGCCGAAGGCACCTTCGCGGGCGTCGGGTACGCCTTCCTGGTGCTGCGGGCGTTCTCCTCCGGCGCCGCCGCGCTGACCGGGGTGGAGGCGATCAGCAACGGCGTCCCGGCGTTCCAGAAGCCGAAGTCGAAGAACGCCGCCACCACGCTGCTGATGATGGGCCTGCTCGCGGTCACCATGCTGGTCGGCATCATCACGCTGGCCACGATCACCGACGTCAAGTTCGCCGAGGACCCGGCGCGGCAGCTCGAGGGCGCGCCCGCCGGCTACGAGCAGAAGACGATCGTGGCGCAGATCGCGCACGCGGTGTTCGCCGACTTCCCGCCGGCGTTCTACTACATCTCCTTCTCCACCGGCATCATCCTGCTGCTGGCCGCGAACACCGCGTTCAACGGTTTCCCGGTGCTGGGCTCGATCCTGGCGCAGGACCGCTACCTGCCGCGCCAGCTGCACACGCGTGGCGACAGGCTGGCGTTCTCCAACGGCATCCTGTTCCTGTCCGCCTTCGCGCTGGTGCTGATCATCGCGTTCGACGCCGAGGTGACGCGGCTGATCCAGCTCTACATCGTGGGCGTGTTCGTGTCGTTCACGGTCAGCCAGGCGGGCATGATCCGGCACTGGAACCGGTTGCTGGCCAGGGAAACCGATCCCGGCGTCCGGCGGCGGATGCGGCGCTCGCAGACGGTGAACGCGATCGGCCTGACCATGACCGCGACCGTCCTGGTGATCGTGCTGATCACCAAGTTCCTGCTCGGCGCGTGGATCGCGATCGCCGCGATGGTGGCCATCTTCGCGCTGATGACGGCGATCCGGCGGCACTACGACCGCGTCGCCGACGAGCTGAAGGAGCTCGGCGACACCCCGACCGTGCTGCCGTCGCGCAACCACGCGATCGTCCTGGTGTCCAAACTGCACCGGCCGACGCTGCGCGCGCTGGCCTACGCCAAGGCGATGCGCCCGGACGTCCTCGAGGCCGTGACGGTCAATGTGGACGATGCCGACACCCGCAAGCTCACCGCCGAATGGGACGCGCACAACTTCAAGGTGCCGCTGAAGGTCGTCGAATCGCCCTACCGCGAGATCACGAAACCGGTGCTCGACTACGTGAAGCGCGTGCGCGGCGACAATCCACGCAACGTGGTCACCGTGTTCATCCCGGAGTACGTGGTCGGGCACTGGTGGGAGCAGGTGCTGCACAACCAGAGCGCGCTGCGGCTCAAGGGCCGGCTGCTGTTCCAGTCCGGGGTGATCGTGGCGAGCGTGCCGTGGCAGCTGGAGTCGTCGGCCAAGGCGGCCGCGCGGGTCCGCAACGAGCGCCCCGCGGCGGGCGACGTCCGCCGCGGGTTTTCGCCCAACGGGAAGCCGATCGCGGCGCCCAAGCCGAAGGAGCCGGCCGAATGACGAGCTGGCTGGGCCGCGTCCTCGAGGTCGAGGTCGGCGCGGTCGCGCACGGCGGCCACTGCGTCGCCCGCGCGGAGGGACGGGTCGTGTTCGTCCGGCACGCGCTGCCGGGCGAGCAGGTCCGCGTCGAGGTCACCGAGGACAACGGCGGCTCGTTCTGCCGCGGGGACGCCGTCGAGGTGCTCTCGCCGTCGCCGCACCGGGTTCCGCCGCCGTGCCCGCTGGCCGTGCCGGGCGGCTGCGGCGGGTGCGACTGGCAGCACGCTTCGCCGGACTACCAGCGCTCGCTGAAGGCGGCGGTGGTCGCCGAGCAGCTGCAGCGGCTGGCGGGCATCGAGCGGGACGTCGTCGTGGAGGCCCTCGACGGCGGGCCGCTGGACTGGCGCAGCCGCGTCCGGCTGGTCGCCGGCCACGACGGGCGCGCGGGGCTGCGGGCCCACCACAGCCACCGGGTGGTGGCCCTGGACGACTGCCCGATCGCCGTTCCCGGCGAGCTCGACGACGTCCTGGCGCGGCGCTGGCGGCCGGGCAGCGAGCTGGAGGTCACCCAGGACGGTGACGGCGGGGTGCACGTCCGGGAACTGTCGACGGTGCGCGGGAAGGTGCGGGCCCGGCAGCTGACCGGCGGGGTCGCGGTCCAGCACGCGGCGGGCCGGGACTGGCGCCTCGACGCGCACGGTTTCTGGCAGGTCCACCCGGCGGCGGCGTCGACGCTGGCCGCGGTCGTGGGGGAGTGGGCGGAGGCGCCGTCCGGAGGCACGGCCTGGGACCTCTACGCGGGGGTCGGGCTGTTCGCGTCGGTGCTGGCGGCCCAGGTCGGAACGGCGGGCCGGGTGCTGGCGGTCGAGTCCGGCCGGCGCGCGGTGGCCGACGGCGAGCGCAACCTCGCGGACCTGCCGCAGGTTTCGTGGCAGGCCGGGCGGGTGGAGCACGTGCTGGCGTCGGCGGCCAAGCCGGTCGACGTGGTGGTGCTGGACCCGCCGCGGAAGGGCGCCGGCAAGGCGGTCGTGGAGTCGATCGTGGCGGGTGCCCCGGACCGGATCGTGTACGTGGCCTGCGACCCGGCGGCGCTGGCGCGCGACGTGGCGACCTTCGCGGCCCACGGGTACTCGCTGACGGACCTGCGGGCGTTCGACGCGTTCCCGATGACCCACCACGTGGAGTGCGTGGCGCTGCTGTCGTGAGTTTTTGTCGGTGGTGGTCGGCACACTGTCCGCATGACTGCTCTCGACGACTTCGACCTCGCAGCTTCGACGGTGACCGCCCTGGTCACCGCGGTCCGTGCCGACCAGTGGGCGCTCCCGACGGCGTGCGCCGACTGGGACGTGCGCGCGGTCGTGAACCACGTGGCGCACGGCAACGCGAAAGTGGCGTTCTGGGCGGGCACGGGCCCACCGGCCCCGGACGGCGATTACCTGGGCGCTTCGCCGGTCGAGGCGTTCGCCGCGTCGGTGGCGGCGGCCCGGGCGGTGCTGGCTGCGCCCGGGTTGTTCACGCGGCAGGTGACGACCCCGCTCGGTGAGGTACCGGGGGTGTTCCTGGTGCACATGAGGGTGAACGAGTACCTGGCCCACGGCTGGGACATCGCGGAGGCGACGGGCCAGCCGACGGATCTGGCGCCCGAGCTGGCGTCGCGGGCGCTGGAGCAGTGGCGGTCCCGCTTCGGTGTGACACCGCGGCAGCCGGGTGGACCGTTCGGCCCGGAGCTCCCGCCACCCCCGAACGCGACGGCGGCTGATCGGCTGGCGGCGTTCCTGGGCCGGAAGGCGGTGAACGGCTAGGTCGTGACGAAGAAGTCCCCGCGGCAGCCGGACCAGTAGCCCCGACGGCGAACTGCGCGGCGGGGCGATCGGGGGCTTCGGGTTGCCCTCGGTGCGCCGGAACGCCGCGCCTCGCCGCCGTGGTGCGGTGGCGGCCGGTCGGCCGCGGAGTCTGCAGGGAACCTCGCCCTGCGCGGTGCTCCGCGAGGGCGGCCGCGCGGTGGCGGCCGGACGGTCGTTGCGGTTGGTAGCGGGGTCTGCCGGGGACCTCATGCTGCCCGGCGTCCCGCGAGCGTGGCCGCGCGGTGGTGGCCGGACGGTCGTTGCGGTTGGTAGCGGGATCTGCCGGGGATCTCATGCTGCCCGGCGTCCCGCGAGCGTGGCCGCGCGGTGGCGGCCGGTTGGTCGCAGGGGTCTGCCGGGCCCTCACCCTGCGCGGTGCTCCGCGAGCGCCGCGGTGCGGTGGCGGCCGGTCG
>NZ_MUMI01000552.1 GCF_002155975.1 Amycolatopsis kentuckyensis
ATCGGCGGCGTCGGCATCTGGCTGATGCACTTCGTGGCGATGCTCGGCTTCAGCACCCCGGGCATGCCGGTCCGCTACGACATCTTCCGCACGGTCCTGTCCGCGGTCCTCTCGGTGACGGCGGTGTTCGCCGGGCTCGTGGTGGTGGGCGGCCGCGCGAAGTTCGGCTGGTGGCGCCTCGCCCTCGGCGGCGTCATCACCGGCCTGGCGGTGAACCTCATGCACTACACCGGGATGTCGGCGCTGCGGGTGAAGGGCGACTTCGGCTACGACGGCGGCCTGGTGGCGCTGTCGGTGGTGATCGCCGTGGTGGCGGCGACCGCGGCACTGTGGTTCGCGGTCTTCCTCGACCGCCTCTCGTTGCGGCTGCTGGCCGGCTTCGTCATGGGCGCGGCGGTGACCGGCATGCACTACACGGGCATGGCGGCGGTCCGGATGAGCATGGACATGAACGCCCCGGACCCGGCGGGCGCGGAGGTGTTCTCCTTCCTGTTCCCGGTGTTCGTGCTGGCGGCGATCGCGATGGCGGTGCCGCTGTGCGCGGTCCTGATGGCGCCGGCCGTCTCGCCGAAGGCTCCCGAGCCGGCCGGCGCCATCACGTCACCTCCCTACAGGCTGCACAGCAGCGAACAGGCCTTGGCCGCCGACCAGTCCGTTGTGGACGGAGGCGTGCCCGGCGGGACGTTCACCGGCAGGTAGCTCACCTTCGCCTTGTTGGTGATCGGGAACAGGTTCAGCAGTGCGTACGTCGCGCAGTACACCTGCTTCGACTGGCCCGCCGCCAAGGTGAACGGACCCGTCTGGCACGACGGCTCCACGGTGTCCACCACCTGCGCGGACGTGATCCCCACCGGACCCTCGTTCGTCACCGTGATCCGCCAGTACGCCGACGCCGCGAGCACGCCGAGCAGGCCCACCGGGGCCTGTTTCGCCCACGGCCCGGCGCCGCCCGGGCCGCACTGGGCCGGGTGGACCGCCGTGCAGATCTCCTTCTCCACGGTCACCTTCGGGGTGCACGACGCGCCCGGGGCGACCGGGAGCGTCACCGTGTTGGACGTGAACGACCCCGTCGAGTCCGTGCCCGTCGCCGTGTTCGCCACCGACGTCACCAGGCAGTCCGCCGAGATCGTCGTGCGGAAGCACAGCTGGGGTGCGTCACCCGCGAAGTCGACCACCAGCGCACCGCTGAAGCCCGCCGCGCTGTGCAGCACCAGCGTCGTCGTCACCGTGATCGACGGGTGCGCCGCCACCGAGACGCCGGTGAGGTCGACCGAGCCGTCCGGGGCGAAGCCCGGGGTCGGTACCACCGCGTTGTCCTGGTCGACGACCGTCACCCGCGACGCCGCGAAGTCGACGTTCGCCGGGTCGACGCCCGTCAGCCGCGCGGAGGTGTAGCCCTGGACGTGACTTCCGCCGTCACAGTAGAAGTCGCCCGGGCGCAGGGTCACCTGCCCGCCGGAGCGGACACACGGCGTGGCGCCGGTGGCCGGGTCCATCGAGAACAGCACGCCCGCGTCGCCCAGGCCGATCAAGCAGCCCGACGGCGGGTCGTACGCGTACCCGTAGTCCCGGGTGGCGCCCCCGTTCACCGACGGGTGGGTGATCCGGGCGGGCAGCCCCGCGCACGCCGTTCCGGTGGTCCAGTCGTGGCACACCGCCGCGCCCGCGATGCCCCCGTTCCAGACCGGGAGGTAGCTGCGCAGGTGACCACCCGGGTCGGTGACGACCTCGGGGTTGAAGACGTACGTCCCGTTCGGCAGCGCGGCCGCGCCCGGCGGTGCGGGCAGCGCGGAACCGTCGAGGGCGTAGCAGGTGGTGACGTTGGTGCCGCCGGTCGTCGACGAGCACACCCCCACGGGCGCGCCGGTCGTGCCGAACGCCGTGTAGGCGTTGTAGGTGAAGTTCCCCGCCGGTCCGGTCGGCCGCCAGGAAGCCCAGCCGGCGCACGCCGTGGCCGTCGCCGGGTCGAAGCAGCCCAGCGAGGGCTGCTGCGCGGTGCCGGGGTTCGACGACGAGGCGAACACCTTGCCCGCCACGACGTCCAGTGCGCCGTAGACGTACGCGTTGCCGCTGATGGCCGGCGCGATCGGTGCGTACGGCTGGCCGCCGCAGGCGCTCTGCGTCGCGATGGTCCAGCAGACCACGGCGCCGCTGCTGATCAGGCCGTACACGTTGCCGCCGGTCTCCACCATCCCGGTGATGCCGCTCACCGCGGGCGATCCGCCGGTGGCGGCCAACGCCCAGTACCCGCAGTTGGCCGAGGCCGCCATGTCGAGGCAGGCGACGCCGACCGAAGCCGCCGTGACGGCGGGGTAGTAGACCTTCGAGGGTGCCGCGGGATCCCGCACGTACTGCTCGACCATGGTGGTGGCGATGTCGCCGGCCCCCAGGGTGCCGAGCGGACCGGGTGCGGTGTTGAGCACCTTCGGCCACGGGCCGCCCGCGCACCGCGCCCCGGTGGCGAGTTCGGTGCAGACCACCTTCGGCGACGTGGCCCCCAGGTGGTGGTAGATGTTCCAGGCCTGCAGCGTGCCGCCCGGGGTGCGGTACAGGATCGGCGTGAAGCCGTCGCCGCCGGTCGCGGTGGTCACCGCCTGCACGGGCGGGGTGAGGGCGCCGGTCAGCTGGGTCGCGTCGGGACCCGCGGCGGGGTTCGCCGCGCGGACCGTGGTGACGCCGGACGCCGGTTCGGTGCCGGTGAACGTGCTGCCGTCGGTGGACCACTGCGGCGTCCAGCCAGGCGGGACGTGCAGCGAGCCGGACTGGTAGGCCTGCCCGGCGCCGACGGCGTCGGTGATCGTGGCGGCGCCGGTCGTGGTCGCGTGGTCTTCGTAGCCGACGACCCAGTTCGCGGTCGCGCCGTGCGCGGCCGGGGAACCGGTGCCCTGCACGGACTTCGTCAGCGCCGAGACCGCCGGGGCGGGGTCGGCGGCCGCGGGCAGCGGGACGGCGGTGGCCGCCGTGAGCACCAGGGGCAGGACCGCCCCCAGCATGCGTCTTCGCATGGTCGTTCCTCGATTCCGGAAAATGGACAGAATTTGTCCAGGAATTGTTTCCTGGCCGAAGGAAAATCCTATGCCGGATCAGTAGTGCGGTTGAAGTGCTCTCACCCGGGCGCCGAAAAGGCGATGCGGACGGCGCAATTCTTGGGCCGTCTGCCGCGGTGGACACCTGTCGTGACGAGCGGGTTTCGCCGCGGCCGTCACCCGGACGCCGACCCCGTTCACTCGTTCGGGTAACGAGGATCGGCTAAGAAGAAGCGTTTCCCGGCCGGCGCGAAGATCCATGTGCCGGAAGCCGGTCGTCAGCTGTGAGCGAATTCGCTGGCCCGGCGGTGATCTTGGTGCTTGTGTGTCGGTATGGAGATCCTGGTTCTGGGTGGGACGGCGTGGGTGGCCCGGGAGCTGTCCCGGCAGGCCATCGGACGCGGCCACCGGGTGACCTGCCTCGCGCGGGGCGAGAGCGGAGAAGTCGCCGACGGCGCGACACTGGTCGCGGCCGACCGGCGCGACCCGTCGGCGTACGAGCCCCTGCTCGACCGGGTCTGGGACGCGGTCGTCGAGGTGTCGTGGCAGCCGGGTTTCGTCCGCGGAGCGCTCCACGCGCTGGGCGGCAAGGCCGGGCACTGGGTGTACGTCTCGTCCGGCAACGTCTACGCCTCCCACGCCACGCCGGGGGCGGACGAGTCGGCGGCGCTGCTCGCCCCGACGGATCGGGACGAGGCCGACCGCGAGGTGTACGGCGAGGCGAAGGTCGCGTGCGAGCAGGCGTCGACGGCCGCGGCAGGCGACCGCCTCCTCATCGCGCGAGCCGGGCTCATCGGCGGCCCGGGCGATCACACCGGCCGCTCCGGCTACTGGGCCGCCCGCGCGGCCCGCGATCCGCGCGGGCCGATGCTGGTGCCCGACACCCCCGGCGTGCCCACCCAGGTGATCGACGTGCGGGACCTCGCGGCCTGGTTGCTCGACTCCGCGGAGACGGGGACTACCGGCACTTACAACGCGGTCGGTCCGGTCGTGCCGTTCGGGGAGTGGGTCGAGCTGTCCCGCGCCGCCGGCGGGCACACCGGTCCGGTGGTGACGGCCGGGGCGGAGTGGCTGCTCGCCCAGGGCGTGGCCGAATACATGGGGCCGGAGTCGCTGGCGATGTGGCTGGTCGAGCCGGGCTGGGAAGGGTGGTCGGCGCGGGACGGGTCGGCGGCGCGCGCCGCGGGTCTGCGGCACCGGCCCCGGGCCGAGCTGCTGGCCGACACGGTGCGCTGGGAACGCGAGCAGGGGCTGGACCGGGAACGGCGAGCGGGCCTCAGCGCGCGGCGGGAGCGCGAGTTGCTCGACGCCCTCGGCTGACGGCGCACCCCACCGGAGTACTAGGGCGTGTCTGATAAACATGTCGGCTGGTTGCTGGGATGCTGCCGGTCGTGTCGCGGTTTCAGTTGCTTTCGGATGCTCAGTGGGCGTTGATCGAGGATCTGCTGCCGGTCCGCACTGGTAAGCGCGGGCGGCCGTTCTCGGATGCACGCGCGATGGTCGAGGGGATCATCTACCGGTATCGGTGCGGGATTCCGTGGCGAGACGTGCCGGCGGTGTTCGGTCCGTGGCAGATGATCTGGACCTGGCATCGCCGGATGGCCGGCGACGGCACCTGGGACATCGTGCTGCAGCGCCTGCTCACCGAAGCCGACGCGGCTGGCCTGGTGGATTGGTCGGTGTCGGTGGATTCCACGATCGCTCGGGCGCATCAGCACGCCACCAACATCACCCGCCCCACAGGGGGCTGGGTCGAACTACACGGATCTGCTCGCCGAGCCGCTTGACCACGCGATCGGCCGCTCCCGCGGCGGGTGGAGCACCAAGGGGCACCACCTTGTCGACGGCAACGGACGGCCCCTGTTGACGCTGGTCGGGTCCGGGCAGGCCGGAGACGCACCGATGTTTCCGCACCTGATGCGGCACCTGCATGTCGCTCGTCCCGGAGGCGGTCGGGCGCGGATCCGACCCGACCGCGTCCGCGGCGACAAGGCCTACTCCTCCAGAGCAATCCGCGGGCATTTGCGCGACCGTGGCATCACCGCCGTGATCCCCGAGCCGGCTGATCAGGCCGGGCACCGCAAACGCCGCGGTTCCCGCGGCGGCCGACCACCGGCGTTCGATCCGGTTGACTACCGCGGCCGCAACGTCGTCGAACGACGCTTCAACCTGCTCAAACAATGGCGTGGCCTGGCCACTCGCTTTGACAAGCTCGCCATCGTCTACCGATCAGCGGTCGTCCTCCACGCGGTGATCACCTGGACCAAGGCATTGTCAGACAAGCCCTAGCCGGATTCGGCGTCGAAGCGGAGTTTCGACGTGATGCGGTAGCGGTCGCCGCGGTAGACCGAGCGGGTCAGTTCGACGACTCGGCCTGCTCCGTCGCGGGTGAGCCGTTCGATGTGCAGGATCGGTGCGTACACCGCGATTTCCAGCAGTTCGGCCTGGCCGGGGTCGGTCACCGCGGGCTCGATCGTCTGCACCGCCTCCGCCACCGCGATGCCGAAGCGTTCCCGCAGCAGCCGGTAGAAGTTGCCCGCCTCCAGGTCCGCCGGGCGGAGGCCGGGGACCAGGGCCGCGGGCAGGGCCAGGTGCTCGATCGCGATCGGTTCGTCGTCGACGTGCCGGACCCGGGTCACGCGCAGCACCGGCGCGGCCGGCTCGAGCTCCAGCTCCCCGGCGAGGGACCGCGGGGCCGGTGACACGGCGAACGCGACCACCCGGCTGGTCCAGTGGCCTTCCGCGGGCGGCACCGCGAGGCCGGTCGCCAGTTCCTGGGTGACCTTCTGCGGGCTGGTGAAGGTGCCGCGGCCGCGCTGGCGCACCAGCAGCCCGGTGCGGGTCAGCTCGTCGATGGCCGCCCGGACGGTCGGGCGCGAGACGCCCAGCTCCGCGGCCAGGTCCCGTTCGGAGGCGAGCCCGGTGCCGGGGCCGGCGTTCTCGATCACCTTCAGCAGGTGCCGCCGGACGCGGTCGCGCTTCACCGTGTTGGGCCGGTCCGCCGGCTGGTCGGCAACGGTCAAGGCGATGTCTTCCCGGGTGCTCCGAGCGCGCCGGCGAACCGGACGCGCTCCTTCGGCAGGGCGCCCAGTGCCCGGAGCCGGTCGAGGTGCCCGGTCAGGCGCTGGTGGAAGTCAGCATAACCGCGGCCCGGCGGTGACCACGCCCGTTCGGCCAGTGCGCACAGCCGTGGGAACGCCAGGTGCCGCACGTGGCCGGGGGTCGGTGCGTGCTCGGTCCACAGCTGGGCCTGGGTGCCCAGCACTCCCGGCGAGGTGCCCGTGGCGACCGGCAGCCCGCCTTCCAGGGGATCGAAGCGGTAGACGTCCTCCAGTGTCGTCACGGGCCCGTGCGGCGGCTCGTCGGAATCCTCGCTCTGCCGGTAGTCGAAGTACGTCGACGTGTGCGGCGCCATCACGACCTGGTGGCCGCGGCTGATGGCGAGCGCGCCGTGGGCGGCGTCGCGCCAGGCGGTGACGACCAGGTCCGCGGGCAGGCGTCCCGCCGCGTGGCCGGTCTCGTCCCAGCACACGGCCCGGCGGCCCAGGTCCGTGACGACGTCCTTCAGCCGGCCGAGGAACCACGGGTGGAGTTCGGCGGGGCGCACCCCGAGCCGGGCCGCGGTGGCCCGCGCGACCGGGCTGGTCTCCCACTGCGTGGTCGGGCACTCGTCGCCGCCGATGTGCAGGTACGGCGACGGGAACACGCCGGCGACCTGTTCCAGCACGTCCCGGCAGAAGGCGAAGGCCTCGTCGTGGACGCCGAGGATGTCCGGGCTGATGCCCCACTCCGTCCACACCGGCAGCGCCGTCTCGGGCCGGTTGCCCAGCGACGGGTAGGCGGCCAGCGCCGCGCGCACGTGTCCGGGCAGGTCGATCTCCGGCACGATCCGGACCCCGCGTCCGGCGGCGAAGGCGACCAGTTCGCGCAGCTCCCGCTGCGTGTAGAAACCGCCGTGCGGGACGCCGTCGAAGACGTTGCTGCCCGCGGGCCCGACCATCGACTCCGCGCGCCACGCTCCGACTTCGGTGAGCCGGGGCCGGCCGCGGATCTCGATCCGCCAGCCCTGGTCGTCGGTGAGGTGCAGGTGCAGCACGTTGTACTTGTGCAGCGCCAGCAGATCGACGAACTCGCGGAGGAACTCCAGCGGCATGAAGTGCCGGGCGACGTCGAGCAGGACTCCGCGCCAGGGCAGCCGGGGTGCGTCGCGGATCGTCAGGCACGGCAGCCGCGGGGACAGCTGGCGGATCGTCTGGACGCCGGCGAGGAGGCCCGCCTCCGTGGACGCGGTGAGCAACGCGCGACCGGGGGTGACCTCCAAGGTGTACTCCTCCGGCCCGAGCCCCGGTTTCCGCGCGAGCCGGATGGCCGGTCCATTGTGGACCAGCGGGAGCCCGGTGTACGCGGCGAGCAGCCGGGCCGGGCCGTGGGTGCCGAGGCCCGCCAGGATTCCGGTGGGCACGCAGGACCCGGCGTGGCGGGTCAGCTGCGCGGGGCGCGGGATGAGCATCAGCCCTTCACCGCGCCCGCGGTCATGCCTTCGACCAGGTGGCGCTGCACGAGCGCGAAGAAGACGACGACGGGCAGCGCGAACAGGGTCGACGCGGCGATGAGGCCGCCGTAGTCGGTGCCCGTGCTGGTGCTGAACGACACCAGCCAGACCGGCAGCGTGTACCCCGAGCTGTCCTTCATGATCACGTAGGCGAACAGGAAGTCGTTCCACGCGGTGATGAAGGCGAACACGCTGGTCGCGATCAGCCCGGGCAGCACGAGCGGCAGCAGGACCGAGCGCATGACCCGCGCGCGTGTCGCGCCGTCGACCATCGCCGCTTCCTCCAGTTCGACCGGGATGCCGTGCAGGAAGCCGCGCAACGTCCAGATCGTGAACGGCAGCACGAGTGCCACGTAGGTGAGGACCAGCCCGGGCAGGGTGTCGAGCAGGTGCGCGCTCTTCAGGCTCAGGAACAGCGGGATGACCAAGGCGGGCACCGGCACCATCTCGAGCACCAGCACGCCGATGAGGAAGCTGCGGCGCCCGAAGAACCGGAAGCGCGTCAACGCCGTCGCCGCGAGGAAGGCGACCACGATGGACAGGACGACGACCGCCACGACGACCACGGCGCTGTTGAGCAGGTCCTGGACGAACCCGGGTTTGGCGAGCGCGCCGGCGAAGTTGTCCAGCGTGACGTCGACGGGCAGGAACTCGGGCGTCGGCTGGAGGATCCGGCCCGCGGGCTTGAACGCCGTGAGCACCATCCAGTAGACCGGGAAGATCCACACCAGGCAGAACAGGGCGGCCGCGAGGTTTCGGCCGAGCCGCCGGATCACAGGTCCTCCCCCGAGCGGACGAGCCGCCGCACGTACACGGCGGTCAGGCCGACGAGCAGCGCGACCGAGACGACGGCGATCGCCGCGCCCTGGCCGAAGTCGTTGCGGCTGAAGGCGCGGGTGAACGTCCAGATCCCCAGCGTCGTCGTGCCGCCGGCCGGGCCGCCCTGGGTGAGGATCCAGATCTGGTTGAACACGGTGAAGTCCCAGATGACCGAGAGGATGGTGACCAGGCCGAGGATCGGCTGCAGGAACGGGACGGTGATCGTGCGGTGCACCCGCCACGGCCCGGCACCGTCCAGTGCCGCGGCTTCGTAGTAGGACCGCGGGATCTGCGAGAGACCGGCGTGCAGGGTGAGCGCGGCGAACGGGACCGACTGCCAGACGACCAGCAGCCAGACGAGGGTGAACGCCGACGCCGGGCTCGTCGTCCAGTCGTGCTGGGTGAGGTCCCCGAGGCCGAGCCGGGTCAGCAGCCAGTTCACCACGCCGTAGCCGGGCTGGAACAGCCACTGCCAGACCAGGGTGGACGCCACGTTCGGCAGCGCCCACGCCGCGATCAGGCACAACGTGACCGCGGTGCGCATCCGGCGGCCCAGGCGTTGCAGCAGCAGGGCGACCCCGGACGCGACCACGAGCGTGCCGATGACCAGCGCGGCGCAGAACCCGATACTGCGCGCGAGCACCGGGAGCAGCTGGGGGTCGGCGAGGACGGCGGCGTAGTTGTCGCCGCCGGCGAAGCCCGTCTTGCCGGTGAACAGCGACCGCAGGCCGTAGTCCTGCAGGGAGATGACGATCAGCCGGACGAGCGGGTAGCCGAGCACCAGGCCGAGCAGCGCGGCGGCGGGCAGGAGCAGGCCGTAGGGCACCAGGGAACCGCGGTGCGTTCTTTCCCGGGTGCGCGCCTTTTCGAGCAGCACGGGGACTCCTTCGCGGAACAGGGGCGGGGTGGTCCGGCGGGGACGGCGGTCGGCCGGGCCACCCCGCCGGTCAGCGGGCGCCCAGCGCCTCGGTCAGGTGGGCGTCGAACTCCCGGGCCGCTTCGGCGATCGGCCGGCGTCCGGTGGCGATGTCGGCGAAGAAACCGTTGATGGACTTGTCGCTCTCGATGGTCGCCCAGCCGGGGGCGGCCGGGGTGGCGACGCTGGTCTTCGCCGCGGTGGCGAAGGCCGTGTTGAGCGGCGGCAGCGTCGGCGTGATCCGGTCGATCAGCTCGGTCGAGATCGGGGTCCAGCCGTCGATGCCGGCGATGGCGTCGCGCTGCACGGCCGGGTCCGTCGCTGCCTTGAGGTAGGCCAGCGCCAGGTCCTGGTTGCGGCTCTTGGCGGCGACGGCGAGGTCCGAGCCGCCGAGGAACACCGGTTGCGTCTTCCCGGGTGTGGCGCTCGGGAAGGGGAACGTGCCCAGCCGGTCCTTCAGGTCCGGCTTGTTCTTGAGCACGGTGTTGACGCTCGTGTCGAGGATGGCCGCGGCGCCGCCGGAAGAGAAGATCGCGGCCTGGTCCGGGGCCTTCGTGTCGACGTTGCGGGACGCGGGGGAGGAGTAGGCGTTCTGGAAGTCCTTCCAGGCCTGCAGCCCCTTCTGCGCTTCGGGGCTTTCGAGGGCGCCGGTCCACTTCCCGTCCCGCTGCGTGGCGATCTGCCCGCCGGCGTCCCAGACGAACTGCAGCGCGCCGAACCAGTACCGGCCGGGGAAGTGGAAGGCCGAGAAGTCCGGGGCCGGGTGCTTCGCCTTGATCTTGTCCAGGGCCGCGGTGAGCTCCGGCAGGGTCTTCGGCGGGGCGGTGACCCCGGCGTCGGCCCACAGTTGCTTGTCGTAGATCACCGCGCGGTTGCCGGCGAACAGCGGTGCCCCGTAGAGGTGTCCGTCCACAGTGGCCGGTCCGGCCAGGCCGGGCAGCCAGGTCTGGCCCGCGGCGAGCGCGTCGCGGTGCGGGGTGAGGTCGGTCAGCGCGCCGTTGGCGGCGAACAGCGGGACGTTCGTGTTGCCGATTTCGATCACGTCCGGCGTGGTGTCCTGGGCCAGCGCGGTGCTGATCTTCGTGTTGATGTTGTCCCATTCCTGGATCTGCACGGTGACCTTGGCGCCGGTGGCCTTCTCGAACGCGGCGCTGATCGCCGCGGTGGCCCGGTCGCTGAGGTCGCCGTTCATCAGCCAGACGGTCAGGGTGCCGCCGCGCGCGGCGGGAGCGGGGGTGACCGTGTCGCAGGCGGTGGCGGTCACGGCGGCGACGGCCAGGGCGGTGGCGAGGGTGCGGCTGCGCATGAGGAGCTCCCGGGAAGTCAGCAGTGGCCGAGGTCGCGCCACTGGGCGGTGAGGCCGGGCTCCGAACCCTGGGTCCACCAGTTCGCCTGCCAGAGGTGGGCGTTGTGCTTCACCCGCTGGCCCTCCAGGTACACCGTGCCCCAGTCCCATTCCGCCGCCGTCGAGCAGTTAGCGGGCTGGGACGGGGTGGTCGGTGTCGTCGGGGTGGTGGGCGTGGTCGTCTGCGGCGGGGTGGTCGGGGTCGTGCAGCCGCTGACACTGTCCACATGGGACGTTCCGCTCGAGCGGTACCGCCCGGCCTGCGCGACGGCGTCGGCCGGGGAAACGACCTGGTTGCCCGCGTAGTAGGTCCAGTCGACCTGTTCGGTGTAGACGCTGTTCCCGCTCGAGTGGCCGGCGGTGTCGATGAACCACATGTTGTAGTTGATCGACATCGGCGTGCGCGGGTACACCGGGTTGCCCTGGGCGTCGGTGGTGTGGTCCGCGGTGAGGACGCCGTCGAGGTAGTACTTCACGTGCCCGCCGGAGACCTGGGTGACGACGTCGTGCCAGCCGGCGAAGCTGCGGTTCTGCGCGGTGGACGTGCGCAGGCCGTCCCAGCTCGGGTTGTTCCAGTAGGTGTACCAGCTGGTCTGGTAGTTCGCCTGCGGACCGCCCCAGCCGCCGTTGGGCAGGTACTCGGAGAAGTCGAGCTCGCTGTAGAGCGGGTCGCGGTCGTACCGCAGCGGGGAGATCGTGAAGTAGGTTTCGTTGACGTGGTCGCCGTCGGGACCGCTGTCCGGCGCGTCGGTGAAGCGGACGCGGCTGGCGTACGTGCCTTCGAAGAACCGAAGCTGGTTCTGGTAGAGCTCGGCGTGCGTGGTGCCGGCGGCGCTGCCGTCGGTGCTCGCGGTGAGCTGGGCGACGCGCTCGCCGTTCACCGTCGGGAAGCTGATGTTGCCGGTCAGCCAGCGGGCGCCGGGCACACCGGGGCTGCCGACGTCGTTGCGCGTGGTCCAGCCGGCTTGGGTGAAGGTGCCGTCGGTGGGCGAGGCGTAGTTGAAGTCGTCGAAGAGCACGCCGCAGCCGGCCGCGGCG
>NZ_MUMI01000553.1 GCF_002155975.1 Amycolatopsis kentuckyensis
ACCCCGCCGGGCTCGGCCGCCGCGCGGCCGAGCCCGGCGGGGTGGCGGCCGCACGGCCGGGGGCGGTGTGTGCCGGGTTCGGGTGGGGCTTTTCGGCCTCCGGGGGTGCCGTCGGCAGGGGGACGGTTGCCAGTTCGTCGGTGTCCGGTGAAGCCAACGTTCCCTCCCGTTCAGGGCGCGAGCAGGTCCCAGGGCTGCGCCGGCGGGGCTGCTTCCTGGCCCGTCGGGCAGCTCGGCCGGAAGTCGCACCAGGCGCAGCGGCGGTCCGGGCGGGCCGGGAACAGCACGTCCGCGTCGCCGCCCGCGTCCAGGGTATCCGTGGCCAGGCGGAGGTCTCCGGCGGTCTCTTCCGCTCGCTGCAGGTGGCGCTGCAGGCTCTCCGGGGTGTGCTCCGCCGCCGCGATCGTGCCCGTCGGGACGTGGTGCAGCTCCACCGCCGTGCACGGCATGCGCAACGTCCGCGCCGCCGCCACCGCGTACAGCGCAAGCGCTTGCGACGCCCGGGCTTCGTACTCGTCCGGCGGGCGGCGGCCCGTCTTGTAGTCGACGATCACCAACTCCCCGGAACGGGCGTCGATCCGGTCCGCCCGCCCCTCGATGATCATCGACGGCCGCTCCCCCGGCGTGCCGCTGACCGGCGCCGACACCCAGCGCTCCAGCCCGACCGGGTCGTGCGTGACGTCGTTGTCCTCGACGTACTCCGCCACCCAGCCCTTCGCCCGCGCCCGGTACCGCGCCGCCTGCTCCTCGCTCTCGAAGCCCGCGTCCTTCCAGAACTCGGCCACCAGCGCCACCGCCCGCTGCGGCACCCGCTTGAGCACCGGCAGGTCGAACAACGCCCGCAGCGCGTTGTGCACCACCGCGCCCAGCGTGCTGTGCGCCCACGGCCCGGTGCGCTGCGGCGTCGGCCGTTCGAGGTACGCCAGGCGGTACCGGCGCGGGCAGTCGTCGAAGGTCGCCAGCCGCGCCGGCGAGACCTTCGTGAGCCGCACCGGTTGCGCAACGCCGAAGTCGAAGCCCATCTGCTCCTTCACCTCGCCCACGCTACGCACCACCACCGACACTTTCCGCGCGGGGCGAGGCCGCCCCGCGCGGAAAGCCGGTTCACCGCACGACGAGCACGGTGTGCGTGCCGCCCGGCACCGCCAACGGCCCCGCGGCGCGCACCGCTCGCCCGTCCAGCAGCACCAGCCGACCCGCGGGCACCACCAGCGAGCCCGAAGTCCCGCGCGGCGCAGTCACCGTCAGCGAAAACACCGAACCTTGCTGAGACCACGAAGCCGACAACGCGCCCTTCGGCGTCGGCACCGCCCCTCGCGCCCACGAAACCGGACCCGGGTGCGGCGAAACCGTCCAGGTCGCGAAGCCCGGCGACGTCGGCGAGACGCCCAGCAGCTCGTTCGTCAACACCGGCACGACACCGGTCGACCAGCCGTGCGCCGCCGAGGTGTACCCCTGCTCGTAGTGCGAACCGCCCTCGCCGATGCCCTCCCACGCCGTGATGCCCGGGTCGTGCGTGGCCATCCAGCCGTACATCCGCTTGATCTGGTCGATCGCGGACGCCGTCTGCCCGGTTCGGAACCGCGCCTGCAGCTCGGGGAACGACGTGAACGCGTACACGCGCTTCGTACCGTCGCCGACGAGAGTGTCGTTGTCCATGAACGGGTTCCCGTACGGCAACGCGCCCGCCGCGAGCCGCGCCAGCGCCGAAGTGGCCTGCGCGGGAGACGCGATACCGGCCAAGACAGCGTGGCTGTTGCCGTCCTGGCCGTGCCGCACCGCGCCCGTCGCCGAGTCGAGGTACGCGCCCGCCGCCGGATCCCACAGGTAGGCATTCACCGCCGCCGAGACGGCCGAAGCGCGCGAAAGCCACCGTTCAGCGTCGGCCGGGTGCCCCGTCGCGCGCGCCAGACCGGCAGCGCCCTGAAGCGCCCGGACGTACAACGCGTTGTAGTACGTCACTTCGCCCGTACGCGGCAGGAACGCGTAGTCGCCGTAGCCGCCGGTGCCGTTGAGGCCCTTCGCGAGCAACCCGCGCGAATCGGTGACCGACGGGTACCAGCTGTCGAGCGTCTTCACGAGGTGCGGGTAGTACGAAGCCGCGTACGCGTTGTCGCCCGTGTAGAGCACGTAGTCCCAGCTGGAGGTCACCCACCAGAGCGGATAGTCGAACAGCGGCAGCGTGTAGCCGTTGATCGACGCGGGCGGGATCCAGCCGTCCGCGCGCTGGTGGTCGGCCAGGTCGGCGAGGACGTTCTTCGCGGCCGTGCCGTCCTGGTGCGTCAGGTACTGGGTCAGGCCGGAGACCGCGACGTCACCGACGTACGGGTCGCGGTCGCGCTTCGCACCGTCGTGCAGCACCAGTTTCCCGTCCAGTGACGGCGAGAAGGCGCCACGAGGGTCCACATCGGACTCCCGGAAGGTGTCCATGCCCAGCTCGTTCGTGTAGGACGCCGCGTACCAGTACCTGTTGAGGTCTTCGTCGGACGACTCGAACCAGCCGCGGTAGGTCGACGGCGTGCCGAGGAACGGCGTGAAGTCGAGGGAGACGCCGCTGATCCGGACCTCACCGGACGGCTGGGCCAACGGCGCGTCCGACGCCAGCGCGTCCAGGCTGATCCGCAGGTAGCGGAAGCCGTGCAGGCCGTCCGCGCACACCTGGGTCCCCGAAGCGCAGCCCATCGTGTCCCGCCACACCGTCGGCGTCGAGGGCACGGCGAACTGGTCCGTGCCCGGCCCACCGGAGAAGTCCGAGCGGGTGAAGTCGGAGCGTTCGCCCAGGTACTGCAAGGTCTCCGAGAACGCCAGCCGGACGCCCGGCCGGTTCGCCGACGCGCCCGCGAAGGCGATCTTCGGGTACCCGGCGACGACCTTGCCGAAGTCGACGACGGCGGTCGGCACCGGCGGATCGGCGACCACGCCGGGCCACACCTCGGCGATGCGGCTGAACTCGCCGGACGGGGTGTTCTGGTCCTTGGTCACGGTGATCCGGACCTGCGCGGTCGTCGCCGGCCGGTCGAAGGTCACCGCGCGCTGCACGGCCGTGTTGCCGCTGACCGTGGCGGCCACCCGCCACGCACCCGCGTCCAGCACCTCGACCGTGAAGTCCTGCGGCACCCCGTCCACATTGGACAGAACGGTGACGCCGGGCAGCGCGACCGGCGCGCCCGCGGTGATCGTCAGGACGTCGGGGTAGGCGGCGATCGTGTCGTCGTTCCAGAACGTCTCGGTGTTGCCGTCGACGGCGTTGCCGGGGTCGTAGGTCCGCGGCTGCCCGTTCCCGCCGTTGTTCGGCGCGTGGAACGACGACGCGGCCGCGGTGGTGCCCGCCGGCCACACCGGCTTCGGCGGCGGCGCCTGCCGCTTGAACGTCGCCACTCCCCGGCCGAGCAGGCCGTTCGGGTTGGTGACGTCGCCGGTGGTGGACAGCACCCGCACCGGCCGGACGTCCCGGCTCGAGGGTGCGACGACGTACTTCTGCCAGGCTGGCGCGGCGTCGGCGGGCGCGGCGACCACACCGCTCGCCACCAGCACCGTGATCGGCAGGACTGCTCTGAGCCACTTCATCGAGGCCTCCGCAAGGCGGTTGAATCGTTTCAAACGCTGAGCTGAGCTTCAGGCTGCGGGAGCGGTGCCAACGATGTCAACGGACCGGGCGCATCCTGTCCGGCAGGACAACCCGGGTGGCGGGCTCAGCCCGCGCCGGAGATGAACCCGCGGACGGAGTTCGCGACGAGCTCCACGGCGATGGCCGCGAGCAGCAGACCGGCCACCTTGGCCAGCAGCGTGATGCCGCTTTCCTTGATCAGCCGGATGACGAGGCCGGAGTAGCGCATGCAGAGGTAGATCACGAAGTGCACGGTGACGATCGCCAGCGCCAGGGCGATGTACGCGCCGATGTGCCCGTCGGCCTGCCGGACGAACACGATGGTCGCGGCGATCGCGCCGGGCCCGGCGAGCAGCGGCGTGCCGAGCGGCACGAGCGCGACGTTGACGTCGTCGCCCGCGGCCTCGGGCTCGTGACCGTTGCTGGTGAGCAGCTGCAGCGCGATCAGCAGGAGCAGCAGCCCGCCCGCGCCCTGCAGCGCCGGGATGCCGATGCCGAGGTAGGCCAGGATCGCCTGGCCCGCGATCGCGAACAGGCTGATGACCAGCAGCGACACCAGGACGGCCTGCCGGGCGGCGCGCGCCCGGGTCGCCACCGGCTTGCGGCCGACGAGGCTGAGGAACACCGGCACGGTGCCGGGCGGGTCCATGATGACGATCAGGGTGATCGTCGCGCTCATGAAGAGCTTCGCGTCGAAGACGTCGGCGAGCGCCATGTCAGCCCTTCACGACCTGGAACCCCGTGGCGCGCGAAACGAGCTCCTCGAACTGCCCCGGGTCGGTGGTGCACTCGCCGAGCGCGATCGTCTTGTTCGTGCCGTGGTAGTCGCTGGAGCCGGTGACGAGCAGGCCGAGCTCGCCGGCCAGCTCGCGGGTGCGGGCCCGCGTCGGCGCGTCGTGGTTGGGGTGGTCGGCCTCGACGCCGGTGAGCCCGCGCGCGGCCAGCCCGGCGAGGGTGTCCTCGCTGATGGTGGCGCCGCGGCTGAAGGCGAAGGGGTGCGCGATGACCGTGACGCCGCCGGCCGCGGCGATCATGTCGATGGCTTCCTCGACCGGCGTGTCGCGCCGGGCGACGTAGTAGCCGCGGCGGGGGCTGAGGTAGTCGGCGAAGGCCTCGTCGACGGACTTGACCAGCCCGGCCCGGACCAGCGCCTGGGCCAGGTGCGGCCGCCCGGGCGGGGAGTCCTCGGGCAGCAGGCCGAAGATCTCGTCGGCGTCGATCGGCAGGCCGTCGGCGGTCATCCGTTCGGCCATCCGCCGCAGCCGCGTGCGGCGCTCGAGCCGCAGCCGGGTCTGCTCGGTGACGACGGGCTCCGACGTCGGGTCGAAGAGGTAGGCGAGCAGGTGGACGCTGATCTGCCGGCCGGTGTCGGGGTCGATCGACACCGTGGACAGTTCGGCGCCGGGAACCAGCGTCAGGCCTGGTGACACCGCTTCGGAGGCGGGCGCCCAGCCCGCGGTGGTGTCGTGGTCGGTGATCGCGACGACGTCGAGCCCGGCTTTCGCGGCCGCGGCGACGAGCCCGGCCGGCGTGTCGGTGCCGTCGGAAGCGGTGGAGTGGGCGTGCAGGTCGATGCGCATCGTGTCCATTGTCGACGATGCGCTGGGTCACACGCTCGCCGGGACCTCAGCCGACCGGCTTCTTCCCCCGGGCGGCCCGCTGGGCCTTGATCATGGAGAAGCGCTCGGCCTGCTTCTGCTTGTCGCCGAAGACCAGCTCCGAGATCGTGTCGTAGAACTCTTCGGGCCGCGGCAGGAAGTCGATCTTGTTCAGCGCCTGGATCTGCCCGGCCGACTCGACCACCATCGTGCCGTAGCCCATCATGCGGCCGGTGGCCGTGCGGACGTAGCTGAGGTCGGTGACCTTGCTGATCGGCATCATCAGCACCTTGGTGGTGAACACCCCGGTGGTCATGACGAACCGCTTGTCGGTGACCACCAGGCGCTCGACCCACCACTCCATCACCACGTAGGCGAAGCGCAGCACGACGAGCAGCGCGACGTACCAGAGGATGTTCTGGCCGATGTACAGCGCCGGCGGCAGCAGGTAGGACACCAGCACGCAGACGGCAAGCAGCGCGGCCGCCTCGAAGGTGTCCCACAGGAGCACAGCCCAGTGGCGGCGGATCCGGATGACCCGCCGCTCGGTGTCGAGGAGGTACTCGTCGGGGTCGCGTGGCGCGAACATGGTTCGAGGGTAACCCCGCGATCAGCCCTTGAACACGTTGCTGACGAAGGTGATCACCGATTCGGCCGAGCTGCGGAGGAAGTCGATGATGTTGCCGACGAGGCCGGCAGCCTGCCCAGGCTGGGCGATGACGAAGAACAGCACCAACGCGATACCGGCGAGGCCCGCAATCTTCTTCACGTTCACCGCGATCAAATCCCGTCTCTTACGGTGACACCGGACAACAGCAGTTTTTACGTTGTACCGCACCGGACAGGCGCAGGGGAGGAAAGTCCCGCGCTTGGGTCAGCACGCGGTCCGAAGTGTACCGTATGGCTACTCTCCGTGTACAGGACATCCGTTTTCAACTCGGTTACGTCTACCCTTCGGGACATGGAGGGCCTCACCAGCACCACGATCCGCTGCGTCGGCGGGATCTTGTTCGACCCGTACGGCCGTTTGCTGCTCATCCGGCGCCGGAACGACCCCGGTTCGGGGCAATGGTCGCTGCCGGGCGGACGAGTCGAACCGGGCGAAACGGACAAAGAGGCCGTGGTGCGGGAGCTTTCCGAGGAGACCGGACTCGACGTGATTCCGGGCACACTGGTCGGTTCGGTGCGGCGGGGGCCGTACGAGATCTTCGACTACGCCTGCGAGGTCGAGGGCGGAAATCTCACGGCTGGTGATGACGCGTCGGAGGTGCGTTGGTCCGATGCGGCAGACCTTGCCGGGCTGGAGGCGGACGGGGCCTTGGTGGAGCTGCTTTTCGTGACGCTGCGTGAGTGGGGAGCGCTGCCGCGGGCCTGAGGGCCGCCGAACAGCGGCCCCCGGCCCCTACAGCGGCAGCCAGGTCATCCGCTGCCCGTGCGGCGCGGTCCGCGCCAAGGCGTGCGCCTCGGCCTTACCGTCCTCCCACCGCACGACGCCGAGCGTCGCGAGCCCGTCGGCGCCCGAAAGGTCGTCGCGGCCCGGCAGGACGAGCTCCAGCCCGGCCCCGTAGAACTCCTCCGAAACCCACCACACCGGCCGCGAAGCCGCCAGCTCGGCCAACGCCGAAACGAACGCCGACCGCCGCGAGTCCGGGAAGTACCCCAGGACGTGGCTGGTCAGCACCACCAGCGGCCCTTCCAGGGACTCCGCCGCCGCGGCCAAGTCGTCGACCCCGTCGCCGGTGATCAACCGCGGCCGGTGCTTCGTCTGCTCGGCCGCCGCCGTGCGCAGCAACCTGATGCGGTCCGGCTGGTCCGCCCAGACGCACGCCTCCAGCCACGCCAGCTCGTCCTCGTCCGACAGGTCCACCGGCGCCCGGTCGAGGCCCGCCCGGTCGAGCAGCGCGAGCTTCTTCGGCAGCTTCGGCACCACCGCGCCCGGCGCCAGGTCCAGCGCGCAGTGCAGGCCGACCGCCGCCTTGGCCGGGCCGGCCGTCAGCTGGTCCCCGCCGTCGCACTGGTAGCGGTAGCCGAAGCGGTCCAGGCCGAGCAACAGCCCCGCGCTGCAGCCGACCTCCAGCAGCGAAACCTTCCCGCCCGCCTCGCGCGCCGCCCGCGCCACGCCCGGGTACAGCAGCGCCGCCCGCCGGACCTCGTTCGTCTGCGTGTAGCGCGCGGAAATCAGCGCGCGCGCCTTGTCGGCCCGGTCCAGCAGGAACGACCGGAACAGCGGCCACGTGTCGGAGTCGACGCCGTCGAAACCACCCAGCGACGGGTAGTACCGCGACAGCGGGTGGATCGGGTCGGCCTGCACCAGCCGGTGCGCGACCGCCATCAGCAGCGTCCCCCGCACCTCGCCGTCGCGGGCCGACTCGAGCAGCCCGGCGACGTCGTCGTCCGCGGCGGCCTGCAGCGCCAGGTGCTCGTACAGCGGCGAGACCCCGCGGGCCTCGACTTCCGCGAACGTGCGGAGTATCCCCTTGATCCCGTCCAGGTCCATCAGAGCCTCATTCGTGCGGCACCGGCCGGCCCGGCTGCTCCCCGCCCCGAGTCTCCCCGTACGAGCGCTTCGGCACCATCACCTTCCGCCGGAAAGTGCACACGATCAGGCCGTCCTGCTTGTAGCCGCGGGTCTCGACGTAGACCACGCCGCGGTCGTCCTTGGACTTCGACGGCGTCTTGTCGAGCACCTCGGTCTCGCCGTAGATCGTGTCGCCGTGGAAGGTCGGCTTCACGTGCTTGAGCGACTCGACCTCGAGGTTCGCGATGGCCTTGCCCGAAACGTCGGGCACGGACATGCCCAGCAGCAGCGAGTAGACGTAGTTGCCGACCACGACGTTCTTGCCGAAGTCGGTGGTCTCCTCGGCGTAGTGCGCGTCCATGTGCAGCGGGTGGTGGTTCATGGTGAGCAGGCAGAACAGGTGGTCGTCGTATTCGGTGACCGTTTTGCCCGGCCAGTGCTTGTAGACCGCACCGACCTCGAACTCCTCGTAGTACCGACCGAACTGCACTCGTCTTCTCCTGTCCGCGTAACACCGCGTGAGGCTGGTACGACACGCATCCGTAGTGAGGAGTACCCTCAACCATCGGTGTTCGCGCGTCAACGCGAGCCCCACCACTGTTGCCCCCGGCCCGAAGGAGGTGAGGAACTCGATGAGTAGTGGCGATAGTCCGCTCCCTAGTAGTCCCAGCGTTCCCACCTCACCGGCCGGCCGGCTCATCTCCTGGTAGGCCTTCTCACCCCCGGGAACGCTGGTGTGTCGCCGGGCGGACGCTTTTCCGCCCCTGGTCCGTCGTCTCGCACGACCACGCACGACACCAGGAGATCCCATGCCTGCCATTCCCTCCCTCGGCGGCCTTCGCGGCCGCGGCAACAAGGGCACCGTTCCCGTGCGCCCGGTTCCGGTGCCGCTGTCCGCGTACGTCGTGGACTGCGCGGTCTACGTCGCCGGTGAGCGCCTGCCCGGGCGCTGGACCCACTCCGAGGCGATCAAGGAGGTCCGGAAGCGGCACGAGGGATTCGTCTGGATCGGGCTGCACGAGCCGGACGCCCAGCAGATCCAGGGGGTCGCGGACACGTTCGGGCTGCACGAGCTGGCGGTCGAGGACGCGCTCGAAGCGCACCAGCGGCCGAAGCTGGAGCGCTACGACGACACGCTGTTCCTGGTGGTCAAGACCGTCCGGTACGTCGAACACGAGTCCCCCACCACGGCGAACGAGATCGTCGAGACCGGCGAGCTGATGGTGTTCCTCGGCCGCGACTTCGTGATCACCGTCCGGCACGGGAACCACTCGGGACTGGCGCGGCTGCGCCGTGAGCTGGACGACGACGCGGAGCGGCTGCAGCTGGGCCCGTCCGCGGTCGTGCACGCGATCACCGACCACGTCGTCGACCACTACCTCGACGTCACGGGCCGGATCGAGAACGACATCGACGTGATGGAGGCGCAGGTCTTCGCGCCCCGCTCGCAGGTCAGCGCCGAGCAGATCTACCTGATGAAGCGGGAGGTCCTCGAGCTGCGCCGCGCGGTGATGCCGCTGGCCACGCCGATCCAGCGCCTGGCCGAGGGCTACACGCGGCTGGTGCCGGACGACGTCCGCTCGTACTTCCGCGACGTCGCCGACCACCTCACGACCGTGTCCGAGCGGGTCGCGGCGTTCGACGAACTGCTCTCCACCCTGGTCGACGCGACCGTGGCGAAGATTTCGCTGCAGCAGAACACCGATATGCGCAAGATCACGTCGTGGGCGGCGATCATCACCGTGCCGACGATGATCGCGGGCATCTACGGGATGAACTTCGACTACCTGCCCGAACTGCACTGGAAGTTCGGGTACCCGCTGGTGATCAGCGTGATCCTGGCGATCTGCCTGTTGCTGTACCGAATATTCCGGAAGAACGGCTGGCTCTGAGTCCCCTTTTCTTCCCCACCGTATTCGGAGAGTTCGTGATGCCTCGCATGCTGTCCAACTTGAAGTTCTGGGCGCTCGCGCTCAGCCTCGTCTGGATCTTCGTCATCACTTTTGTCATCGTCGCCGACCCGGGCTTCGCGCACGGGATGAAATAACGGCGCGGCGTCCTATCCTGGGCGCATGCCGAAAGCGCTGGTCGTCTCCGACGAGGTCGACGAGCGGTTGTGGACCGACGCGGTCCGCAGCCACTCCGTCGACCTCGTCATCGGCGCCGGCGACCTGCCCTACGACTACCTGGCGTTCCTGGCGAGCGCGCTCGACGTGCCGTGCGTGTTCGTGCCCGGCAACCACGACCCCGACCTGAGCGGCTACACGCGCTACGGCGGGCTGTCCATGAAGGACGGTTTCCCGACGGCCTGGCCCGGCCCGGCGGGCGGCATCAACGCCGACGGACGGCTCGTCGACGTCGCCGGCCTGCGGTTCGCCGGGCTCGGCGGCTCGATCCGCTACAACGACGGGCCGAACCAGTGGACGCAGCGCCAGCAGGCCCGGCGGGCCCGCGGGCTGGTCCGGCGCGCCCGCTTCCGGCGGTGGCGCGACGGGCGCGACGTCGACGTCCTGCTGACGCATTCGCCGCCGCGGAACCTGGGCGATCGCGAGGACCCGCCGCACCGCGGGTTCGCGTGCCTGCACCGGACGATCGAGGTGTTGCGTCCGAAGTGGCTGCTGCACGGGCACATCCACCCCCACGGCGAGCCGGTGCCGGACCGGGTGGTCGGCACGACGCGGATCCGCAACGTGGTGGGCCACCGGATCATGGAGTTCTGATGAAAGAGACGGGATTCCCCCGCGCCGACGCGGAGAACGACTTCCTCCGCGCGCGCCGCGGCCAGGTGCTCTCACGGCTTTCGACGTGGCTGCGCCGCGAGCCCGACGACGTCAACATCATGCTGCCGTTCCACGAGGTGGTGGAGGCGCTCGGCTACCTCGGCGAGCACCGGATCGGGCTGCGGGTGATCAAGCTGGAGTCGATCGTGGGCACGGTCGACCGCAGCCGTGACTTCGACCGCCGCTTCCGCCCGACGTCGGCCCGCGTCCGCGAGCGCTGGGAACGCCTGGCCCTGGCCGCCCGCCGCGGCGAGGAGATCCCGCCGATCGAGGTCTACCGCGTGGGCGAACTGCACTTCATCATCGACGGCCACCACCGCGTCTCGGTGGCGATCGCCCAGGGACTGTCCACAATAGAGGCTTCGGTGACGGTCGTCCGCACCAAACTCGCCCCGGGCGGCATCCGCCACCGCGGCGACCTGATCGTCAAGGACTACCGCAGGCTGTTCCTGGAGCGAGTCCCGCTGACCGGCCACGCGCGGGCGTCGGTGATCGTGTCGGACCCGTGGGACTACGCGCGGCTGGGCGAGCACGTGGAGGCGTGGGGATTCCGGTTGATGCAGGACGAGGGCAAGTTCTGCGACCGGGCGAGCGTGGCGCAGCGGTGGTTCGAGGAGGAGTTCGTCCCGGTGGTGGGCATGCTGCGGCAGGCGGGGCTGATCGGGGACCGGACGGACGCCGAGGCGTACATGTGGGTGGCGGCGGAGCGGTACCGGCTGATCCGGACGCACCGCTGGGACGACGAGGTCATCGAGGCACTGCGGTCACGGCGCCACTAGGTGGTAGACCACCAGCGTCTGCTCGGGCCGCTCGGCGACGTGGAACGCGGCGTGCGGCACGGTGATCACCCCCAGCCGGGGGTGCCGCAGCCGCTTGTGGCCCGCGTGGCTGAACTGGACGTCGTACTGCGGCCACCACGCGCGCACCTCGGGGCTGGCCTCGGTCAGCTCGGCCACCAGCCGGGTCACCCGCGGGTGGCCGGGGTGCTGCCCCGCGATCCCCCGCAGCCGGGCCAGGACAGCGCGTGCCTCCGGTTCCCAGTCGACCAGCACCTCGCGGGCGGCCGCCTCGGTGAACAGCCAGCGCACGACGTTGCCGCCCCGGCCGATGCCCCGGAACAG
>NZ_MUMI01000554.1 GCF_002155975.1 Amycolatopsis kentuckyensis
CGGCTGTACAGCCGTCACGACGATCGGCTACGGTGAAAGGCAGGTTCAGCCGTGACCGACGCGGAACCCCACCCCGCGGACGTTGAGGATCCAGCTGCTGCGCCCGAGCTTCGTCCGCAGCGAGCTCACGTGGGTGTCCAGGGTTCGGCTCGCCCGGGCACCGAGCACGTGGGACTCCGGGTCCTCCCAGACCTCCGCCATCAGCCGCTGGCGCGTCACCACCGTCTTCGAATGCCGGGCGAGGTAGTGCAGCAGATCGAACTCCTTGCGGGTCAGCTCGACCTCGGCACCGTCCACCCGCACTTCGCGCGAAGCCGCGTCGATGGTGAGCGAGCCGAGGGTCAGGGCCGTCGATTCGCGGGTGGCCGTCTCCTTCGGCCACACGCGGCGCATCACGGCTTCCATCCGGGCGAGCAGTTCCCGGAATTCGAACGGTTTTTCCAGGCAGTCGTCGGCGCCGGCCTGGAGGCTGAGGATGCGGTCCAGCCCGGTCCCCGGTTCGTTGAAGGCGATGATCGGGGTGCAGCTGGTGCGCCGGATCCGGCGGCACACCTCGAGACTGTCCATGTCGGGCAGGTCCAGGTCGAGCAGGACCAGGTCGGCCGCCCCCTGCGCGTCGAGCGCGGCGGCACCCGTGCCGACCCGGTGGACCTCGTGGTCATACCGTTCGAGCCCGCGGGCCAGCGACCGTGCGTTCGGGACTTCTTGTTCGACGACGAGAATGTGCATGGATGCTCCCCACCCGTTCCCCCGGCGCACACCGGTGCCGGGCGCGAAGGCGGCGAGCCCGGCGAATACCCCGTTTCCGTTCCCGGCCATCGAACGCGGTTCGGCGGCCGACGCCCGGAACCACGCTCGGCGCACGCACCGACCGCGCCCCCGGCCCCCAGCAGCCGACACCCCCGGACTCCGTTCTGCACGACCGATCACCTGTGCGGACGAACCGGCGACACTGCCGAATCAGACGAAGTGGCGACCCCTGGGGAAAGTCCTGATTCCCGGTCCCTCGTGGACGTCGCCGTGATCGAAACTAGCACGCCACCGCGGTGGCTTCCAGATTCCGTTCAGGAATCCCATATTTCGCCAATGCCCTTACGGGCAGCGGGAAAGACCGGGTCACCGGGGAGGATCCGGGGCGCGGCCCGCGGCAGCAGCACCCGGTGCAGCGGGCTCACCGGCGACCCCAGCGTCGGTACCGAATCCATCAGTTCCCGGGTGTACGGGTGGCACGGTTTTTCGAACACCCGACCGGAATCGCCTTCCTCCACGATCCGCCCGTCCTTCATCACCAGCACGCGGTCGCTCATGTGCCGGATGACCCCGAGGTGGTGGGAGATGAACAGCAGCGCGATTCCCAGCCCCCGCTGGAGATCGGCGAGCAGGTCCAGTACCTGCGCCTGGATCGAGACGTCCAGTGCCGACACCGGTTCGTCGCAGACGATCACCCTGGGCTCCGGGGCCAGCGCCCGCGCGATCGCCACCCGCTGCCGCTGCCCGCCCGAAAGCTCTCGAGGCCGCCGCCGTCGCACGTCCGGCGGGAGCCCGACCTGGTCGAGCAGCCGCGCGACCCGGACCGCCCGCTCCGCACGGTCCATCCCCAGCACGGCCAGCGGTTCGGCGATGATGCGCTCGGCGCTGTAGCGCGGGTCGAAGGAGCTCAGCGGGTCCTGGTGGATCACCTGGATGCTGCGGCGCAGCATCCTGCGGTCCCGGGCCCCCAGCTCCGCCCAGGGCCGGCCCAGCACGCGGACCGTTCCCGCATCGGGCTGCCCCAGCCCGAGCAGCAGGCGGCCGACCGTGCTCTTCCCCGAGCCCGATTCGCCGACCAGGCCGAGGGTCTCGCCGGCGTGCAGGCGGAAGGACACCTGGTCGACCGCGACCAGCGGCGGCTGCCCCGGCAGGGGGAACCGCTTGACCAGCCCCTCCGCCTCGAGGACGACCTCGTCGGGCACGGGGTGCCGATGGGCGACGTCGCTCGGCATGGTGGGCGACAGCCGCGCCCGTTTGACGTGCACGTCCGGCACCGCGGCGAGCAGCCGCCGGGTGTAGGCGTGCCGGGGCTGGTCCAGGACCCGGCGGACCGTGCCCCGCTCGACGAAGACGCCGTCCTTCATCACCAGGACCCGGTCGGCGATCTCGGACACCACGGCCAGGTCGTGGCTGATCAGGAGCATGGCCGTGCCGGCCCGGCGCCGCTCGGACAGCAGCCGGAGGATCTGGGCCTGCACGGTGACGTCGAGCGCGGTGGTCGGCTCGTCGGCGACCAGCAGGGCCGGTTCGGCGGCGATCGCCGACGCGATCAGCGCCCGCTGCCGCAGGCCACCGGAGAGTTCGTGCGGGTACTGGGCGGCGCGGGCTTCGGGCAGGCCGACCCCGACGCTGCGCAGCAGTTCGACGACCCGCTCGGCGGTCCGGCCGGCGGGCACGACCCGGTGGGCGCGGAGTGCGTCGGCGATCTCGGCCCCCACCTTGCGCAACGGATCGAGGGAGACCAGCGCGTCCTGCAGGACGTACCCGACCCGGCGGCCGCGCAGGCCGCGCCAGGCGCGTTCCGGGAGCCCCAGCACGTCGACGCCGTCCACGCGGAGCCGGTCCGCGTGGACGCTCGCCCCGCGGCCGACCAGCCCCAGCAGGCTGCGCGCCGTGACGCTCTTGCCCGACCCCGACTCCCCGACGATGGCGACCGTCTCCCCGCGGCGGACCGTCAGCGACACCGACCGGACCGCGGACACGGCAGCACGCGGCGGGCCGAACGACACCCGCAACCCCGCGACGTCGACCAGCGGTTCCTCGTTCATCACGCCGGTTCTCCTTCCAGCTTCGACTGGGCGAACCGGCCGGCGACCGTCAGCGACAGCACGGTGAGGGTGACCGCGACGCCGGGGAAGACCGCCGGCCACCAGGCCACCGAGTAGTAGTCCCGGCCCGCCGCGAGCATCGCGCCCCATTCGGCGGTCGGCGGCTGCGGGCCGAGCCCGAGGAAGCTGAGCGACGCGCCCGCGCCGATCACCCCGCCGACGCTGAGCGTCGCCAGCACCAGGACCGGGCCCAGCACGTTCGGCAGGATGTGCCGCAGCACCACCTGCGACCGGCGCCAGCCGAGCGAGTGCGCGGCTTCGACGAAGGCGGCTCCGCGTACGCGGAGCACCTCCGCCCGGACCAGCCGCGCGTTGACCGGCGTCACCACCACCGCCAAGCCGATGACCGACGTACTCGTCCGCGGGCCCAGCAACGCGACGATCACGATCACCAGCAGCAGGCCCGGCACCGAAAGCAGCACGTCCAGCAGCCGCGAGACGACCCGGTCGGCGATCCGCCCGCCCTGGGCCGCGAGCACACCGAGGACGATCCCGGCGAGCAGGCCCAGGCCCGCGGCGCCGAGTCCGATCAGCAGCGACGGCTGCGTCCCGTACACCACGCGCGCGAACACGTCGCGGCCGTTCTGGTCGGTGCCGAACAGGTGCGCGCCGCTCGGCGGCAGGAGGGTCGCCAGCGGGTCCGCGGCGTCGGGATCGATGCGCGTCAGCAGTCCGGGCGCGAGCGCGGCCACGGCGAGGATTCCGAGGAACGCCGCGCCGAGAACGACACCGAACCGCCACTGCCTGCCCCGCAGCCGTCCGGCCAGGGTCTGGTCGAGCACGCTCATCGGACCGGCTCCTCGTCACGCAGCCGCGGGTCGACCAGCCGGTAGACGACGTCGGTCGCGAGGTTCACCGCGACGTAGAAGGCCGCCGCGACCAGCACGACACCGAGGACCAGCGGCACGTCCTTGTGGTCGACGGCTTCCACGGTCAGGCGCCCCAGACCGGGCCGGGAGAACACCTTCTCGACCACCACGGCGCCGCTGATCATCGTGCCGGCGAGCCACCCCGCCAGGGTGATCACCGGGATCAGGGCGTGCCGGAGGACGTGGCGGACGCGCACCGCGGCCTCGGTCAGGCCGCGCGCCCGCGCGGTGACCACGAACGGCTCGTCCAGCGTGCGTTCGAGCTCGCGGCGCAGCAACCGGGTCAGCACACCGGCCGGGGCCACGGTGAGTGCTACGACGGGCAGCACCGAGCCGGCGAACCCGGTGTCCCCGATCGCCGGGAACCAGCCCAGCTGGAAGGAGAACAGCGTGAGCAGCAGGATCGCCAGCCAGAACGCCGGAACGCCGACGCCGACGACCTCGGCGGCCGAGCACAGCCCGCGGATCCAGCCGGGCCGGTGCGCGGTCAGCAGCGCCGCCACCGTCGCCACGGCCAGCGCCAGCGCGGTCGCCGCGACCAGCAGGGTGAGGGTGGGGAGCAGCTGCTGCCCGATCGCGTCGACGACCGGCATCCGCAACGCGAAGGACTCACCGAGGTCGCCCCGCAGGAGCCGGCCGAGGTAGTCCAGGTACTGCACGGCGAGCGGCCGGTCGAGGGCGTAGGCGCGGACGATCTCCGCACGCAGCTCCGGGGTGACCTGGTTGGCCCCGCCGACCACGGCGTCGACCGGGTCGCCCGGCATCAGGTGGAGTGCGGCGAAGGCCAGTGTGACCGCACCCCAGAGGACCAGGGCCGCCGAGGCGACCCGGCTCCCGACGATGCGGAGCGTGCGGCCGGTCACCGGGCGATCCAGGTGTCGTAGAAGGTGGGCTGGGACTGCGGGGAAAAGCCGAGCCCCTGCACCTTCCGGGCCAGGCCCACGACGTTGCCGTAGACGTACACCGGGAAGACCGCCGCGTCGGCCGTGAGCCGGCGCTGGACCTGACCGTACAGCTCGGCCTGCCGGGTGGGATCCACCGTTGCGAGCGCGGCCGCGAGGGCGTCGTCGACGGTCCGGTCGTGGTAGCGGGCGTAGTTGGTGCCGAACCCGGTCTCGGGCGTCGGGATGTTCGCGCTGTCGAAGAGGGTGCGCAGCGCGTCCGGCGACGCCTGCTGCCAGCTGAAGTCGCCGAGGTCGTAGCCGGTGCCGGAGGCGATCAGCCGGAAGAAGCCGGCGTAGTCGTGGTTGACGTTGCGCACCTCGATCCCCGCGGCCCTGGCGCCCGCCTGGATCTGGTCGGCCAGGACGTCGCGCTGCTCCCGGACGTAGGCTTTCTGGAAGGGGCGGACCAGCGTCAGCCGGACGCCGTCCCTGGTCCGGTACCCCTGGGCGTCACGGCCCGTCCAGCCGGCCTCGTCGAGCAGCCGCGCGGCCGCCGCGGGGTCGTAGGAGAACTGCGACTCGACCGTCGGGTCGTAGCCGGGGGTCGCCGGTGACAACGGGTTCTTCGCCTGGCGGAAAACGCCGAAGTAGAGCTTGTCGACGATGGTCGGCCAGTCGATCGCCGCCCGGAACGCCCGCCGCACCCGTACGTCGGCGAACGGCCCGGCGGCCGTGTTCGGGAAGTAGTTGTAGTTGCCGCCGGGCGCCTCGGCGATCTGCACGCCGAAGCCCGGCGCCGAGCGCAGCCGGGCGACGTCGACGGGCGGAACGCTGGTGATGGCGTCCACCTGCCCGCTGGTCAGCGCCCCGAGCCGGGCGGCGTTTTCCGGCACGACGGTCACCTTGATCCCGTCGAGGTAGGCCGGGCCCTGGTGGGCCGCGAACTCCGGGGCCCACCGGTAGTCCGCACGCCGCGTGTACTCGATGCCCTTCTGCGGCACGTACCCCTCGGCGCTGACGAACGGTCCGGTACCGATCAGCTTGCGGCACAGGGCTTTCGGGTCACCGGTGAGCGTGGCGGGCGCCTCCATGCCGAGGCTGGCCGCGGCCACGGCCGTCAGGAACGCCGAATTCGGCTTGGCCAACCGGATGGCGACCCGATGAGGGCCGAGCACGGTGCTGTCGCGATAGGCCCCCAGGCTGGCGGCGGCCAGCCGCGACCGGGTCCGCGGAGCGACGACGTGGTCGAAGTTCGCCTTGACCGCGGCGGCGTCGAACGGCTCTCCGTTGCTGAAGGTCACGTCCTCGCGCAGGTCGAAGGTGTAGGTGAGGCCGTCCGGGCTGATCGACCACTTGCCGGCCAGCCAGGGATGCACTTTCCCGTGGGAGTCCAGCGCGACGAGGGAATCCAGCAGCGGCCGCCCCAACAGGCTCGACACGTCGACCGGGCTCTGCTGCGGGTCGAGGCAGTCGGTGTCGGTCTCGACCGCGAAGTTCAGCGTGCCCCCCGGCACGGGCGGCCCGGCCGTCCCCTCGGTCCCGGCGCCGGAGACGGCACACCCGCCGAGCAGCACCGCCGCGAGCACCGCCACCGCAGGCCTGGACAAGGCTGTCACAACCGAACTCCTTCCCGGAATGTTCCGCCGCTTTTATCCCGCGCCCTTGCGGCTTCCACAAAATAGGCCGAGCATGACCGCACTGTCCAGCACACCGACAGTTCCGTACCACATTCTGAAAAACGAAAACCCTGACCGGGATCATTGTCCGGAAAACGAACGACGAGATACAGAACTTCTCAAGAAAGGTGTCAATTCTTCTCAAGACGAGCCACTGGGCACTTGCGGAATCCGGCGCGGTCCTGAGCGGCGAGGCACTTCAGGTGAACATCCGGATCGACCTGGCCGGCCGGGCCGGCGACGCGGCCGGAAGCTGCGGCCCAAGCTCGAACCCCACCGGGATCCGATCACCACCGTCCGCGGCGTCGGCCACCGCTTCGAGAGCTCGGCGCCGGTGTCCCCCACTCCGCGTCCGCGCCGAGCCAGGCAGCGCGCAACCGCACTACCGGAACGAAGAGACCGAGCCCGGCGTCAGCGACGGCGGGCGTCACGACCGGGTGACGTGCGGCAGGATCAACGCGACACGACTTCCGGGCCGCCGGGAAACGAGCACCAGCAGGACGTCGGCCCGGGCCGCGGTACCGGCACGGCCAGCCCCGGCTCGAACGGCGGCACCGGCAGTACCAGGACCCAGCCGATGCCGGTCAACGCCCGGACGAGCGCGCGGACCACCCTCTTCATCCGGCGACCGTGACCGGGTGGCGGACGACCGCGCCGAACAGGTAGCCCTGCGTGTTGTACGGCGCGACGTCCGGCTGGCTCGCGCCGGTGATGTCGGTCGCGCGCGCCCGCAGCGTGTACGCACCCGCCTCGCGTGGGCGCCACGGGAACTCCCAGCGCAGCCAGCCGCGGTCGGCGGCGTGGCCGATCGGTCTCGCCGGCTGCCAGGTCGCGCCGTCCGTGCTGACCTCGACCCGCCGGATGCGGCCGTGCCCCGACCAGGAGCGGCCGCGCAGCACCTGCCGCTGCCCGGCTACCAGCGTCGCGCCCCAGGGGAGCTCGAACGCGCTCTTCACCACCTGCTCGGTGACGAGCGTGCCCTCCGCCGGGTAGTCCGGCCCCAGCAGCCGGTAGAACTGGGTGCTCCACGGCGAAACCAGCGGCGTCGCCGACACTTCGATCCGGCCCAGCCACTTGATCGACGAGATCCCGGCCCAGGACGGCACCACCAGCCGCACCGGGAACCCGTGGTCGGCCGGCAGCGGCTGCCCGTTCATCTCGTACGCCAGCAGGACGTCCTGCAGCGCCTTGCCCACCGGCAGCGGCCGCCGCACCTTGCCCAGGTTCACCCCGGCCGCCACGTAGTCCTGGTCCAGGCCCTCCGGGAGCACGTCCACGGCGTCGCGGGATAGCCCGGCCCGAGCGAGCACAGTCGCCAGCCGGACGCCGCGCCAGCGCGCGACCCCGATCGCCCCGAGCTTCCACGCCGTTCCACTCACCGCCTGGCCCTGCTGGCTGGTGAAGAAACTCCGCCCGTTGCCCGCGCATTCGATGAACGCGGTGATCGTCTCGGACGGCAGCGCACGCAGATCCTGGTAGGTGAACTCGACCGGCCCGCCGCGCAGTCCGGAGCCGAACAGCTCCAGCCGCCAGGTCGCGGCGTCCAGCACCGGGGTCGACGTGTGGTCGCGGACGAAGAACCGGTCGACCGGGGTCAGGTATCCCTGGCCGCTCATGGCTTCCCAGCGCGTCTCGGCGTTGCTGCCGTGAACGTCGAACAGCTCCGGCGGCAGCGGCTTGACGATCGGGCCCGCGGCCGACGCCGTCCCCGGTGCCGTCGCGGCCGCGGCCAGCGCGAGACCACCGGCCGCCGTCAGCCGCAGCAGGTCGCGCCGGCTCAGGCCCGGCATGCGCGCCTCCCCCGCCCGCCACTGCGCGACGCGCACCCGGTCGTAGGCGGTTTCGTCGTTCAACCCCGTCATGCAGGCATTCTCAGGACCCCGTTCCCGGACGGCCAGCACGTCCACACAGCGGAACAAGAGCTCGCAACGGAACACAGGCTGGGGCTGAACACGAGGAAAGGTTGCCGCACGGCGTGCTGGGCGGTTGTGTCACCCTGTGGTCGACCGCTCCGCCGCGAGCGTCAGGCGCGCGGGGCAGAAAGGAGCGGCATGATTCCGGGGACAGTCCAGCAGCTGACGATTCTGCTGGTCCTCGTGCTTCCTGGCGTCTTCTACCAGGCTGTCCGGGAGAGGCTGAGCGGTATCCGCGCGGCCGAGAACGAGCCGCAGAACCGGTTGGTGCGGGCCATCGCCGCGGGTGCCTTGCTCGACGCGGTGTACGCGGTCGCCTTGGGGCCGTGGCTGGGGCAGCTGCTGGGATCGGCCGCGGGGACGCCGTTCGGGGGCGTGGCGCAACATCCGCGGCTGGCGGGCCTGACCGGGTTGCTGCTCGTGGTCGTCGTGCCGTCGATCGTGGCCTGGGCCGAGGGGTGGTGGGTCCGCCGCCGCGCGCGGGCGCGGTACGAGCCGACGCCGACCGCCTGGGACGCACTGTTCCACGACAGCGGATCCTGTTTCGTCCGCATGCGGCTCAAGAGCGGGCTGTGGGTGGGCGGGTGGCTCGGATCCCGATCGGCCGTGTCGGCCTATCCTCAACCGGGGGACATCTACCTGCAGACCCAGTACCGGATGGCGCCCGACGGTACCTTCGTGAGCCGCATGCCCGGCAGCGCCGGGGTGTACGTCAAAGCCGCCGACATCGAAGTGCTGGAACTGCTTCACCCGTCGGCACCGGAGGAAGGCATCGATGACCACAAGTCCTGACGACGGCCTGGAAGACCTCGTCGCGCGTTTCTCACGCACGCGCACCTACCGGCCCACCGACGGCAAGGACGAGCCGGAGGAGCTGCCGGAGGGACCGTCGGGCACAGCCGTGGGAACCGCCGGCGGCGACACGCCGGAGTCGCCCTGACCGTCACGGTCCGGTGTGCACGTACGCCGCCCACAGGTGCGGCGCCTTGGCGTAGCGGTCGCGCAGCGCTCTGGTCGGGCCGTGCAGGGCCGCGGCCGGGGTGATCGGCACGCCATCGGCGAGGTTCTGGGCGAGCGCGGCGTAGAACTCCTTGATCACGTACGTCGACAGCTCGTCGGCCACGGCCCACAACGTGCCGATGACATGGGGGTATCCGGCGAGCTGGAAGGACGACGCGAGCTGCACCGCCTCGTCGGGCAGGGCGAAGCCGCCCCGGGAGGTCGAGCACGCCGACAGCACGGCGAGCTGGGGATGGGCCGGCCGCTCGGCGGCGACGTCGAGGGTGGTGAGCCGGCCGTCGTGCAGGACGAGCCCGCTGGCCGACGACGTGTGTGCGTCGCTGACGGCGTGGCAGCCGAAGTGGACCCAAGAATGCGCGGGCAGTGCTCGGCGCACGGCAGCGACCGTGGCCTCGGCGTCGGACAGGTGCCGCCCGCCCGGGAAGATCTCCAGCACCGTCTCCGCCTCGTGGTCCACACCCGGCAGTGGCTCGGCGCCCGGCGTCTCGGAAAGCGTGACGACCAGCGGCGCCGGGACGGTCCGGCCGCCCGGCGTCGGATGCCGCCGTGCTTGCAGCAGGGCACGCAGCGTCGGCGTGTACGAGGGGAGCACGCGGTCGACGACCCACTTGCCGGAGTCCGGCCCGTCTCGTCCGGCGGCGTGCAGCGGCAGGAACGAGAGCCACCCGGTGGGACACCACCACAGTCTGGTCCTCGGCTCGTCGAGCGGGACGGTGCGCAGGCTCAACCGGTCGAGAACGGGGGCGGCGACGGTGTCCCACAGCCAGCGCAGCGTCTCGGTGAGCATGCCCATCGCCACGACGGCGCTGTCCACCCCGTGCGAGCCGTAAGCCTGCTCGACGCACTCGATGAACAGCGCCGCCCTCGACAGGACGGTCCCGGGAGCCAGGTCCCGCAGCGGCACCACCACGATCCCGTCGTCGGCGGTCACGATGATGGCGTCGGATCGGTAGCTGCTGACGTTGACGACGACGACCGGCCCTTCGACGGCGGCGGCGAGCAGTTCCGGCAGGTCCGGTACACGCAGGAAATCCGCGAGCCCGGGCAGGCCACGGATCTCCGCCACGAGTTCGTCCCAGCGCCGGGCGAGCGCGTGCCGCGCCTCGGTGCTCAGGCCCGCACTGGTCCCGCCGGCCGGCAGGCCCGGGGCGCTGGAGTCGGTCCACAGGGCCGGGAGCGGCGGCGGGACGACGCTCAGCTGGTCGCGGATCCGCTCGAACTCATCGGCGAGAGCGGGGGCGATGTCACGCACCCGGGACACCTGGCCGCGGTTGTCGAGGCCCTGCGCGAGCAGGACACCCCGCCCCTGCTCCAGGAGGACGAGGGCGCGGCCGGGATCGCCGGTGCGCAGCGCGAACGCGGCGGCGTCGCCGGCCAGCCCGGGACCGGCCCGGAGGCGGTCCTCCTGGTCGGCACGGCCCAGGCTGCGCGGGGCGATGCGGGGCAGGAGATCGACTGCGTAGGCGTAGCCGTCGAGGGCGTCGGTGTCCCGGCCGGCCCTCGCCGCGGCATCGCCCCACGTGCGGGCGGCGAACAAGCGGATCACGAGCGGAGCGGCCGGGTTCTCCGCCGCCTGCCGGACGAGCCGGGTGGTCTCCGTCAAGTCGACCGGCTCGCCGAGTTCGGCCCGCAGTACCTGTGCCCTGGCGAGGATCACCAGTGCGCCGGCCCGGTCCGCGGCGTCATCGCGCATACAGGTGAGGGCTTCCCTTGCGACCGCGACCGCCCGGCGAAGGGCCTCGCGCACGACCGGCTCGGTCCCGTCGGCGACGAGCTGCGCGTGGTGCAGGCAAGCGGACGCGAGAGTGGACAGGGCGACTGCGCGCTGGGGATGGCCCTCGCGGAGCCTGGTCGCCGCGACCTCCAAAGCCTGCCGGGCCGCGGCGGCGTCGCCGGGTTCGTCGCTCGAAATCGCCCGGCTGTGCAGCAGAAGACCGACGTTGAGCACGGTCAGCTCCGCGCCCACGCGTTCGCCACCGGTCAGGGATGCCGCCTCGCTCAGCAGGTCGGCCGCCTCGTCGGCGGCGGCGGGATCTTCGACGATGTCGTACCAGCCACGCAACGCGCCGGCGAGGTTGTTGAGGCGTCCGGCGCGGTCGAACGAGGTCGGCGAGCCTTCGCTCACGGCGCGGCGCAGCACGGTCAAGGCCTCGGCGTGCCAGGTGCGATCACCGCTGCGCTGGGCGCGTTGCAGGAGACCCACGCCCAGGTTGGTCAGCGCCATGCTGCGGCTACCGTGGTGAGCGGGCGCCGCGGCAACGGCCTCGCGGAGAGTGGCGAGGGCTTCGTCCATCCGGCCGTGGTCGCCGGAGTCGCGGGCCCGGGCCCACTCGACGTGGCCGAGACTGGTGAGGACCGCGGCTCTGTCGTCGGAGGCCTCCGGGATGAGGTCCCGGGCGCTCCGGAGCAGCCTCACGGCCTCTTCCCGCAGGCCGTCGTCGCCGGTGTGGTCATAAAGGTCCGCCAGGCTGTTCGCGAGGCCCAGCAGTGCCGCCGGCGACGGTGTTGCCGGCTGGACGGCGATCGCTTCGCGGTGGCGTTCGACCGCCTCCGACAGCGGCGCCGGATCGCCGGTGAAGCGGGAGAACGAGCGCAGCACCTGACCGAGCGAAGCGAGGCAATGGGCCTTGCCAGGGATGTTCGCGGTGGACGCCACCGCTTCGCGCAGGACGGCGATGGCCTCCTCGAGCGGGCCGGGATCCGCACGGACCTCGGCCAGCCGCTGCAGAGCGCCGCCGAGGTTGCCGATGCGGTGCGCCCGATGGTGGTCGTCGGCGAGGCTCAGGGCGACCGCCGTGCGATGCGCCTGCACCGCCTCGGCCAGCAGCGCGGCGTCGCCGATCCGGTGCGCGAGGTTCACCAACGCGGCGCCCAGGTTCGACTGGTACGCGGCCGCCTCCGACGTGTTGCCCGCCGGGGCGTGGGCGACGGCCTCGCGGCCGAGGCACACTGCCTCCTCGTACTCGGCAAGATCGCCGGTGTTCAAGGCGTGCTGCGCCGTGATGCCGCCGAAATCGGAGAGGAACTCGGCGCGGCGCGCGTCGGTCGGCGGGAGCAGCGCGAGCCCCTGTCGCATCTGGTCGGTCGCCTGCCGCCACGCGTCCTCGTCGCCCGCTTCGGCGCTCTGGGCGAGCGCACTTCCCCATGCGAACCGCACTTCGGCCTCGAAAGTGCTGCTGGGGTGCGGCAGCGTGAGGCATTCCCGGAAGCGGTCGATCCCTTCGCCCCCACCTCGCCGAGCGTGCGCCAGACAGCGCGCGAGCGCGAAGAGAACACGGGCCCGGTCGGCGGAGTGCTCGGAAACTTCCCGTTCCAGGTCGCGAAGCAGGGCGATGGGTTCGTCGAGGGTGTCGGGCGTGCCGACGGCCACCGCGCGCAGCCGCAGCAGGCCGGCCAGCTCGGTGCCACGGGCGACCCGCTGGCCGCGGTCCGGTGTCGGCGTGGCGTCCAGTGCCGCCCGGGCGAGGGCGATGGCCTCGTCCAGATCGGCGAGGCGGCCCGTCACCCCATGGCGGGAACGCAGCACGCCGCAGAGAATGAAGTTCGCCATGACTTGCGACGGGTGGCCGGGTGGAACGCAGCCGACGGCGGCACGGGCGGCCGCCTCCGCCTCGTCCAGGCCCCTCGGGTCGCCATCGAGGTTCCAGCGACCGTTGAGGAACATGGCGAGGTTGGCCAGGTAGGCGGCGCGCTCGACCGGGTTGGGCGCCGTGTCGGCGGCCCGGCGACAGGCGTCGATTCCCTCGCCGTAGAGCTCGGGCCGGTCGTTCGCCACGGCGTGCATGACCAGAACGGTGGCCAGCTCGGCCAGGTGTGCCGCCGGCGGCGGTACGTCCGGGTCGCGGGTCGCGAGGGCTTGGCGCAGCACGTCGATCGCCTCGGGCAGGATCGCCGGATCCTGGAGAAGACCGGCCGCACGGCCCAAAGCCGAGCCCAGCGCGGCGCAGTGCCCGGCGTGGTTGGGCTGGTCCGCGGTCCCCATGCGCACCGCCAGCCTCAGCTCCGCCAGGCTCTCGCGCATGGTCTCGACGTCCGACGTCGCGTCGGACCAGTGCCGGAGGACGATGCCGAGGTTGCCGTGCCTGCGAGCCTGCTCGGCCTGCTCACCGGGCGCGGCGGCGACGGCCGCGCGGCAGTGGCCGACCGCCTCGGCCAGCGTGTCGTGTCCGGCCCCGTCGTGGAAGGCGTAAAGCCGGGCAAGCCCCAGCGTGGACAGGCAGGTGCCCCGGTCGACGTCGGCCGGCGGCAAGCCCGCGAGCACGTACCTCAGCAGCCGCTCGGCGCCGATCAGGATCGGCGGATGCCGCCTGGTCTGGTAGAGCATCACCAATCCGGTGGCTGCCTCGAAGGCGTCGCCCGGCTCCACGTCACCGTCGGCGGGCTCACCGGAGAAGACGGCGAGCACGGGGGCCAGTACGGGCGGGACGTGATCCGGTGAGTCCTCGCGGAGAACGACGAAGCACAGCAGCGCATCGGCCAGCGCCATGGGCTCGGTGCCGCGGCCTGCGAGGTAGCGGAACCAGTAGTGGTAAGCGATGGCGAGCGCCGCCGACCGCCGGACCATGCCGTCCGGCAGCAGGGCTCCGGCGCGGACCTCGTCGGCGACCGCGGCGGCCTCCGGGCCGAGGAACCAGCTCAGCACGTCGTGGCCCTCGCCGGCGCGCCGCACCCGTTCCAGGATGGCGAGCTCGGCCGGCGTCGGTCCGTCTTCCGCCGTCACAGCGGATCCTTCTCGGGGATGTCCTCGGCGAGCAGTACGGCGAGATCGCTCCGCGTCGGGGCCGCGTTCTCGGCCAGGCGCGCGGCGTGCCGTTCCACCATCATCTCCAGCACAGTGCGAGCGTCGCGCGCGTTGGCGCCGTCACTCCTGCGCTGCCGCTTGTCGAACCGCTCGGTGAGCAGGGGGCCGACGTCCGCGGCGAGCCGGTAGGCGTACTTGTCCGCCTGGAGCCGGATGATCTCGGTCAGTTCGGCGGGATCGTAGGCGCGGAACTCCAGCGTGCGGGAGAAGCGGGAGCGCAGTCCCGGATTGGAGTCGAGGAAGGTTCGCATCTCCTCGGTGTAGCCCGCCGCGATCACCACGACCTCCTCGCGGTGATCCTCCATCAGCTTGGTCAGGACGTCGATGGCCTCCTGGCCGAAATCCGACCCGGCACCGAACCGTCGTGCCAGGCTGTATGCCTCGTCGATGAACAGCACGCCCCCGCGAGCCCGCGCGAAGACCCTCTCGGTCTTCTGGGCGGTGAGACCGAGGAATTCGCCGACCAGGTCGCCGCGGGCGACCTCGACGACGTGCCCCTTCTTCAACGCCCCGAGGGCGGCGAGGATCTGCCCGTACAGCCGGGCCACGGTCGTCTTGCCGGTGCCGGGCGGCCCGGAGAACACCAGGTGCCGCGCGGTCGGCGGGGCCGGGAGCCCGGCGCTCTCGCGCCAGCGGGCGACCCGCAACAGGTCGACCTGGACCGCGACCTGCCGCTTGACCAGTTCCAGGCCGACCATCCGGTCCAGTTCGGCCAGCGGCCCCGCCTCGGGCTGCCGCACCTCCTCGGCCGTGGCGCCGGTCCGCACGTCCACCATCACCACGCGGTCGTTCCCCGCGGCCACCGCCTCGCCCTTGTACCCCGTCACCTCGCAGTCCTCGAACCGGCCGAACACCGAGGGGTCGAGGCGCAGCCCGTCGCGCTCACCGCCCCTCAGCCGCGCCCGTGAGACAGTCAGACGGCTGTTGTCGCGGCCGAGAACGCCGTCCCGGCGGGAATCGGAGACTGTCAGTCCGTCGGCGTCCACAGCGGCGTCCTTGACGGTGACCACGCCACCCTCGCCCGGCTCGGTGATGACGCTCTCGTGGGCGGACAGATGACTCTCGTCGCGGCAGTCGAAGCCGAACAGCTGTGCCCGCTCGACCGTGGTCCGCTCCGCGGTCGCACGGGCCCGGTTCTCCAGCGTGACGCCCGACTGGGCCACGTCCGCGATGGTCACGTCGACGAGCGCGACCGTCACGCCGCTGCCGCGGGCGGTGAACCCGGATCCTGCGTGCTCGAGACGCGCACCGCTGAGCCGCAGCGACGCCTCCTCGCGGACGAGAACCGCATTGGCGGTCTGGCCACTGGCCGTCAAGCCGGTGATGGTCCCCCGGGCTTTGTGCACCATCACGCCGTTGCGTCCGCCGATGACCCGGCAGGCGTGCAGCGTGGCGTCGGCGCCGTCGGTGAGGTTGATGCCGGTTTCCCCGGCCGCCTCGACGTGACAGTCCTCCAGCCGTCCCAGCCCCTGCTCTCCGACGGTGACGCCGGTGGCCTGGCAGCGCTCGAACCGGCAGCCGTGGATCGCCGGATCCGAGCCCCGGGCGATGAACAGGCCGTCCTTCGCGCCGATGACGGTGCTGTCGCGCACGGTGCCGCGCGCCTGCTCGTAGTACGAGATGCCGGTGCTGTGCGTGTCACGCACGGTGCAGCGCAGCACGTCGGCCTCGGACTGGGCACCGATCGCCACCCCGGCGTTGCCGATCCGCCGCAGTTCGCATTCCTCGATCCGCGCGGTCGAAGCCAGCACGTGGATGCCGTGGCCACGGCTTCCGGTGATCGAGCAGCCCGTGATCTCGGCGTGCGCCCCGTCCTTGAGCAGGATCGCGTGCCGTTGGGCGTCGATGAACCGGCTGCGCTCGAAAGTCCCGCGCGCACCGGCCAGTTCGACGCTGCCGGCCCGGACCTCGCAGTCGGTCATGGTCAGGTGGGCGTCGCGCAGCGCGGAGACCGCGACTTCGCCCAAGGCGAGGACGGTGCAGCGGAGCAAGCTCAGCTGAGCCGAGGTGCTTATCGCGGCCACGCCGCGGTTGACGATCTCCAGCCCGTCGAGGGTGATCCGTCCGGCGCAGTCGAGGGTGACCCCGTCCGGCGCCTCGATCACGACCGGTCCGCCCGCCGCGCTCAGCTCGACCGGACCCCAGATCTTGAGACGTTCCTCGTAGCGACCGGGCTCGATCAGGATCCGTGTGCCGCCGGCCCGGAGCGCCGACGCGATGGTGGTGTGGTTCGATCCGGGCTGCCGGGAGACCCGCAGCACCACGGCTTTCTCCGCCGTGGGCGCGCTCGGCGCCGGAGGCTCGGGGCGGAACCCGGCGACCAGGTTCTCGACCTGCGCCGGATAGGCGAACAGACCGTGCCGGAACCCGTGGGCGGCCGAAGACAGCGGTACGACGTCTACGATCCGTTCCTCCTCCTGGTACGCAAAGCACCGGGGCCGCAACGGGTCGGGTGGACGCGTGTGGGGTCCGAGCCGGGCCCGCACCACCCTTGCCGTCGAAGGCCCGGAGACCTCGACCTCGGTCACGTCGGCGCGCGCCAGCAGGCGTTGGTCGCCGCCGACGGCCAGGCGCAGGCCCATCGGGTCGAGGGACAGGGTGCAGGGGTGGGCCAGCCGCGTGATCAGCCGCGACCCGGCGGTGCTGCACAGCACCAGGCCGGCGACGAAGGTGCTCAGCACCGCCGCGATCCCGTACTCGTACGCGCCCGCGAGAACCGAGAAGACGACCGCGCCGGCGAGCACCAGCAACGGCCCGAGCTTCTGCAGCGCCAGTGACGGCCCGGACAGCAGCTCGCCGGCGACGGCCGCGCTGCCCGTACGGTCGGCGGGCACGCGCGTCGTGCCGTGCCAGCGATCACCCGCGCGCGACGAGATGAGCTCGTCGACGCGCTGGATCGTCGAGTTCAGCGAACGCAGGTCGAACACCACGCCCCGCCACGGAGCGGACCAGCTCAGCCCGCCCCGGTCCCGGATCCCCGCCG
>NZ_MUMI01000555.1 GCF_002155975.1 Amycolatopsis kentuckyensis
CTGAACGTGACACCGGCCGGGCGCTGAGCGTCGCCTGGCTGCCGGAGCCGGTGCTTCGGACCGGCTGTGTTCCGGGTGGGGCGGACAGGACCCACGGCTTCGGCACCCTGCTGGGTAGCGCCCGGCCGGTGTCACGTTCAGCATCATCCCGGCCAGCCCGCGCGCCCGGACCGAGAGCTTCTTCGCCACGTCGCTCAGCACCCGCGCGGCCGGGGCCTCCGGCTCGGACAGCACGATCGGCGTTCCCGCGTCGCCCTGGGTGACCACCCTGGGGTCCATCGGGACCTGGCCGAGGAGGGGTACCTCCGAGCCGATCGACTTCGTCAGCGAATCGGCCACCGTCTGGCCGCCGCCGGCGCCGAAGAGCTCGAGGCGGGAGCCGTCGGCCTGGTCCAGCCACGACATGTTCTCGATGACGCCCGCCACGCGCTGACGCGTCTGCAGCGCGATCGCCCCCGCCCGCTCGGCCACCTCGGCCGCCGCCTGCTGAGGCGTGGTCACCACCAGGATCTCCGCGTTCGGGATCAGCTGGGCCACCGAGATCGCGATGTCGCCGGTGCCCGGCGGGAGGTCCAGCAGCAGGATGTCCAGATCGCCCCAGAACACGTCCGCCAGGAACTGCTGCAGCGCGCGGTGGAGCATCGGGCCGCGCCAGACCACCGGGGTGTTGCCCGGGGTGAACATGCCGATCGAGATCACCTTCACGCCGTGGGACTGCGGCGGCATGATCATCGTGTCGACCTTGGTCGGCTTCTCGCGCGCGCCCAGCATGCGGGGGATCGAGTGGCCGTAGATGTCCGCGTCCACGACACCCACCGACAGCCCGCGGGCCGCCATCGCCGCCGCCAGGTTGACCGTCACCGAAGACTTGCCCACGCCGCCCTTGCCCGACGCCACGCAGTACACCCGGGTCATCGAGCCCGGCTGCGCGAACGGGATCACCGGCTCCGCCGCGTCGCCGCGCAGGGACTTGCGCAGCTCCGTGCGCTGCTCGTCGCTCATCACGTCCAGCTCGACGCGGACGTCCGAGACGCCCGGGAGCTTGGAGACCGCCGCCTGGGTGTCGGCCGTCAGCGTCGCCTTCAGGGGGCAGCCGGCCACCGTCAGGTAGATCCCGACCGTGACCACGCCGTCGGCGCCGACGACCACGTCCTTGACCATCCCCAGGTCCGTGATGGGTTTCCGGATCTCGGGATCTTGCACGCTCTTCAGCGCGCTGCGGACGTCGTCGACGCTGGGGAGCTGCTGGGTGCTGGTCACCTCGTCCATGTTACGAGCCGGTAGGAGTGCGGGACTTCCTGGGCTGGATGGACAGGTCCTCCCGGAGCCGGTCCAGCTCGCTGCGCAGGTAGTCGCGCGTCGCCACTTCGCCGACCGCCAGGCGCAGCGCCGCCAGTTCCCTGGCCAGGTATTCCGTGTCCGCTTTCGTCTGGGCCGCCCGGTTCCGGTCCTCCTCCAGGGAGACGCGGTCGCGGTCGTCCTGCCGGTTCTGCGCCAGCAGGATCAGCGGTGCCGCGTACGCCGCCTGTGTCGAAAACGCCAGGTTGAGCAGGATGAACGGGTACGGGTCCCAGCGCAGCGACACCGCCGTGATGTTCAGCACGATCCACACCGCGACGATCAGTGTCTGCCAGAACAGGTACTTCCCGGTGCCGAGGAACCGCGCCAGCCGTTCGGACAGCCTGCCGACCGTGTCCGGGTCGATGTTCAGCCTGAACCGGTTCTGGCCGCGGGGCTGGTCGAGCCGCCGTCCCGAAGTCAGCTCAGGCACGGTCTTCCTCCAAGGTGTCGTGCAGCCCGGTCTCGCGCCAGTCCTCCGGCAGCAGGTGGTCGAGGACGTCGTCGACGGTGACCGCGCCGATCAGGTGGTCCTCGGCGTCGATGACCGGTCCGCAGGTCAGGTTGTAGGCCGCGAAGTACCGCGTGACCTCGGCCAGCGAAGCCCCCGGTTTCAGCGGCGGGAGGCCGGTGTCCACGGCGCTGGCCACCAGCTCCGCCGGCGGCTCCCGCAGCAGCCGCTGGAAGTGGACGACGCCGACGTAACGTCCGGTCGGCGTCGCGGTCGGCGGGCGGCAGACGAACA
>NZ_MUMI01000556.1 GCF_002155975.1 Amycolatopsis kentuckyensis
GCCCCGGCGAGCCGGGCGCCGGACTGGTATCGCCCCCACGGGCCGGCGCGGGAGAGCTGTCGCCCCGAGCCGGGGACGGGCCGGAGTCGCCGGTGTGGGAGGGGGTGCTGTCGCTTCCGCGGGTGGGCGATGGGCCGGAATCCCCGGTGTGGGAGGGGGTGCTGTCGCTTCCGCGGGTGGGCGATGGGCCGGAATCCCCGGTGTGCGAGGGCGTGCTGTCGCTTCCGCGGGTGGGTGACGGGCCGGAGTCGCTGGTGTGCGAAGGGGTGCTGTCGCTTCCCCGGGTCGGCGATGGGCCGGAATCGCCAGCGTGCGAAGGCGTTCCGTCGCTTCCCCGAGCAGGCGACGGGCTCGAATCCCCCGTGTGCGACGGGGTCGAATCGCCCGCTCGCGAGGGCGAGCGGGTGGGCGACGAACCGGAATCCCCGGTGTGCGAGGGCGTTCCGTCACTTCCGCGGCTCGGCGACGGGCTCGAGTCGCCCGCATGCGTGTCGCCCGCGTGCGTGTCGCCGGCGCGGGACGTGTCGCCCGAGCGGGTGGAGGGGTTGCTCTCTCCGCTCCGGGCGGCCGATGGGCTGCCGTCCGGGGTGCCTTCGGCATCGCGCGACGATGACCCGTCCGGCGAGTCGGAATCCGCGTGACCGTCCCCACTGTGGGAGCCATCGGGAGAGCCGTCGGGCGAATCGCCGTCCGCGCCGCCGTGGGCCCGGGCGTGGACTCCGCCGCCCTCGCCCTTCGGGATCTTGCGGACGAAGCCGCCTTCCTTGACCTTGAGCCCGTCCAGACCGCTGACCTTGCCCAGCACCTTCCCGAAGACCTTCGCGATCTTCTCGAACAGGTCCACCAGCTTCGACAGCAGCGGCGACACTTTCCGGATCGTGTCGGTCAGCTTCTTGAGCAGCTCACCGATCTTCTTGCCCCACTTGGCGATCGCCGCCGACGCCTGGGCCACCACCACCGGCGTGCCGAAGCCGAGGCTGAAGACCTCCTCCATCACCCACGCGATGAGCTTGCCGACCAGGTCCGCGATCAGCTGCCGCACCGTCTCGCGGACGAACGACACGACCTGGCCCATGATCATCGTGACCGTGCTGATCGCGCCGGCCACCGTCGCCGCGCCCGACAGCGCGTCCGAATGCTCCGCCGCGAACTTGCGGTACGCGTCCGCGCCCGCTCCCGTCCAGCCCGTCGTGCCGTTCTTGACCGCGTTGTCGAAGTCCGTCTTCCGCTCGCCGAGCGCCTTCGAGACGTTGCCCCAGGTGTCCGCATAGGACTGGATCACCGGAGGGTTGCCCGCCACCGAATCCAGCATGTCCTTCAACGGCTGCACGTGTTCCATCAGGAACGACGCCACCGACGACATCAGGTACCCGAACGGGTCGATCGCCGCCCCGGCGATCTCGCCGGCCAGCGACAGCATGCCGAGGCCGCCGGAAACCCAGTCGCCGTCCTTGATGCCGTTGAACGCGTCCATCGACGACTCGGCGATGCCGATGCCGCCGGCCCAGCCGTAGTCGCCGTTGCCCGCCGTGAACGCGCCCGGCCCGTCCGGGTCCTTCTTGGCGTCGACGACCAGCGGGTTCCCCTCCGGCATCACGCACCGCCCGCGGACTTGTTCAGGTCGTCGGCGACGCCGGTTTCGTACTTGCGGTAGGCCGCCGCGGCCTCGCGGACCTTGCCCGAGACCGCCGTCATCGCCTGCACGGCGTCCTTGAGCGCGTCGATCCCGTACTGCTCCACCGGGTCGAGCAGCATCCGGAACGGCTGGCAGAGGATGCCGTACGCGTCGGTCGGCATGCTCACCTGGTTCGCCGCGTCGACGGCCTGCTGCAGCCCGTCGCCGATGGCGTCGAGCTGCTTCGCGTGCGCCGTCAGGTCGGTGCTGAGTTCCACGTCCGCCATCGGGTCCCCCTCAGGAAAGAATCGGTCCGCCGAAATCGTCTTCGTCGTCGTTGTCGGCCGGACGCCGGCGCCGCGGCGGTTGCGGCTGCTGCGGTGGCGCGGGCGGCGGCGGGGTGCGCGG
>NZ_MUMI01000557.1 GCF_002155975.1 Amycolatopsis kentuckyensis
CAGGATCACCAGCGCGATCAGCGTGATGATCAGGCTGGAGTTCTGCACGCCGATGCCGGTCAGCACGCGCCGCGCGGCGCTCGGCTGGGGTGGCGCGGCGGGCGCCGACGTTTCCTTGGTGGGGGTGCTCATGCGCCGATCTCCTGGGCGTCGTCCACGGCTGGTTCGGTTTCGGGGATGGCGAGGGTCAGCACGGCTTCCTCGGTCGCGTCCTCGCGGCCGATCTCGCCGGCGAGGCGCCCGGCGCGCATGACGAGGATGCGGTCGGCCAGCGTCAGGACCTCGGGCAGGTCGGAGGAGATGACCAGCAGCGCGATGCCCTCGGCGGCGAGGCCGTCGATGATCCGGTAGATCTCGGCCTTCGCGCCGACGTCGACCCCGCGCGTCGGCTCGTCGAGGATCAGCAGCTTCGGCCGCCGCGCGAGCCAGCGCGCGAGGACGGCTTTCTGCTGGTTGCCACCGGAAAGCTTGCGGACTTCCTGCTCCATCGACGGCGTCCGCACGCGAAGCTCGCGTACGTACTCCTCGACGAGCGCGCGTTCCTTCGCCCGCTTCACGACCCGGAAGCGGCGAAGACGGTCGAGGACGGCGATGGAGACGTTGTCGCGTACGGACCGCTGCATGAGCAACGCGTCCGTCTTGCGCTCTTCGGGCGCGAAGCCGATGCCCGCTTTGACGGCGTCACCCGGGTTGTGCGCGCGCAGCCGCTTGCCACCGAGCTCCACGGTCCCGGACCGGATCGGCAGGTCGCCGACGATCGCGCGGGCCAGCTCGGACCGGCCCGCGCCGACCAGCCCGGCCAGGCAGACGACCTCGCCCGCGCGGACCTGCAGCGAAATCCCGGTGACGTCGTCGGTCGTGACGTCGTCGAGCTTCAGGACCACGTCACCGGTGTCCTGCGTGACGCGGCGCTCGAGAGCCGAGAGGTCGCGGCCGATCATCATCCGGACCAGCCCGGCCTCGTCGGTCTCCGCGGCCTGCTGGACGCCGACGAGCTTGCCGTCGCGCAGCACGGCGACGCGGTCGGCGAGCTGGAAGATCTCCTTCATCCGGTGCGAGACGTAGACGACCGCGACGCCGCTGTCGCGCAGCCGCCCGATCAGCCGGAACAGCGCCTCGACCTCGTGTTCCGACAGCGACGACGTCGGCTCGTCGAAGGCGATCACCCGCGGCGGCGTGGCCGCGGTGAGCACGCGCAGGATCTCGACGAGCTGGCGCTGTGCGGCGGACAGCGCGACGCCGAGCGTCGCCGGATTGAGGACGCCTTCGAAGCCGTACTCGGCGAGCGCGTCGTGCGTGGCCTTGGTGAGCGTGCGGCGGCTGAACACCCGGGCTTTCGCGGGGAGTTCGCCGACGAAGACGTTCTCCGCCACCGAAACGTGCGGGATGATCTCCGGTTCCTGGTAGATCACGCGCACCCCGGCGGCCATCGCCGCGCGCGGGGTGTCGAAGGTGACCTCGGTGCCGTCCAGGAGGAGCCGGCCGTCGTCGGGGCCCTGGTCGCCGGACAGCACGCGCAGGAGCGTCGACTTGCCGGCGCCGTTTTCGCCCATCAGCGCAAGGACTTCGCCGGAGCGGAACTCCAGCGAGACGTCGTCGAGGGCGGTGACCCCGGAGAAGCGCTTGCCGATGCCCTCGACGGCGAGCGCGGGAGGAGAGCTGGACATGGTCGCCTTCCGTACGGCGGTCGTGCGTGGTGCGGCGGGAACCCGCCGCACCACGCACGAGGGGGGCGGTCAGGTGCAGTTGACGCCGGCCTGCTTGTAGTTGTCCTTGTTGACGATCGTGGTCTTGGCGATCGTCTCGGCGGGCAGTTCCTTGCCGTTCTTCACCTTGTCGACCAGCACCTGGATGGCCGAGCGGCCGACCTCGGCGCCGGAGATGTAGAGCGCGGCCTTGTTGCCGGTGTCCTTGCCGGCGGCCCAGTCCTTGCAGTCGAGGTAGGCGCCGAGCCCGACGCCGATGATGTTGTTCGCCGCGACACCGGAGTTGGCCAGCGCGGTCACCACGCCGGTCTCGTTCTCGTCGTTGCAGCCCCAGACGACCCAGTGCTTGACGCCCGGGTTGGAGCCGATCACCGCGCCGGAGCGGTTCTGCGCGTCGACCGGGGAGTTGTCGGTGCCGACGTCGATGACCGGGACGTCGGCGCCCGCGGACTTGGCGAACGCGGACTTCGCGGCGTTGACGCGGTCGGTGCAGACGGTCAGGTCCTGCTTGTACGCGCTGATGATCTTGGTGTCGGCGGCGGCCCAGCCCGCGGCCTTGAACAGCTTCCCGGCCTCGGTGCCGACCGAGTCGCCCATCTGGCTGCCGTTGAAGCCGACGAACGGGGCCTTCGCGCCGGTGCCGTCCTTGATGACGTCGTCGGAGGCGATCAGCGGGATGCCCGCGCTCTTGGCCTTGTCGATCACCTGCGGGCCGATGGCCTGGTCGGGGACGACGATGGCGACGCCGTTGGCGCCCTGCGCGACCGCGGCGTCGAGTTCGGTGATCGCTTTGTTGGCGTCCTGGCCGAGGTTGACGACCTTGAGCTCGACGCCGAGTTCCTTCGCCTTCTCCTGCGCGCCCTGGGCCTGCTCGACGAAGTACTGCTGGTCACCCTGTTTCTGCAGGTAGTACAGGGTGATCTTGCCGTTGGCGGGTGCCTGCTGCTGCGGTGCCGCGGTGTCTTTGCCCGAAGAGCAGGAGGCGAGCAGCGCGCCGGAAATCAAACAACAACCAACAACGCTCCAGGTCCGGAACCTGTGCGGGTATGTGGACATCGAGTGCTCCCATGGGGGCCGAGGTCGGGTGGGTCGGATCGGGTTCGCGAAGTGACTCGTATTACAAAACACCCGTTCGAGGAGCGTCAAGGCGCAGTTAGCGGAGCGAGACCTACTCTCCGTAGTTCCGTGGTGGCGCGAGTGGGGGTGATTTATCGTATTTTTTCCACTCTGGGCTGCACGTTGTCCGGTTTTGTCTTGTGGCGATGTTCTGATCGGTGTTGTCGACTGTGGTGGAAGTTTCACGGTGGGCGGGATGCCGTCTCTGCCGGATTCGCCCGGCTGGCAGGATGGCCGGACCACGTTAGGGGGACCGATGACGAAGCACCGCGTCGCCGCGCTCGCCGGGGTCGCCGTCCTGGCGGCCGCCTGCAGCGGCCCGTCCCAGCAGCAGGGCCCGGCCCCGACGCCGTTCCCGGACTCGACGGCCTCCTCCTCGGGGGCCGCGCCCGACGGGTCGTTCAGCGTCGTCGCCACCGGTGACGTCCTGATCCACCCGGCGCTGACCGAGCAGGCCGAGGCCGACGGCGGCGGGAAGATCGACTACCGGCCGCTGCTGGCCGGGATCAAGCCGCTGATCTCCGGCGCCAGCGGCGTCTCGAGGTGGCAGATCCCGAGGTCGGCGCCGGAGATC
>NZ_MUMI01000558.1 GCF_002155975.1 Amycolatopsis kentuckyensis
CCTTGCCGATCCCGGCGTCGGCGAGCACCTCGTCGACCAGCCGGCTCAGCCGCAGCCTGCTGTGCATGGCGAGCTCGAACCGGTAGCGGTCAGGCGACTGGCACTCTTCGCGCCACTCGTACCACGGCGCCTGCTTGTAGTCGACGCGGAAGAGGTCGTGGAAGCTGCCGTCGGTCTCCTGCCGGTGCGCCACCAGCTCCGGCCGCCCGCCGCGGACCACCGTCATCGCGTAGGCGCCGTCCCCGATCACGGTGACCGGGTAGCGGACGCGGTCGGCCCCGGCGGGGCGGCTCGCGTGCGTGATCAGGACGCTCTGCTTCGCCGGGTCCGCGAGCAGCAGGTCCCTGGCCAGTGCCCACGCCACGCTCGAGCCCGCGCACCCGAGCCCGTCGACGGTGAAGGAGAACGTCTTCTGCAGCCCGCAGCCGGCCTGGACCCGGCCGACGTCCGAACCCAGCAGCACGTCCGGGGCCCGCGGGCCGACCATGAGCAGCACGTCCGGTTCGCCGCCGGTTTCCTTGAGCAGCTCCTGGCACGCCCGCGTCGCGTACTCGGCGGTGTCGGCGTCCGGGAAGACCCCGACGCGGGAAACACCGCTGCCCGTGGCGAACTCGGCCTCCTCGGCCGGCAGGGTGTCCAGTTCGGACAGTGCCGCCACGTCGGTGAACTCCTCGGGCAGGACACAGTGGACGGCGCCGATCCCGATCATGTCCGCTCCCGTCATGCCCACGCCCGCAGGGCTTCTTCGGCCAGCACGAGCTGACTGATCTCGGTGCTGCCCTCGATGATTTCCATCAGCTTCGCGTCCCGGTAGGCGCGTGCGACCGGGTGCCCGTCGCGGGCGCCCGCCGAGCCCAGCAGCTGCACGGCGGTGGCCGCGCCCGCGGCCGCTCCGGTCGCGGCGACGTGCTTGGCCAGCACGGCGGCGGCGCCCAGGTCGGGGTCGCCCTCGTCCCAGCACCCGCTGGCCCGCGCGCAGGCCAGCGTCGCCGACCGCTCGGCGACGTGCAGCTCGGCCAGGTGCCGTCGCACGAGCTGGTGCTCGCTCAGGGCCACCCCGGCCTGCCGCCGCGCCGAGACGTGCCGGGCGGCCTCGGCCAGGCACGTGCGGAGCATGCCGACGCAGCCCCACGCGACGGAGATCCGGCCGTAGGTGAGCACGGTCGTCACGAGCATGCCGAGCGGGAGGGCGGTGCCGCCGAGCAGCGCGTCGGCGGGCAGCCGGACCCGGTCGAACCGGACGTCGGCGTGCCCGGCCGCGCGGCACCCGAGCGGGTCGGGCACCCGCGTCACGCGGACCCCCGGCGCGTCGGCGGGCACGACCACGCACCCGGCCTGGCCGTCCAGCTTCCCGATCACGACCAGCAGGTCGGCGTACGCCCCGACGGTGACCCACACCTTCGCGCCGTCGACGACGACCTCGTCGCCCTCGACGGTCAGCGTCGTTTCCATCGCGGAAAGGTCGCTGCCGGCGCCGGGCTCGCTGAACGCCACGCCGGCGAGCGAGCCCCCGGTGAGCGCGGTCAGGTGGGCGGCCCGCTGCCGGGCGGTGCCCAGCCGCCGCACCGCCCAGGCCGCCATGCCCTGCGACGTCAGCACGCTGCGCAACGAACCGCACAGCGTCCCCACGTGCGCGGTCAGTTTCCCGTTGTCCACACTGGACAGTCCGAGGCCGCCGTGGTCCGTCGGCACCTGCGCGCACAGGACGCCCTTGACGCCGAGCTCGCGCAGCACCGGCCGGGGCAGTTCCCCGGCGAGGTCCCAGCCCGCGGCGGCGTCCGCGGCGAGCCCGCTCGCGAGGGCCGCCGCCTCGGCGTGCGGCTCAGCCATCGGCGGTCTCCCGCAACCGCAGCACCAGCGCGGTCATCGCGGTCACGGTGCGGAAGTGGTCCAGCTTGAGGTCGGGGCCGCCGATCGTCAGGCCGAACGCGCTCTCCAGGTGCACCACCAGCTCCATGGCGAACATCGACGAGACGAGCCCGGAGGCGAACAGGTCGAGGTCCGGGTCGACGGCCTGCTTCGTGCGCTGCTCCAGGAAGGCCAGCAGATCCGCCCGCACCGCGTCCGCGGTGACCGGCTCCCGGTTGGTCGTTGTGCTCACAGCTCTCCTCGAGGTCAGTGTCGGTGGAAGCCCTGGCCGGTTTTGCGGCCGAAGTCGCCGTCGGCGACCTTGCGCAGCAGCAGCGCGCACGGTTCGTAGCCCGCGTCGCCGGTGCGGTCGTGCAGCACGCGCAGCGAGTCGACCACGTTGTCCAGGCCGATCAGGTCGGCGGTGGCCAGCGGCCCGGTCGTGTGCCCGAGGCAGCCGGTGAACGCGGCGTCGACCGCCTCCGGGCTCGCGATGCCCTCCTCGACGATCCGCGCCGCCTCGTTGATCGTCCGCTGCAGGATCCGGTTGATCACGAAGCCGGGGCCGTCGCCGACGACCACGGGTTCCCGGCCGAGCCGGTCCAGCAGGGCGGCCGCGGCGGCCATCGCCGGGTCGGTGCTGCGCGGCCCGCGGATCAGTTCGACCGCGCGGATCAGGTACGGCGGGTTCATGAAGTGGATGCCGACGAGCCGCCCGGGGTGGGTGACCGAGGCCGCGAGCTCGTCGATGGGGATGGCCGAGGTGTTGGACACCAGCAGCGTCCCCGGCCGCACGACGGCCGACACCTCGGCGAGCACCTTCGCCTTCAGCTCGGGCCGCTCGGTGATCGACTCGATCACCACGTCGGCGTCCGCGACCGCGGCGACGCTCTCCGCGGGCGTGACCACCCCGGCCGTGACGTCGCCCGGCAGCTTCCCCATCAGCTGGGCCAGCCGCAGCTGCCCGCGCACGTCGGCCTCGACCGCCGCGAGCCGCTCCGGGTCGACGTCGACCACCGTCACCGGCAGGCCGTGGCCCGCCGCCAGCGTCGTGATCGCCGTGCCCATCACCCCGGCGCCGAGCACCGCCAGCCGTTCGCCGCTCACTTGCCCTCCTTCGCGAGTTCGGGCAGCAGCTCGCCGAAGGCTTCGTCGTGCGCTGCCAGGAATGCCAGGCCACGGCGCAGCTGCGCGCCGTCGACGGCCGAGCTGAGACCGCGGCGGCGCAGCCAGGGCTGCCAGGCGCGCACCTGCACGGCGTCCTCGGCCAGCTCGTGGCCTTCGAGCTCGTACAGCGCGACCGCCGACAGCACGCGGCTGTCGCGGGCGAGCGCCTCCTTGGCCACCATCGCCCGCCAGTCGGGCAACGGCATCGGGTCGGTCTCCAGCCCGGTGCCGGCCAGCAGGCCGAACAGGTCCCGGGTGCCGATCGAGCGCTCGTCGGCCAGGTGGTAGACCCGGCCCGCCGAGGCCGGGCTCACCGCGAGCTCGGCGATCGCCCGCGCGATCACGTCGACCGGGGCGACCGGCTCGGCGCGGTCGTCGAGCGGGTGGGTGCCGGTGGCCAGGCCGCTGGCGAGCATCAGCCACACCAGGTCCCGGGCGTTGCACGCGCCCGTGCCGCCGGCCGCCATGATCAGGCCCGGCCGGAACACCCGCGCCCGGATGCCGTCCTCCTCGGCCCGCTCCAGCAGGCGCTCGCCGACCCACTTGCTGATCCCGTAGCCGCCGAGGTCGGGGTGCAGCGGCTGGCGCCGCGTCTCCAGCCGAGTACCGTCGGTCCCGCTCGCGGGCGCGGTCGCGGCGAGCGTCGAGACCAGGCTGAAGTCCCGGATGCCGTGGCGGCGCACCCAGTTCAGCAGGTCCGCCAGGGGCAGCACGTTGTCCTCGCGCAGCACCCGGTACGGCTCGGTGAACACCACCCGGGCCGCGCAGTGCACGACGTGCCCGATCCGGTCCGGCAGCACGCCCCCGGCCAGCGAGTCCGCGGTTTCGCCGAAGGTACGCAGGTCCGCGGGCACGGCGATGGCACGGTCCGGATCGGGGGCGGGCAGCGCCACCGCGGCGGCCGCGTCGCGCAACCGGGCCGCCGCCTCCGCCGGGTCCGCGGCGCGCACCAGGCAGTACACCCGGCCCTGTGTCGTCTTCAGCAGCTCGTGCAGCAGGAACGCCCCGAGGTAGCCGGTGGCGCCGGTGAGCAGGACGTCCCGGCCCGGGGCCCGCCGTCGCGACATCGGCCCGAGCGGCAGCTTCAGGTCGGCGTCGACCAGCGCGCCGTGGTCGTCCACTTCGGATGGTTCGGCGGACCCGTCGGCCAGCTGCGCGCGCACGATCCGCGCCAGCCGCCGCACGGTGGCCCGGCTGCCGCCCGCGCGGTGCACGTTGACCAGCACCCCGTGGCGCTGCTGCAGCCGCAGCGCCATCTGCACCGACAGCAGCGAAGTCCCGCCCAGCGCACCGAACTCCTCGTCGACGCCGACGGTCTCGCGCTCGAACAGCTCACCCCACAGGGCGGCGATGTCGTCCTCCAGCGACCCGGTCGCCGCCGGTACCGCCGGCTGCGCGGGCGGCCGGGCGGGCGCGAACACGTCCAGCCGGTCCAGCGGCCAGAACCGCTTGCGCTGGAACGGGTAGGTCGGCAGCGGGACCCGGCGGCCGGTCTCGCCCGCGGCGGCCGCCCAGTCGACGTCGACGCCGTTGAGCCACGCGGTGGTCAGCAGCTCGTCGAGCTCGCCCGGCTCGTCGGCGAAGATCCGGTGGACCCCGTCCGCCGCCCTGCTCGCCGCCCTCCCGCCGGACACCACCGTGTCCACTGTGGACCCAGGGGCGGCGGACGGGGTCCAC
>NZ_MUMI01000559.1 GCF_002155975.1 Amycolatopsis kentuckyensis
GGGAATTCCCGGGCGGGCCGGGCGGGCGGCCCCGGCGGCTGGAACCCGCGCAGCGGCACGGTGCCCGGGGTGGGCTTGAGGCCGTACACGCCGCAGTGGGCAGCCGGAATGCGGATCGACCCGGCCAGGTCGGAGCCGTATTCGAGGTACGTCAGGCCGGCGGCGAGCGCGGCCGCGGCGCCCCCGCTCGAGCCGCCCGGTGTCCGGCTGTGGTCCCTCGGGTTGAGCGTCCGCCCGTGGAGCGGGTTGTCGGTCCGGCCGAAGTCCGCGAGCAGGTGGTGGACGTTCGACTTGCCCACGATGATCGCGCCCGCGGCCCGCAGCCGTGCGACGACCGCCGCGTCCTCGTCCGCGACGCAGCCCGCGAACGCCGGCTCGCCCCAGGTCGTGGGCAGGCCCTTCGCGGCGAAGGCGTCCTTGATCGTCATCGGGACGCCGTGCAGCGGGCCGACGTCCTCGCCGCGCGCCACGGCCCGGTCGGCCTCCTCCGCGGCTTCCAGTGCGGAGTCGCGGCAGGTCGCGATGACGGCGTTGACGGTCGAGGCGTCGATGCGGGCGAAGAGCCGTTCGGCCAGGTCGCGCGCCGAGAGCTCGCCGCGGCGGATCCTGGCGGCCACCGCGGTCGCGGTGCGGAAAGGCGTCATGGGTCCGGGATAGCGCCTGACACGGTGTCAGAGTCAACCGCAACGGGTAGCCCACGAGGTGATCGCCCCCCGAACCGCGGGCGGCGTGGCGGAGGGAAGACCGATGACCGCACCCCCGGTGCCGCCCGAACCGATCCAGCCCGAGCCGGTCGTCCCGGAGACGGTGCCGCCCGGTCCGGGACCCGACCGGCCGCTCCCGGAACCGGGCGGCGTACCCGTGCCGGACCCGCTGCCGCCGGAGCCGAAGCCGGGCCCCGAACGCGAGTAACTACGAGACTCAGATCATACGAGTTTCATATGAGTTCGTGTACTGTCGAAGCATGACGACAGCGCAGAGCTACCGCCGGATGGTCAACACCGGCAACAAGATCGTGGTCGGGCTGCAGCGGCTCGGCGTCGCCTTCGGCCCGATGCAGCTGCTCACCGTGCCCGGGCGTCGCACCGGTGTCCCGCGCACGTTCCCGATCGCCGTCAACCCCATCGACGGGCAGCACTACATCGTCCAGGCCTATCCGAAGGCGGCCTGGGTGGCGAACGTGCGGGCCGCGGGCGAGGTGACGCTCACCCGCGGCCGCCGCTCGTCGGTCGCGCGGCTGGCCGAACTGCCGGTCGAGGAGCGGCGGCCGGTCCTGCGCCGGCTCGTCGAAACGAGCCCGCCGAGCGTGGGCAAGCGGTTCATGACGACCGGCTTGGCGGACGCGCCGACGCCGGACGCGGTCGCGGCGGCCGCGGAGCGCATCGCGGTCTTCCGCGTCGAACGGTCCTGAAGTCAGCGGCCGGATTGCTCCAGGGCGCGCAGCACCTGCCGGGCCGCGCGGCGGGCGGCCGGGCCGGGCAGGATCGTGCGTTCGCCCTGCGGCTGGGGTGCCGGGGCGCCGGCGAGCAGTTCCACCAGCGCGACGGCGAGTTCGCGCACCTTGACGTTGAACTCCTGGCTCGCCCGCCGCAGCGTGTTCCACGCTTCGTCGGGGTCGCAGCGGCGCAGGGCGATGACGATGCCTTTGGCCTCCTCCAGCGCGGCTCGCGACTGCAGGAGGTCCAGCATCTGCTCGGTCCGGTCGGGCTGGGTCGCTTCGGCGACGAGCAGCGCCGTGGCGGCGAGCCGCTCGTGGCGCCGCAGCACGTTCACCGTCTCTGCGGTGGCCGGGCGGTCGAGGGTGACCGACAGGACCAGCGTCCCGTCGGCGTCCCACGTCGAGGGCAGGGCCGCGACGCCGCGCATCCGCGGCCAGTCCGCCGCGAGGGTGGGGTGGAGTTCGAGCAGGCCGCTCAGGGTCAGGGACGGCCAGCGGTCGTCGGCGTAGACGTCCGCGGTCACCACCGGCTCGCCGGTGTGGCCGGCGGTCGGGACGGGGCCGCCGAAGCCGCTCAGCTGGGCCGGCACGAACGCCGTGGAAATCCCGTGCGCGGCCGCCACGCGCAGGCGGCCGCCGCGGTGGTGCACGGACACCGCCGCGCCGAGCGCGCCCGGCACCTCGGCGGCGATCCGGGCGAGCAGCTCCTCCAGTAGCGAGGTCACTCCGTGCGTCGTGGCAATGACGGTCACCGCAAACCCTCCTCGGCGCGGTGGAGGTGGGGCCGGGTGCGCACCCGGCCCCACCTCGATCGGGGGTCAGGCCTTGAGCTGCCGGCGGTCGCCGGCGCCGTCGATCGCGATGCGCCGCGGCTTCGCCTTCTCGGTGATGGGGATGCGGACGGTCAGCACCCCGGCGTCGTAGTCCGCGGTGATGTGCTCGGTGTCCAGGGTGTCGCCGAGGAACAGCTGGCGGGAGAACACGCCGAGCCGCCGCTCGGAGACGTGCATCCGGACGTCGTCACCGCTCGGCAGGGGCCGTCGCTCGGCCTTGACGGTGAGGACATTGCGTTCGACGTCCAGCTCGACGGCGCCGGGATCGACGCCGGGGAGGTCGAAGCACACCACGAACTCGTCGCCGGCGCGGTAGGCGTCCATCGGCATCGCGGCCGGCTTCGACCAGGTGCCGGCGCCGAAGACCTGCTGGGCGAACCGGTCGAGGTCGCGGAACGGGTCGGTGCGCATCAACATCGGGATCCACCTCCTGGAAAACTGACAGCTCTGGTGTCAACACGCGGTTCTGTTCTAGCATGTCGTCAAAACGATGACAAGATGTGAGTCGTCGAAAGGATGACGTGATGGACGGAACTGATCCCACCGGCGCGCTGCGCCGGATCGAGGAGGTGGTCGCGGCCACCCGGGCCGGGGCAGGGGACCAGGGCCAGATACTGGCCGCGTTGTCCGGCCTCCGGCAGCTGCGGGAGCACCTCGCGAGCTGGGAACCGGAGCTGATCACCGCGGCCAGGGCGGCGGGGGCCAGCTGGGTGGCGCTCGCGCCCGCACTGGGCGTCGCGAGCCGCCAGGCGGCGGAACGGCGCTACCTGAGGCTGCAGCCGTCGCACACGGGCGAGAAGACCGGCGAGGCCCGGGTCGACGCGGAGCGCGACCGCCGCGCGGGCGACCGGGCCGTCGCCGACTGGGCTCGCCGCAACTCGGCGATCCTGCGCCAGCTCGCAGGCCGGGTCAGTGCGCTCGACGGGTTGGGCCCGGCGGCGCAGGAGAGCGCGGACCGCCTCGGCGCGGCCCTGGGCGACGACGACCCGGCAACGCTCCTGCCACCGCTGGCCGAGGCCCGGCCGCACCTGACGGGCGCGCACGCCGGCCTGGCCGAGCAACTCGGCGAGATCTCGGCCCGGGCCGACCAGTTGCGCCGCGACGCCGCGGGGAATCGCCGTTCGCGGGAGTGAGCCGGGGTTTGCTTGGCGGCCGCTGCGATGCGGCGGCCGGTTGCTGCCGCCGCCGGGTTTGCCCGGCCGCCCGCCGGGCACCCGCAGCGGGAGCGACGGAAGGACGGTGCCCGATGACCGCCGAACCCCCGGATCCGGATCCCCGCCGGACCCCGGACCTCGAGCCCGGCGGCGGCGTGCCCCCGGGCAGCACGCCGCCCGACTCCGGCCAGACCTCCGGGCTGTCGCACCCGCAGCCGATGCCGTCGAAGGCGATGCCGGTGCTGTGGCTGGTCCTCACCGGCGTGCTCGTGCTGATGGTCGCCGGGCTGGTGATCGCGCTCGCCGTCGGCTGGCTGAGTGTCTGAGATAGTTCCGGAGCGGGTACCCGCGGACCATGGACGACACGCCTGACCGGACCGAAACCCGGGCCGAACTGCTGCCCGAAGAACAGGCCGCCGAGAGCGCGGACCCCGAGGGCCAGGCCCGCGAGGTCCTGCGCGACTCCGACCGCCGCACCGAGCACCCGGAGGCGACGCTGGGCCGGCGCCGCCCCGAAGAAACCGTCTGACACCGCGGGATTGCCCCGGCAATCCCGCGGTGCTTTCGTCAGCTGGAGGTGCAGGGCTGGTCGGTGGCTTCGTGCACCGAGCCGGTCGCGGTCGCGCGGATGCACAGATCCCGGTTGTTGGGGTGGGTCCTGGCGAACATCTGGGTGCCGCGGTCGGCCACCGTCACCCGCGTTTCCTTGGCGTTGACCGGCACCCAGAACGTGGACTTCTGGCGGGTCTGCACCTGGTCGCAGTCGTGCGCGAGCTGGTTCCCCTTGTCGTCGCGCGCGGTGTAGCAGGCGAACATCGGGCCGGTGAACCGGTTGCTGAACAGGACGAAGTGGCCGGCCTGGGTGGCGGCCGGCGCGGCCGGGGCCGCCACCAGCGTGGCGCCGGCGGCGAGGGCAATCGCGGTGAACGTACGCGCAGCTTTGCGCATCGGAAGTCCTTTCATCACCAATGAATCGGTAATGAGGACTTTAAGAAGCCGGGGCCGGTCAGCGGACTCCGCCGATTTCGGGAATTACTTCCGCGGCTCGGTCCGGCTCGCGGCGCAGCAGCAGCATCGCGCCCAGCCCGAGCACGGCCACGACGGCGAAGAAGTAGAAGCCCCACGGGTAGGCGATCCCGGCGGTGACCAGCGCCCCGGTGACGAACGGGCCGAGGATCGAGCCCAGCCGCCCGACCGCCGACGTCAGCCCGAGCGCGGTACCCCGGGCCTGCGCCGGGAACGCCTGCGCGACGTAGCCGTAGATCAGCACCTGCGCGGAGAACACGAAGACGCCGGTCAGCAGCACGACCGCGTTGAGCACGAACGCATTGCCGATGCGCAGGCTCAGCGCCGCCAGCAGCACCGCCCCGGTGCCGAACCAGAGCCGGGCGATCGGGCGGATCCCGAACCGGTCGGCGATCGTGCCGGCCAGCACCAGCCCGAGCACCGCGCCGACGTTGAGCACCAGCAGCAGCGTGATCGACGTCGAAATCGGGTAGCCCGCCGTGCGCATCAGCTGCGGCAGCCAGGTGTTGAGCCCGTAGACCAGCAGCAGGCCCATGAACGAGCCGGTCCACACGGCGATGCTGATCCGCCGGAACCGGCCGCCCAGCAGGTTCTTGAGCCCCACTCGCTCAGCCGTCTCGCGAGCCGCGAGGTAGGCCGCGGACTCCGGCAGCTTCCACCACATCAGCGGCACGGCGAGCAGGCCGACGATCCCGCCGCCGTAGAACAGCAGGTGCCAGTCCTCCTTGGCGTACAGCGCGAGGACCGACGTCAGCACCGCGCCGACGTGGTAGCCGGTCATGGTGAACGTGCTCGCGCTGGCGCGCCGCCGGGCCGGCAGGTTCTCCGACATGACGGTCAGCGCCACCGGCATGCACGCGCCGAGGCCGAGCCCGGCGACGAACCGGAACACCCCGAACGTCGCGACGTTCGGCGCGAGCGGCGTCAGCAGGGTGAACAGCGAGAACAGCAGGACCGAGCCGATGAGCAGGGCGCGGCGGCCGAACCGGTCGGTGAGCGGGCCGAGACCGGCGGCGCCGACGGCCACGCCGATCAGCGACACGGTGGCGACCGCGGTCGCGCCCGCCGCGGTGAAGCCGAGGTAGCCGCTCTTGAGCAGGGTCGGGATGGTGGCGCCGAGCGCGACCAGGTCGTAGCCCTCGAGCAGGACGGTCAGCCAGCAGAGGACCGCGGTCCATGCGCCACGAGACGTCGTCGTCATCGTCGTGCTCCTCAGAACGGGTAGTGCGCGATGTCCGCGCGGACGGTCAGCCACTGGGTCTCGGTGAAGGCCTCGATGTTGGCCTTCGCCCCGCCGAAGCGGGAGCCGTTGCCGGAGTCGCCGACGCCGCCGAAGGGCGCGGTCGGCTCGTCGCCCACGGTCTGCTCGTTGATGTGCACCTTGCCCGAGCGGACCTCCTCGGCCAGCTTCATCGCCGTGCCGACGTCGCCGAGGATGCCGACCGACAGGCCGTACTCGGAGTCGTTGACCAGCCGCGCGGCCTCGTCGAGGTCGCGGTAGGCGCGCACCGGCGCGACCGGGCCGAAGATCTCCTCGCGCCAGGCCGGGCTCGCGTCGTCGAGTCCGAAGAGGACGGTGGGCGGGTAGAACGGCGCGTCGGGCTTCCCGCCCGCGAGCACCCGCGCGCCGGCCGCGACGCTGCGGTCGACCACGTCGGTGACGTGCGCGAGCTGGCGGTCGTCGATGATCGGGCCGAGCGCGACGTCGCTCTCGGCCGGGTTCCCCACGGGCAGCCGGCGCGCCTTCTCCGCCAGGGCTTCGACGTATTCGTCCACCTGGGACTCGTGGACGAGGTGCCGGCCGGTGGTCATGCAGATCTGGCCCTGGTGCAGGAAGGAGCCGAACGCGCCGGCGGAGGCCGCCTTGGCGACGTCGGCGCCCGGCAGCACGACGAGCGCGTTGTTCCCGCCCAGCTCCAGGTGCACGCGCTTGAGCGAGCGCGCGGCGGCTTCGCCGACTTTCCGCCCGGCCGCGGTGGAGCCGGTGAACGACACGACCGACACCTCCGGCGCGTCGACCACCGCGGCGCCGACGCCGGCGTCCCCGGGCAGCAGGTGCAGCAGGCCTTCGGGCAGCCCGGCCGCCTCGAAGACGCGCACGATGCTCACCCCGCCGGACACCGCGGTGCGCAGGTCGGGCTTGAGCAGCACGGCGTTGCCGAGC
>NZ_MUMI01000056.1 GCF_002155975.1 Amycolatopsis kentuckyensis
GGCGGCCGCCGCGGCGGCGACGGTCGCCATGCCGTCGTCCACCGGCAGGGAGAGCCGGCCCGCCGCGCGGTCGACGTCCGACACGGCCGGGCCGAGCGCGGCCGCCGCGGCCGGGACGTCGGCCGGGTCCGCCAGCACGACGCCCAGCCATTCGCCGCCCACCTTCCGCTTCAGCTCCTCCGGACTGCCTTCCGCGACGACCGAACCGGCGCCGAGCACCACGATCCGGTCGGCGAGCTGGTCGGCTTCTTCGAGGTACTGCGTGGTGAGCACCACGGTGATGCCGCCGCGGACCTGCTCGCGGATCTCGGCCCACAGCAGCCGGCGGCTGGCCGGGTCCAGCCCGGCGCTCGGCTCGTCGAGGAACAGCACCGCGGGCCGGGTGACCAGGCAGCAGGCCAGGTCGAGCCGGCGGCGCATCCCGCCCGAGTAGGTGCCCGCCTGCCGGTCCGCGGCGGCGGTGAGGTCGAACCGCTCCAGCAGCTCGCCCGCCCGCGCGCGGGCGCCCCGGCTGCCCAGCCGCAGCAATCGGCCCAGCAGCACCAGGTTTTCCCGGCCGGTGAGCTGGGCGTCGACGGCCGCGTACTGGCCGGCGAGCGCGATCCGGCGCCGGACTTCCCGGGGCTCGCGGGCGACGTCGAACCCGGCGACGCGGGCGGACCCGCCACCGGGCGCGAGCAGCGTCGCGAGGATGCGGATGGTGGTGGTCTTGCCGGCCCCGTTGTGGCCGAGCAGGCCCAGCACGGTCCCGGACGGCACCTGCAGATCGACGCCGCGCAGCGCTTCGTGGCCGGGATAACGCTTGCGCAGCCGGTAGGTCTCGACGACCGCGTCCACTTCGGACCCCTTTCCTGGCGGTTGCCCGCCGATCCTGGCCCCGGCCGAACTGGCATGGCGCCAACTCGCGCTTTTGCGGTTTGCCAGTCCCGGGCTGCTGATACTGGCGGCCCCGCCATCCCCCGGAGAGGAGCGCCCCGATGCCCGAAACCGCGCTACCGTTGACCGCGGCCCAGTCGGAGCTGTGGCAGCGCTGCGTCCGCGAGCCGGGCAACGCCGTGTACAACCTCGGCGGCGTCTACGACATCCACGGCCCGCTCGACGCCGGCCGGTGGGCGGACGCGGTGCGGGCCGCCGTCCGCGAAGCCGAGACCCTGCGCGTGCAGTTCGTGGCCGAAGACGGTGAGGTGCGGCAGGCCGTCGTGGCCGGGGAACCCGAGATCGCGCTGCTCGAGCTGAGCTGTGACGCGGCCGAAGCGTGGATGCGGGCGGACGTCCGCAAGCCCTTCGACCTGACCGCGCCGATGGTGCCCCGGTTCGCGCTGATCCGCGTCGCCCCCGAGCACCACCTCGGCTACGTGGCCGTCCACCACGTCGTGTCCGACGGTTTCAGCCAGCTCCTGTTGTTCCGGCGCATCCTCGAGATCTACGACGCCGGACCGGCGGCGGGGGAGGGCGCGCCGCCGCCCCTGCGGCTCCTGGTCGAAGACGACGTGGCGTACCACGCCGATCCCGCCCGGCACGGGAGCGACCGGGCGATGTGGGCGAGCAGGTTCTCCGGGAAGCCCGAGCCCACGACGCTGTCGAGCCGTCCGTTCGTGCCCGCGGCCGACTTCGTCCGCGAGGCCGCGCTGGTGCCCGGCGAAGTCGCGCGGGAACTCAGGGCGGCCGCGTGGGACGTCCGGGCGGCCCTGCCCAGCCTGCTGATCGCCGCGACGGCGGCGTACGTGCAGCGGATGACCGGCACGACTGACGTCCTGCTGAACCTGCTGACCACCGCCCGCACGGACCCGCGGCTGCGGTCGGTGCCCGGCATGGTGGCGAACGCGGTGCCGGTGCCGGTGCCGATCCGGCCGGGGATGACCCGCGGCGAGCTCGTCGCGGAGGCGGCCGTGGAGATCAAGCGGACGGTGCGGCACCAGCGCTACCGCGGGCGGAAGGTGCGCGGCCACATGGGACTGCCCGGTGATCCGCGCCCGTTCGGCCCCACCGTGAACATCCTGCGCGTCGGCCAGGAACGGTTCTTCGGCGACTGCCGCGCGACCGTGCACGACGTGTCCACCGGCCAGGTCGACGACATCGAGTTCGTCATCGGCGAAACCCCCGAGGGCGGCCTTCCCCTCACCGTCATCGCCAACCCCGCGCTGTACCGCCCGGACGAGGTGGCCGCGCACGCCGCGCGGTTCGTGGCGTTCCTCGCGGACTTCGCCCGGGAGGGAGTGCTGTGACGACCCAGGGACTGCAGGACGTCCTGCCGCCGACGCCGTTGCAGGAAGGGCTGCTCTACCACGCCGCACTGGGCGGGACCGACGTCTACAGCGTCCAGCTCGTCGTCGACCTCGAAGGCGACCTCGACGCCGAAGCGCTGCGGGCGGCCGGGCAGGCGCTGCTGGACCGGCACCCGGCCCTGCGTGCCTGCTTCCGGCGCCGCCGCTCCGGCGAACCGGTGCAGGTCGTCCCGGCCCGGGCCCGCCTGCCGTGGCACGAGGTCGACCTCCGCGGCCGCCCGGACGGCGAAGCGGACGCGCTCGTCGACGCCGAGCGCGTCCGCCCGTTCGACGTCGAAAACCCGCCACTGCTGCGGTTCCTGCTGATCCGGCTGGACGGGAAGCGGTACCGGTTCGTCTCGACCAACCACCACGTCCTCACCGACGGCTGGTCGATGCCGCTGATCCTGCGCGACCTCTTCGCGCTCTACGCCGGCCGGCCGGTCCCGCCGGTGCCGGATTACCGCGACTACCTGAAGTGGCTGCGCGGCCAGGACCGCGCCGCGGCCGAACAGGCCTGGCGCGACGCTCTCGACGGTCTCGCCGAGCCGACGCTGATCGCCGCGCCCGGGCAGCTGCGCGAGCCGAAATTGCCCGAGGCGCTGGTCGTGGCCGTGCCCGACCGGCTGACCGCGGACGTCACCGCGTGGGCGCGGGCCGGCGGGATGACGCTCAACACCGTCCTGCAGGGCTGCTGGGCGATCGTGCTCGGCGGGCTCACCGGCCGCTCCGACGTCGTGTTCGGTGCGGTCACCGCGGGCCGGCCGCCGGAGGTCGCGGGCATCGAGGACATGGTCGGGCTGTTCATCAACACCTTGCCCGTCCGGGTCCGGCTCGACCCGGCCGCCACGCTCGCCGGCACGCTGGAACGCCTGCAGCGCGACCAGTTCGGCCTGCTGCCGCACCAGCACCTCGCGCTCTGGGAGGTCCAGCAGCAGGCCGGGCTCGGCGAGCTGTTCGACGCGGCGTTCGTCTTCGAGAGCTACCCGCTCGCGTCCGAAGGGTTCGACGGCGAGCTCGCCGGGCTGCGCGCGAGCGCCGCCGAAGCCCGGGACGCCACCCACTACGCGCTGAGCCTGACCGCGGCGCCGGGCCGGCAGCTGAGCCTGCGCCTGGAGTACCGCGACGACGTCCTCGACGCCGTGACCGCCCGCCGCACCCTCGACCGGGTCCTGGACCTCCTGCGGACCGTGGTCGCCGAGCCGGACCGGCCCCTGGGCCGGGTTCCCCTGCTCGCCGAGGCCGAGCTGGCCGGCGTGCTGGCCGTCGGCCGCGGGCCGCGGCACGAGCCGGGCCCGCCGGTCGCGGACCTGGTCGAGGCGCAGGCGGCGCGCACCCCGGACGCCGTCGCCGTCGAACACGACGGCGCCGGACTGACCTACCGGGAGCTGAACGCGCGGGCCAACCGGCTGGCGCACCGGCTGATCGCCGCGGGCGCCGGGCCGGAGCAGGTGGTGGCCGTCGTGCTGCCGCGCTCGGCGGACCTGGTCGTCGCGGCCCTCGCGGTCGCCAAGTCCGGCGCGGCCTACTTCCCGGTCGACCCCGGGTACCCGGCCGAGCGGATCGCCGGGCTGATCGCCGACACCGCACCGGTCGTCGTGCTGCGCGACGCCGGGTTCGAGCAAACCGCTGCCGGCGACCGGCCGGACACCGACCCGCCGCGCGACGTGCGGCCGGACCACCCCGCGTACGTGATCAGCACGTCCGGTTCGACCGGCCGCCCCAAGGGGGTCGTGGTGCCGGTGCGGGCGCTGGCCAACGCGATCGCCGACGTCGTCCGCACCTGCGGGCACGCGCCGGGGGACCGGGTGCTGGCCGTCGCCGCGCCGACGTTCGACATCTCCCTCGAAGAGCTGTTCGCGCCGCTGACCGCCGGGGCCACCCTCGTCGTCGCCGGCCGTGACACCGTCCGCGACCCGGTCGCGCTGACCCGCCTGATCCGCGAAGCCCGGATCACGCTGATGGACGCCGGGCCCGCGCTGTGGCACTACGTCCTGGAAGAGGACGCCGCCGCGCTCGCCGGGCTGCGGGCGATCGTCGGCGGCGAGGCGGTCGGGGCCGAGCTGGCGAACCGGCTGCGCGCGGCGACCCGCGGGGTCGTCCACTTCTACGGCCCCACCGAAACCACGATCAACGCCACCGGCCGCACGCTCCCGGAGCACGTCGGCGACGCGCCGCCGATCGGGCGGCCGATCGCCAACACCGACGCCTACGTGCTCGACTCCGCGCTGCGGCCGGTGCCGCCCGGCGTCACCGGCGAGCTGTACCTCGCGGGCACCCAGGTCGCACGCGGCTACCTGCGCCGCCCCGGCCTCACCGCCGAGCGGTTCGTCGCCGATCCCTTCGGCCCGGCGGGCACGCGGATGTACCGCACCGGCGACCGCGCCCGCTGGCACCGGGGCGAGCTGGAGTTCCGCGGCCGCGCCGACGAGCAGGTCAAGATCCGCGGCTTCCGCATCGAGCCCGGCGAGGTCGAAGCCGTGCTCGCCGACGGCGACGACGTCACCGGCGTGCTCGTGCTGGCCCGGGACGACGACGGCGACCGCCGCCTGGTCGCCTACGTGACCGGCCCGGCCGAACCGGACGAGCTGCGCGCGCGGGCGGCGGCCCGGCTGCCCGAGCACTGCGTGCCCTCGGCGTTCGTGGTCCTCGGCAGTTTCCCGCTGACCTCCCACGGCAAGGTGGACCGCCGCGCCCTGCCCGCACCGGACTTCTCCGGCGGGCGGGACCGCCGCGCCCGGACCTCCCTGGAGCAGATCCTCTGCATGCTGTTCGCCGAGGTGCTCAAGGTGCCGTCGGTCGGTGCCGGGGACGACTTCTTCCACCTCGGCGGGCACTCGGTCCTCGCCACCCGGCTGGCCGGGCGGATCCGCACGGTCCTGGGCGCCGACCTGGGCGTCCGGACGATCTTCGAGGCACCGACCGTCGCCGAGCTGGCGGGCCGGCTCGCCGGTGCCGCCGCGGTCCGCCCCGCGCTGACCGCCCGGCCGCGGCCGGGTGCGGACCTGCCGCTGTCGTCGGTCCAGGAACGCTTCTGGTTCATCGACGAGCTCGCCGGACCGGCCGGCTCGCTGGAGATGCCGCCGCTGGCGATCCGGCTGCACGGCGAGCTGGACGTCGAGGCGTTCGCCGCCGCGCTGGGCGACGTCGTCGAGCGGCACGAGTCCCTGCGCACGCTGTACCCGGTTGTCGACGGCGAACCGCGGCAGCGCATCCTGAGCGTCGCGGAGGCGCGCGAACTCGCCCGCCTCGACGTCCGCGGGCCCGGCCCGATCGCCTCGGTGCACCGGCGCTTCGACACCACCGCCGAACTGCCGGTGCGGGCGGTGCTCTTCCGCGAGGCCGCCGACGAGCACCTGTTCGTCCTGATCCTGCACCAGATCGCCGTCGACGGCTGGTCGCTGGTCCCGCTCGCCCGCGACTTCGCCGACGCCTACAACGCCCGCGCCGCCGGCCACGCTCCGGAGTGGCCCCCGCTGAAGGTGCAGTACGCGGACTACACGCTGTGGCAGCACGAGATCCTCGGCGAGGAGTCCGATCCGGACAGTGGCTTCGCGCGCCAGCTGGCCCACTGGAAGTCCGCTTTGGACGGTCTGCCGGAGGAACTGCCGCTGCCCGTGGACCGGCCGCGGCCGGCGCTGCCGTCCTACCGGGGCCTCGGTTTCGACTTCGAGATCGACGCGGCGACCCACCGCACGCTCACCGCCGTCTGCCGCCAGACCGGCACCACCGCGTTCATGGTCGTGCAGGCCGCGCTCGCGGTGCTGCTGGGCAAGCTCGGCGCGGGCACGGACATCCCGCTCGGCACCGCCGTGGCCGGGCGCACCGACGAGGCACTGGACGACCTCATCGGCAACTTCGTCAACGTCCTGGTGCTGCGGACCGATCTCGGCGGCGACCCGACGTTCCGCGAGCTGCTGAACCGGGTCCGGCGCACCGACCTGGCCGCGTTCAGCCACCAGGACGTGCCGTTCCAGCGGGTGGTCGACGCGCTCAACCCGGTGCGCTCGCCCGCGCGGCACCCGCTGTTCCAGGTGATGCTCGAGTTCGAGAACCTCGACGAAGCACGCTTCGAGTTCGACGGCCTGGAAGCGGGGTTCGAGCACCAGGCCCTCGAAGCCATGGACTACGACCTCATGTTCATCATGCGGGAGCGCCACGACGAGGACGGCGCGCCCGCGGGCATCCGGGCGTTCCTGGAGGCCGCCGCCGACCTGTTCGATCCGGAGACCGGCCAGGCGATCGCCCGGCGGCTCGTCCGGCTGCTCGGCGAGCTGGCCGCGGCCCCGGACCGGCCGATCAGCGCGTTCACCGTGCTCGACCCGGCCGAGCGCGAACTGGTGCTGACCACGTGGAACGAGACCACGCGCGAGGAGGAGTTCGTCGACGTGCCCACGAGGGTGCGGGAACGCGCGCGGACGACGCCCGACGCGGAGGCGATCGCCGACGACGACGGCGCGTGGACCTACCGCGAGCTGTGGGCGTTCGCCTCGGGCGTGGCCGCGACGCTGCCCGGCCGGGGCGCGGTGGTGGGCATCCTCGGGGAGCCCGGCCGCGAGTTCGCCGGTTCGGTGCTCGGGGTCTGGGCCGCGGGCGGGGCGTACGTGCCGGTGGATCCGGCCGCGCCGGTCGAGCGGATCGCCGGGATGCTCACCGACGCGGGCGCGTCCGTGCTGCTGGACGGCCCGCGAGCGGAGGAGATCGCCGCGGCCGTGCCGGGCCTGCGGATCGTCGGCGGTCGAGGGTCCACTGTGGACTTCGCGCCCGTGTCGCGGCACCCCGGCGATGCGGCGTACGTACTCTTCACCTCCGGCTCGACCGGACGGCCCAAGGGCGTCGTCGTCTGCGACGGCGGCATGGTGAACCACCTGCTCGCCAAGCTCGAGGACCTGGGCCTGACCGCGGCCGACACCGTGCTGCAGAACGCCCCGCTGACGTTCGACATCTCGGTGTGGCAGCTGTTCGCCGCGCTGCTGGCCGGCGGCGCCGTCCGGGTCGTGGGCGCCGACCTGCGGTCCGACCCGCGCCGGCTGTTCGACGTCGTGGACGCGGACGGCGTCACCGTGGTCGAGGTGGTGCCGTCACTGCTGCGCACCGCCCTCGACGACTGGGACCCGCGGGTGGACCTGGCCGCCGTGCGCCGGCTGGTGGTCACCGGCGAGGCGTTCCCGCCGGACCTGCGCGACCGCTGGCTCGCCCGGTTCCCGGACATCGGCCTGGTCAACGCCTACGGCCCCACCGAGTGCTCGGACGACGTCACGCACGCCTCGCTCGGCTCCGGCGGCGTCGTCCCGATCGGACGGCCGGTGCGCAACACGCAGCTCTACGTGCTGGGCCCGGAGCTGCGGCTCGTCCCGCCGGGGGTGGTCGGCGAGCTGTACGTCGGCGGCGTGGGGGTGGCCCGCGGTTACGCCGGCCGCGCCGCCGGCACCGCCGAGCGCTTCCTCGCGAACCCGTTCGGCCCGCCCGGCGCGCGGATGTACCGCACCGGTGACCGCGTCCGCTGGAACCGCGACGGCGAGCTGGAGTACTTCGGCCGCGCCGACGACCAGGTCAAGGTCCGGGGCGTGCGCATCGAGCCGGGCGAGGTCGAAGCGGCGCTGCACGCGCTGGACGGCGTCCGCGCCGCCGCGGCCGCGGTCCGGCCCGACCCTGCGGGACAGCCGTCCCTCGTCGGCTATGTGGTGCCCGCCGGCGACTTCGACGTCACGGCGGCGCGCGCGGCCTTGGCCGGGAAGCTGCCGGCGGCGCTCGTGCCCGCGGTGCTCGTCCCGGTGGACGCCCTGCCGGTCGACGGGAACGGCAAGATCGCCCGGCGGGCGCTGCCCGAGCCCGCGTGGCCGGTGGCCACCCGGGCGGGTGGTGAGCCGAAGACGCCGCGCGAAGAGATCCTCCGCGGACTGTTCGCGGACATCCTCGGGCAGTTCGCGATCGGGACCGGCGACAGCTTCTTCGCCCTCGGCGGGCATTGGCTGCTGGCCACCCGCCTGGTCGGCCGCGTCCGCGCGGTCTTCGGCGTCGAACTGCCGGTCTCGGCCGTGTTCGAGGCGCCGACCGTCGCCGGGCTGGCCCGGGCGATCGACGCCGCGACCGCCCCGGCCCGGCCGGCGCTGCGGGCGGGGGAGCGGCCCGGTCGGATCCCGCTGTCGTTCGCCCAGCAGCGGCTGTGGTTCCTCGACCAGCTCGGCGACGGCGGTCCGGCCTACCACATCCCGACGGTGGTGCGGCTGACCGGCGAGGTCGACGGGGACGCCGTCCGGGCGGCGCTCGCGGACGTCGTCGTCCGCCACGAGAGCCTGCGCACGGTCTTCCCGGAGCACGAGGGGTCCCCGTACCAGCACGTGCTCGACCCGGACGAAGCCGTGGCCCGCCTGCGCTTCGACGTCGCCACGGAAGTCGCGGTGGAGCGGTTCGTCGACGAGGCGTTCGACCTCGCCGCCGACCTGCCGCTGCGGGTCCGCCTGTTCGCCCCGGGCGGCGGCGAGTACGTCCTCGCCCTGGTGCTGCACCACATCGCCGGGGACGCCTGGTCGTTCGGCCCGCTCACCGCCGACTTCGCCGCGGCCTACCGCGCGCGGACGGCGGGGTCGGCCCCGGAGTGGGCGGAGCTGCCCGTGCAGTACGCCGACTTCGCCCTGTGGCAACGGGAAAGCCTCGGCGACGAGTCCGATCCGGACAGTGCGGTCAGCACCCAGCTCGGCTACTGGCGGCAGGCGCTCGAGGGCACGCCGGACGAGCTGGCGCTGCCGTTCGACCGCCCGCGCCCGGCCGCGCTGTCGCTGCGCGGCGACCGGGTTCCCCTGGCCGTGGACGCCGAGACCCACCGCGGCCTGGCCGAGCTGGCCCGGCGCACCGGGACGACGGTGTTCATGGCCGTGCAGGCCGCGCTGGCGGTGACCCTGGCGAAGATCGGCGCGGGCACGGACATCCCGATCGGCACCGCGGTCGCCGGCCGCACCGACCGGGCCCTGGAAGACCTCGTCGGCTTCTTCGTCAACACGCTGGTGCTGCGCACCGACGTCGCGGGCGACCTGTCGTTCGAGGAGCTGCTCGCCCGCGTCCGCGAGACCGACCTGGCCGCGTTCGCGCACCAGGACGTGCCGTTCGAGCTGGTCGTCGACGCGCTCGACCCCGCCCGGTCCCTGGCGCGCAACCCGCTGTTCCAGGTCATGCTGGTGGCCCGGAACGTGCCGGACGCGGCCGACGAGCCCGCGGGGCTGGCCGCGGTGGTCGAGACTCCGGAGACCGGCACCGCGAAGTTCGACCTGCTCTTCGACTACGCCGAACAGCACGACGGCGGCGCGCCGGCCGGGCTGGCGGGTTCGCTGGAGTACAGCACCGACCTGTTCGATCGCGGTACCGCGGAGCGGCTCACCGGCTGGCTCATCCGTGTCCTGCGGGCCGCCGTCGCCGATCCGGCCCGCTCGATCGGAGCGCTGGAGCTGACCGGCGGCGCGGAACGCGACCGGGTGGTGACCGGGTGGAACGCCACCGCGCACCCCACACCGGCGGTCACCGTGCCCGAGCTGGTCCGCGCCCAGACCGTGGCGACGCCCGAGGCGCTCGCCGCCCTCGACGAGCACGAGCAGCTCACCTATCGCGAGCTGAACACCCGCGTCGACCGGCTCGCGCGCGCACTGGCCGGCCGCGGCGCCGGCCCGGAAACCGTGGTGGCGATCGCGCTGCCGCGGTCGGTGGACCTGGTGGTGGCGCTGCTCGCGGTCCTGCGCACCGGCGCGGCGTTCCTGCCGATCGACCCGGACTACCCGGCCGAGCGCGTCGCCCACCTCCTCGGGGACGCCCGGCCCGTGTTCGTCCTCGACGACGTCCGGCTGGACGGCGACGTCGACCACGCCGGCCTCCCCGGCCCGGTCTCGGGAGACAGCGCGGCGTACGTGATCTACACGTCGGGGTCGACCGGCAAGCCCAAGGGCGTCGTCGTCCCGCACGCGGCGCTGGCCAACCGGCTGCTGTGGATGCGGGAGACGTTCGGGCGGCCGGGCCGGGTGCTGCAGAAGACCTCGTGCGGGTTCGACGTGGCGCTGTGGGAGTTCTTCTGGCCGCTGATCTCCGGCGGGACGCTCGTCCTCGCCCGGCCCGGCGGCCACCGCGACCCGCGCTACCTCGCCGACGTCATCCGGCGCCTCGGCGTCACCGACGTCCACTTCGTCCCGTCGATGCTGCGGGAGTTCCTGCCCGAAGCCGCCGGGCTGCCCGGGCTGCGCCGCGTGTTCTGCAGCGGCGAAGCCCTCACCCCGGCCTTGCGCGACCGGCTCCACGCGACCCTGGACGTCGAGCTGCACAACCTCTACGGCCCGACCGAGACGACGATCGAGGTCACCGCGTGGACGTCGCCGCCGGGCCCGGTGGCGACCGTCCCCATCGGACGTCCACTGTGGAACACCCAGCTGTACGTGCTGGACCGGTGGCTGCGGCCGGTGCCGCCCGGCGTGGCCGGCGAGCTGTACCTCGCGGGCACGCAGCTGGCCCGCGGGTACCAGGGGCAGCCGGGGCTGTCCGCCGGACGGTTCGTCGCGAACCCGTTCGGGGCCCCCGGCTCCCGGATGTACCGCAGCGGCGACCGGGCGCGCTGGAACCACGACGGCGAGGTCGAATACCTCGGCCGAGTCGACCACCAGGTCAAGGTGCGCGGCGTCCGCGTGGAACCGGCGGAGATCGAAACCGTGCTGCGGGGCCACGACGGCGTCTCGGACGTGGTCGTGCTGCCGCGCCCGCTCGCCGCGGGCGACCACCAGCTCGTCGCCTACGTCATCGGGACCGCCGGCGCCGACGCGTTGCGGGCGCACGCGGCCGAGCGCCTGCCGCAGTACATGGTGCCCGCGGCCTTCGTCGCGCTCGCCGCGTTCCCGGTGACGGCCAGCGGGAAGCTGGACCGGGCCGCCCTGCCCGCGCCGGAGCTGTCCGGCAGCGGCCGTGCGCCCCGCACCGAGCGGGAACGCGCGCTGTGCGCCGTGTTCGCCGAGGTGCTGGAGGTGCCGTCGGTCGGTGCCGGGGACGACTTCTTCCGCCTCGGCGGGCACTCGCTCACCGCGACCCGGCTGGTCAGCCGGATCCGCGCCACGCTGGGTGCCGAACTGAGCGTCCGTACCCTGTTCGAACGGCCGACGGTCGCCGGGCTGGCCGAACGGCTGGGCCACGCCGAGGTCCGCGAGAACGCGTTCGACCCGGTGCTCCCGCTGCGGACCGGCGGGGACCTGCCGCCGCTGTTCTGCGTGCACCCGATCGGCGCGCTGAGCTGGTCCTACGCCGGGCTGCTGCCGCACCTCGACCCCCGGCGGCCGGTCTACGGCCTGCAGGCCCGCGGACTGGCCCGGGACGAGCCGCTGCCGGCGTCGCTGGAGGAGATGGCGGCGGACTACCTCGGCCGGATCCGGGCGATCCGGCCGTCCGGGCCGTATCACCTGCTGGGCTGGTCGTTCGGCGGGCTCGTCGCCCACCACATCGCGGTGTTGCTGCAGGAGCAGGGCGAAGAAACGGCTCTCCTGGCCAGCCTGGACAGCCACCCCGGGGTGCGCGGCGGCGAACCGGTGAGCGAGCAGGAGATCCACGCGACCATCGTGGACGCGACCGCCGGCTCCGGCCGCTCGCCGGACTTCGGCGAGGGCCGGCTGCGGCGGCTGGTGGCGGTGTGGCGCAACAACGACGAGCTGATGCGGAAGTTCGTGCCCGGCCACTACGCCGGGCGGTTGCTGCACTTCGCCGCCACGGACGCCCAGGACGACCCGGCCGGGTCCTGGGGCCCGCACGTCGATGCCGTCGACGTGCACGCCGTCGACGCCGTGCACGCCGACCTGGGCCAGCCCGGACCGCTGGCGCGGATTGGCGAAATCCTCGACACCGCACTGGTCGAATGTAGGCACGATTCCGGAGAGGAACAGCGATGAGCAACCCGTTCGACGACCCCGACGGCACGTTCCACGTGCTGGTCAACGACGAGAACCAGCACTCACTGTGGCCGGCCTTCGCCGAAGTGCCCGCGGGCTGGACCGTGGTCCTGCGCGACGCGACCCGCGAAGCCGCGCTGGCCCACGTCGAAGAGCACTGGACCGACATGCGGCCGGCGAGCCTCGTCCGCGCCATGGGTGAATAGGAGTCCCGCCATGACCGAAGTGCAGACCGAGCTCTACGACGAGCTCCGCGACCTGGTGGCCGACGTGCTCGAACTCGAACCCGGCGAGGTCACCGGCACGAGCTCGTTCGTCGAGGACCACGGCGTCGACTCGCTCTCGCTCATCGAGCTGGTGTCCCAGTGCGAGAAGCGCTACCGCATCCAGATCGCCGAATCGCAGCTGAAGACCATGCTCACGCTCGACGGCGTCTACCGCGTCGTCACCGAGGCGGAAGCGATCTGATGAGCCGCCGGGTGGTCGTCACCGGGCTCGGAGTCGTGTCGAGCATCGGCATCGGCCGGGCCGAGTTCGCGGCCGCGCTGCGGGCCGGCCGCAGCGGCGCCCGGCCGATCAGCGTCTTCGACACCGCGGGGTTCGAGCACACGCTGGGCTGCGAGGTCGCGGGCTTCGACCCGCGGCCCTGGATCCGCCGGATCGACCCGGACGAGCTCGGCCGGGCGAGCCGGTTCGCCGTCGCGGCGTCCCGGATGGCCGTGGAGGACGCCGGGATCACCGAGGAGGAGCTGCGGGCCCGGCGGGGCATGGTCTGCGTCGGCACCACCGACGGCGAGGCCCACGACCTCGACCGGCTGGCGGAGCTGGAGCTCGCCGACGGCCCGGCGGCGATGGACCCGGTCCTGGCCCGGCGCTCGCCGGCCACCCGGCTGTCCGCCGCCGTCGCGCGGGACCTCGCCCTGTCCGATGTGGAAGCGGTCACGGTGGCCACCGCCTGTTCGGCCGGCAACTACGCGATCGGCACCGGGTTCGACGCCGTCCGCACGGGCGAAGCCGACTTCGCCCTGTGCGGCGGTGCGGACGCCATGTGCCGCAAGACGTTCGCCGGCTTCTACCGGCTCGGAACGGTGGCGCCGGACTGCTGCCGCCCGTTCGACAAGGACCGGAAGGGCATTCTCACCGGCGAAGGCGCCGGGATGATCGTGCTGGAAACCGCGGAGTCCGCGCTGCGCCGCGGCGCCCCGATCTACGCCGAGGTGCTCGGGTACGCGCTCAACTGCGATGCCCTGCACCCCGTCGCGCCCGACCGGGCGAGCATCAAGGAGTGCATCGAGCTGGCACTGGCCGACGCCGGGGCCGAGCCGGGCGAGGTGGACCTGATTTCGGCGCACGGCACCGGCACCCCCGCGAACGACGTCACCGAAACGGGCGCGATCCGGGACGTGTACGGGGAGAAGCCGCCGCCGACCGTGTCGTTCAAGGCGATGCTCGGCCACGCGATGGGCGCCGCGAGCGCGCTGGCCGCGATCGCGTGCGGGCTGGGCATCACCCACCGGTTCATCCCGCCGACCATCAACCACCGCGAGACCGACCCGGAGTGCGCCATCGACTGCGTGCCCAACCAGGCGGTCGAGGCCGACCTGCGGATCGTGCAGAACAACGGCCTGGCCTTCGGCGGCAACAACGCCGTCGTCGTCCTCGGCCGGTTCGACGAGGAGGTGCCCCGGTGAACCCGGTCATCACGGCGTGGACGGCGGTTTCGCCGTACGGCATCGATCGCGAGTCCTTCGTGGACGGTCTGCGGGCCGGCCGCGCGGCCGCCGTGTCCGACGGCGCGGCCCACCCGGCGGCGCTGGTCCCCGGCTTCGACGTCCGCGAGCTGCTGGGCCGCAAGGGCACCCGGTCGATGGACCGGCTCATCGGGCTGGCGGTGTGGGCGGTCGGCGGCCTGACCGCCGGACGGCCCGCCGAACGCGGCGACCGCTCGGGGCTCGTGATCGGCACCATGGGCAGCCTGCAGAGCACGATGGATTTCACCCGTTCCTCGCTGACGGAGGCCAAGCCGTACTTCGTCGATCCGGGCCGGATGCCGAACTCGATCATGAACTCCGCCGCGGGGCAGTGCGCGATCCGGCACAGCCTGACCGGGCCGAACGTGACACTGGCCGGCGGGCGGGTGGCCGGTCTGTCGGCGCTGGCCTGCGCGCTGCGCCTGCTGCGGGCGGGCCGGGCGTCGAACGTGCTGGTCGGCGCCGTCGAGGAGTACTCCGACACGCGGTCCTGGATCGAAGCCCACAGCGGCGTCGGCGGCGTGCTCGGCGAGGGCTGCGTGATGCTGCGCGTCGAGCCCGCGGGGGAGCACCCGGCGCTGGCCGAGGTGCTCGCCGTGCGGTCGCGGGTCGCGCCGCCGGGTGACGTCGAGGGCGTGCTGTCGTCCTGTGTGGACGATGCACTGGCCGCGGCGGGCGTGTCCGCGGGTGAGGTCGCGATCGAGTTCTGGTCCGGCGTGCCGGGCCGCCCCGACCCGGTGGCGGAGCTGATCGGCGACACCGGCGCGGCGACGGCGATGTTCCAGGTCGCCGCGGTGCTGGCGACCGGCGAGCCGGGCGAGGTCGCCCTGGTCGGCTCGGCCGACCGCGACGGTGCGGTGGTGGCCGCGGTCCTGCGCCTCGGCGGCCCGCGATGAGCGGGGTGGCCCTGGTCAGCGGTGGCTCGCGGGGCATCGGGCGGGCGGTCGCGATGCGCTTGGCCGGCGACGGCTTCGACGTCAGCTTCTGCTACCGCGCCGACGAAGACGCCGCCCGCGAGGTCGAGAAGGAGCTGGCCGGGCGGGGCGTGCGGGTGCTGGCCGAGCGGGCCGACGTCGCCGACGCCGCTGCCGTCCGGGCGTGGGTCGCGCGCACCGAGCGCGAACTCGGCCCGGTCGCGGTCGCGGTGACGTCGGCGGGGATCACCCGCGACCAGCCGCTGGTCCGGATGCCGGACGAGGACTGGAAAGCCGTCCTGGAGACCAATCTGGACGGCGTGTACCACGTGAGCCGCTCGGTCGTGTTCGGGATGATGAAGCGCAAGGCGGGCACGGTGATCGCGATCAGCTCGATCGCCGGCGTGCACGGCGCGGCCGGGCAGACCAACTACAGCGCCTCGAAGGCGGGCACGATCGGGTTCTGCAAGGCCCTGGCCAAGGAGGTCGGGCGCTACGGCGTGCGCGTCAACGTGGTGGCACCGGGGTTCATCGACACCGACATGGTCGCGGTGCTCGACGAGCGGACCCGCGAGCGCGCGCTGGCCGACATCCCGCTGCGGCGGTTCGGCACCCCCGGCGAGGTCGCGGACCTGGCCGGCTTCCTGGCCTCCGACCAGGCCCGGTACATCACCGGCTCGGTGCTGCACGTCGACGGCGGGCTCATCCGGTGACCCGCGAGCCGGAGCCGTTCCGCGTTCGGCGGACCCCGGCTCCGCGCGGAACCGAACTGTCTTCGCCTCCGCCTCCTCCCGTACCTAACGTGAGCGAGGCGGCTCCGCACATCGGTGGAGCCGCGGGCGACGGGACGGTGATCAGCATGAGCGAGGCGGCCCTGCGCCGGGGAAGGCGGCTCCCGGAGGACCCGGAGCCGGCGGCCGGGATGGTCGAACTGGACGGTGACCTGGTCGCCCGGCGGGTGAACGGCGCCTGCGCGCGGCTCTTCGGCACGACCCCGGACGACCTCATCGGCACCCGGTTCCCCGGCTGGTTCCCGCCCGCGGTCCAGGAGACCGTGCGGCGCGGGCTGGCGGAGCTGGTGGCGGGCCGGACGGACGCCTTCGACGAGCGGCTCGCCGGCCCGGTCTCCGCGGACGTGGCCGCGCGCGCCATCACCGGCGCGGACGGCGAGGTGGGCCTGGTGCTGCTGCTCCGCCCGGTCGAGCCGGCTGACCCGGTCCGGCTGTCCGGCCTCGACGTCCGGATCCTCGAAGGGCTGGCGGCGGGCGAGCCGACGGTCCGGATCGCGATGCGGCTGTACCTGAGCCGCCAGGCCGTGGACTACCGCATCGGCGCGATGCTGCGCCGGCTCGAGGCCCCGAGCCGGGCGGCCCTCGTGTCGAAGGCCTACGCGGCGGGATTGCTGTGCGCGGCGCACTGGCCGCCGCGCGTGGCCCCGCACGCCCGGGACGACTGAGTCTCCGCGCCGCGGGGTTCCGGCTCCCGTGGATCGCGGGTACCGGCCCGGCCGTCCGGATTGTTGAATTGCCGTCATTCGAGCGCTACGGGGTGAATGACATGGGCGAACCGGCAACCTGGCACGTCGCGTGCGTCGACGGGCAATTCCGTGTGGTGACCGCCGAAGACGGGTTCTTCGCGGTTTTCGGCGTTTCCGCGTTCGAGCTGCGGCACCGCGCTCTGCTCGACTACCTGCACCCCGATTTCGCCGAAGAACCGCGGCGCGCGCTGACGGACCTCGCGACCGGGGCCCGGTTCGAAGCGGCCGCCCGGGTGGTGCTCGCCGGTCCCGGCGGGACGGCGGTGCCCGCGGAGCTGACCGCGCTGGCGCTGGCGGGTTCGCGGCGGATCGTGGTGGCCGTCCGGCCGGACGCGGACCGGCCGCCACGGGCCCGCCGTCCGCTCCTGACGCCACTGGAGGCCCTGGTCCTGGAGGGGCTGGCGGCCGGGGTGCCGACGGCGGAGCTGGCCCGGCGGGCCCACCTGAGCCGCCAGGGCGTGGAGTACCACGTCGGTGCGCTGATCCGCCGGTTCGGTGTCCCCAACCGGACGTCCCTGGTGGCCAGGGCCCACGCGGAGGGGCTGTACACGACCCCGGCCTGGCCGCCCCGCGTCGACCCGCGGCTGCTGGACGGAACCCGCAAGGCCGCCGGTTCCTGACCCGGGCGCCGTGCCTCGAATGGCTCGTTCCCGGCGTGGGACGCCGGGAACGAGTCGTTCACGACGTCGCGGGTGGCGCGAACCAGGCCGCGGAGTCGCCCGCCACGACATCGCCTTCCCCGCTGGCCAGCACGACCTCGCCCCACTCCGCGGGCGGGGTGAACGCGCCGGCGCCGGTGTTGACCACGCACACCAGATCGCCGCGGCGGAACGCGAAGACCGCGTCAGCGCCCGTCTCGAGCCACTCCACCGGCCCGGGTGCGCCGAGCCCGAGCTCCCGCCGCGTCCGGATCGCCCGGCGGTACAGGTGCACCGTCGATGTGCTGTCCTTCTCCTGGACGTCGGCGGCGTACCGGGCGAACCACGCCGGTTGCGGCAACCAGGGCGTCCCGGTGCTGAAGCCGAACGCCGGCGCGTCAGCGGACCACGGCAGCGGGACGCGGCAGCCGTCGCGGCCCTTCTCGCGGCCGGCCGAGCGGTGGAACACCGGGTCCTGGCGGGCGTCGTCCGGCAGGTCGAGGACCTCGGGCAGGCCGAGCTCCTCGCCCTGGTACAGGAAGACCGAACCGGGCAGGGCCAGCAGCAGGAGCAGCGCCGCCCGGGCGCGGCGCTCGCCCAGGGCCGCGTCGACCTCACCGCGGGGCCGCATGAGCGCCGCGAACGCGTCGTTGCTCGGGGGCGCCGGCTCGGGGCGGACGATGCCGTAGCGGGTGACCGCCCGGTGCACGTCGTGGTTGGCCAGCGTCCACGCCGCCGGCGCGCCGTGCGCGGCGGTCCGGGCCGCGGCGCGCTCGACGGCGCCGCGCAGTGCCCGCGCCTCCCACGGCTGGACGAGCAGGTCGAACGAGAACGCCTGGTGCAGCTCGTCCGGGCGCAGGTACTGGTCGAGGTCGGCCGGGTCCGGGACCCAGACCTCGCCGACCAGCAGCAGGTCGCGGCCCGGGCCGTAGCCCGCGGCGAGCGCGCGCCAGCGGCGGAAGATCTCGTGCACCTCCGGCTGGTTCCAGCTGTGGGCGTTGTAGCCGTCGCCGTCCCAGTCGCGCAGGGCCGCGTCCTTGATCAGCCCGTGGCAGACGTCGATGCGGAAGCCGTCCACACCCCGGTCGAACCAGAACCGCAGGACGTCGTCGAACTCGGCGACGACCTCGGGGTGGCGCCAGTCGAAGTCCGGCTGCCCGGGAGCGAACAGGTGCAGGTACCACTGCCCGGGCGTGCCGTCGGGCTCGGTGACGCGCGTCCAGGCGGGACCGCCGAAGACGGACCGCCAGTTGTTGGGCGGCTCGTCGCCCCGGCCGTCGCGGAAGAGGAACCGGGCGCGCTCGGGGGAGCCGGGGCCGGCGGCGAGCGCCGCGGTGAACCACGGGTGCCGGTCCGAGCAGTGGTTCGGGACGAGGTCCATCAGGATCCGCAGCCCGCGCGCGTGCGCCTCGGCGACCAGGCGGTCGAACGTTCCGAGGGTGCCGTACTCCGGGTTGATCCCGCGGTAGTCGGCGATGTCGTAGCCGTGGTCCGCTTGCGGCGAGGGGTAGCACGGGTTGAGCCAGATCGCGTCGGCGCCGAGCCCGGCGAGGTGATCGAGCCGCCCGATCACCCCGGCGAGGTCACCCACGCCGTCACCGTCGCCGTCGGCGAAGGACCGGACATAGAGCTGGTACACGACCGCGTCGTCCCAGAACGACCGGGCGCGGGAAGGGAGGGCCACGGCCCGATTCTCGCACGCGGGCCCGTGAGCGCCCGGTTGAGCTTTTTCCGCGGATCGCGCGTGGAGCGTGAAGCCGGCCACGGGCGACGATGTCGGGCCGCGGCCGGTCCGGATGGGTCCTGCGGCCGGTGATCGCAGGACCCACCGTGGTCACAGCGTGCCGAGCACCGCGCTGCGCGCGTTCAGCAGTTCGACGGCCGACATGCGGTCCGGTGCGGCCGGGCCGCCCGCCACCGGCAGACCGTTGTCGTCGAACCCGCCCCGGAAGGCGTGCGCGGCCGCCTTGTAGATGTAGGTGAACCCGATGACGCCCACGTAGACGGTGTCGAACTCCGCGGCGCAGGCCAGCGGCAGCACGGCTTCCGGGACTTCGAGGGGCTTCAGCGCACCGCTCTCGCGGGAGAAGTGTGCGGAAGCGGCGGCTTCGACAGCGGTCATGACTGTGTCCTTTCAGGATTTTCCGGTGGGGTGTTCCCGGCCTTTTCGGAACGGGGTAACGCCATGATGGCGTGGATCGCCGCGGCGGCAACGGAACCAGCGGATCGCGGGCGGAAGTCCCCGGTTTGCCGGAGTTCCGGGCGGCGTCAACCCCGCCGACCGGTCGAAGCCGCGAATTCTCCGTCAATCGGTGGATGACCGCCCCGGAACGGGCTGCTTATCGTGACTGCGGCCACGAGAGGGAATCGTCGTGGTCCCAGGAGCAGAGGAGCACAGATGGAACTGATCGAGTCCATGCGGGACCCGGCGGTCCGGGGGCTGGAGCCGCTTTCGTTCGGCGCGGGCGCGGTGGATCCCACCGCCTGCACCTGGGCGATCGCCGCGGCCACCGCGTTCGGGGCCGCGGTGGGCGCCGGCGTCGGCTGGGTCAACTGCCACTACCACGGCTGCGTCCGGGAAGCGGACGAGCTCGAGGTTCCGAGCTCGCCGTCCGGCGTCCCCGTCGGCGAACTGCTGGGCCTGCGGCACGACGCCGCGTCCCGGCGGCGCTGAACCCGTTCCCGGAATCCGAACCCACCAGGAGGATGTCATGAACACCGTTGCGCAGTACGGCTTCTCCGAATCGCTCGAGCCGCTGGAATTCGGCGGCCGGGAAGCGACCGTGGCGTGCACGCCCGCCGCCGTCGACCTCGCCGCGGTCGGGCTGGGTGCCGCCGGTATCGGGTACTTCGCCGCCAAGGCGTTCTACCACCGAGGGCACTTCGGGGAGACGGAAGGCCCGCTCGACGCCCGCGCCGCAGGTCAGGACCCGCTGTCGGCTTCGGACCTGCTGTCGGTACGGGCGGAGGAACTTTCCCGCCGCTGATCCGGTGCCACCGGGGCGGGCGCACGCAACCGGCGTGCGCCCGCCCTGTGCCGTCCGGCCCGGGGGACGGTCAGCCCGCGATCCGGGCCTCCGCGGTGGCCAGCACCCGGCGGCCCGCTCCGGTCACCACGGCCGGGACNNGTCCCGGCCGGGCCGGCGAGATGAGGCCCAGCCGGGCGAGCGCCCGCGCCGTCGCCTGGTCGCAGCAGGGGATTCCGTCGACGTAGAGGTCGGGTTCGCAGCTCAGCGCCAGCTGGGCACGGCCGTCCCGGACCGCCTTGAGCATGTTCACGGCCCGGCGGGTGAGCGCGGTGATCTCCGTGCTCGCCGGGCGGGATTCGTGGTCCATGGGCGATCCCGGTCTCTTCGGCGGAATGATCAGGAAAAGGTAGAACGCCGCGGTGCGCGGTCACCATGCGCGGACGGAGAACGGGAATCCGCGTCCGGGGGAAGGCGATCCCCGGCACCGGCCGGTCTCCTTCCGGCACCGAAGAAAGGGCCCGCGGAGGATCTCCGCGGGCCCTTTTTCCGTGGTCCGATCAGCCGAGGACGGTGATCGCGTCCGCCTTGATCAGGCCGAGCAGCTCGTTCAGCGCCGAGGTGACGACCTTGACCTTCGCGTCCTTCTTGAGGTTGCCGACGACCTTGGTCAGCTCGTCCCAGGTGACGACGATCTTGCGGTTCGTGCGGTCGAGCACGATGGTGACGTACTTGCCGTCGACGGAGACGATCTTGCCGGTCAGGGTCACGCTGCCGACCCCGGGCAGGGTGACCCCGGCCGGCGCGGTCTGCGTGGCGGCGCCCGCGGCACCGGCGGCACCCAGCAGCCCGGCGCAGACGAGCGCGGTCGCGGCGACACCGGTCGTGATCTTCGTCAGAGTGCGCATCTTCATTTCCCACGCGGCCTTTCGGTCGTTCGGTTGGCGAGCGGTTTCGCTCGTGCTGCGAAGATTAGGGAGTTCGTCCGGCCGGGTGTATCCGCGAACTCCCGAAGAGTTCTTTGCCGGCAAGGGAAAGCGGCTCACGCCGATGGCGCCGTCCGCCCGGTGAGCCGGTAGCCCGCACCGTGCGCCGTCCGGATCAGGACCCGGTGGCGGTCCCCGAGTTTCCGGCGCAGCCGGGCCACGTGGAACCCGACCTGCCTGCCGTTGCGGTCCGGGCCGCCGAGGGCGCGCTCGAGCAGCCAGCCGGGGCTGACGCGGTTCGGGTTGAGCATGAGCGTCCGCAGCAGCCGGAACTCCGTCGGGGTCAGGTGGACGCGCTCCCCCCGATGGCGCACCTGGCCCGTCCGCAGGTTCATTTCGAGCCCCTGAACGCGCAAGACCGGCTCCCGGGACGGAGTGTGCTCGATCACTTCGGACATGATTCCTCGAATGGGTGAGCGGGATTCTTTCGGGCAGAAGTGTCGCCGACGGCGGAAGGAGCGACAAGGGATTCCGCGTGCGCATTCCACTGAATTCTCCTGCCGAGGATCCGGAGGCCGGTCGCGCCCGGAACCCGAAGGAGATTCACTTCGGCGGCCTGGCCGACGGGCGGCCGGGCCCCGCAAAGAGGGCTCTGACCTGCTTGTTAACCGATCTGTCCGGTTTGTCCGTGGTTGTTGAGGGATTCCCCTGCAAGCGTTGCTGTGCGTCGATCACCACCGATACGCTCACCCTGTGTAGCGGCATCGGAACGGACTTCGCCGAACGCGGAATGGACAGGCGGTCTCGCGCAGGCAATTCGGCCGAGACCGTCGAAAATGTCGAGACGGGTGGGAACGCGGATGACTGTGCTGGACGAGCGGCCGAATCGCCGGGCGCGACCGGGCGACGATTTCCTGACGGGTTCCGCGGACGACCTGCTCGCCGCCGTCACGCCGGAGGGAGCCCGGCCCGCGGCGTCGGCGCTGCTGGACGAGGCCGCCGACGCCTACCGCCGGATCCTCGGCGGCGGCGCCGGGCCGACGGCCGCCCGCCGCGCCCGGGTCCGGATCGCCGGGCAGGCCTTCGCCGAGGCGGGCGGGACCCCCGACCTGGCCGCCGACCTGCTCGGCCGGTTCGCCGCGCTGGTGGTCGACGCCGTCGCGCCGCACCAGGTCGTCTCGGTCGTCCAAGTGGCGCACCTGCTGGTCCGCGACCTGCTCGCCGGCGCCTGCGGCCCGGTGGCGACCGCCCCGTCGCGGGCCGCCCGGTGCGCCATCGTCCAGCGGCTCGTCCGCGGGGAACAGCTTGCCCCGGAAGACATCGCCGGCCTCGAAGCCGAGTACGTCGTGCTGGCGGCCCGGTTCCCGCAGCCGGTCCCGCACGACCGGCTGGCCGCGCTGCTCGACGAGCACCACGACGACGGCATGCTCGGCGCGGCGATCGGCGATGGTGTCTTCGTGCTCGTCCCGCGCCGCCTCGAGCGGCGGATCACCCCGCTGCTCGGCGTCCTCGCCGGCCGGTTCGGCCAGGCGCCCTGGACGACGACCGTGCCCGGCCCCCGCGCCGGGCTCGTCGCCGCCTGCCGGGAAGCGGCGGACGTCCTGAAGCTCGTCGCGGCGGCGGGCCGGCCGCCCGGGCCGTACCGCCTCGACGACGTGGTGCTGGAGCACGCGGTGGTGCGCGACCCGGTGTCCTCGGCGAGGCTGCTGGCCTTGATCAACCCTCTGGCCGGCAACGAAGTCCTCCACGGCACGCTCGCGACACTGGTCCGCACCGACTTCAACCGGACGCTCGCCGCCCGCGCGCTGTTCATCCACCGCTCCACATTGGACTACCGGATCCGGCGCATCGAGGAGATCACCGGCCAGAACCCGCTCACCAGCCGAGGCGCCCACGTACTGGCGGCGGCGATGGTCGTCCACGCGGTCGCCGGTTCCTGAGCCGGGGTCAGCCGTAGCGGGTCACGTCGGCGAAGAAGCCGGGGATCGGGGTCAGCCCGCCGTCCGCGGCGAGGCGGTCGTGGACGTGGCGGCCGACCGCCAGGTCGAGGACGCCCAAGCCGAACGGCGAGAACACCAGCGGCCGGTCCGCGGGCAGGGCCACGGTGCCCGTCATGACGTCGAACAGCGTGCCGTGCACGAAATCGCGGTGGCCGGTCTGCTGTTCGGCCAGGTGGACCGAGGTGTCCGCCTTCAGGCAGTGCTCGACGTCGTCGACGACGTTGGTCGAGGCGAGCACGATTTCCGGCGAAAGGTCGCGCAGGGAAACGTGCAGCACCACGGGATTGTGCGCGAACCACGCCGGGTCCGTCACGTGCGGCGTGCCCGCCACGGTGGCGAACACGACCAGGTCCGCGGACCTGATCAGCGTCTCGGCGCGGTCGTGCCGGACGACCTCGGCGCGGGTGCCCGTGCGGGCGAGGTAGCCGGAAAAGCCGTCGACGGACGTCGCCGAGAGGTCGTGGAGCCCGATTTCGGCGAATTCCCAGCCGTTCGCGGCCAGGTAGGTGTGGATGTACCGCGCGATCAAACCGGTGCCGAAGAACCCGACGCGCGGCGGCCGCCCGCGGTCGCGGGTCAGCCAGCCGGCGGCCAGAGCGGCCGAGGCCGCGGTGCGGGACGCGCTGATGATCGAAGCCTCCATGGCCGCGTACGGGTAGCCGGTGCGCGGGTCGTTGAGGATCAGCACGGCGGACGCGCGCGGGATGCCGTCCCGGACGTTCTCCGGGAAGCTGCCGATCCACTTGAGACCGTCCACCCCGGACTCACCGCCGAGGGATGCGGGCAGCGCGATGATGCGGGACGCGGGCCGGTCCGGGAACCGCAGGAAGTAGGACGGCGGGTTCACCGTGTCGCCGGCGCCGTGGGTGCGGTAGGCCCGCTCGACGACGGCGGTGACGGCCTGCTCGTCGCCGGTCAGCACCCGCTGCACGTCGGTGCCGGTGATGACGGAGAACGGCGGGATCGGGCTCGGTCCGGACAAGGTCGGTCCTTTCGGGACACCGGGATCAGGCAGCGGAACCGCGCAGCTCGGCCAGCCGGTGCATGGCCGACGCGGTGGCCAACAGGCGGAGCCCGCGGACCGTGCACGGCGAGTGCCCGGTGAGCTGGCCGATGCGCTGGAGCCGGTAGTCGACCGTGCTGCGGTGGACGATCAGCCGCTCGGCGGCCTTGCCGCGGTTGCCGTCCTCGGCCAGCAGGACCTGCAGCGTCTCCCACAGCACCGGCTGGGCCAGCAGCGGCTGGATCACCTTCAGCAGCGCGTTGGACACGACCGGCTCGTGCGCGGCGGCGAACTCGAGCAGCACGTCGTCGAGGACGTGCACCGCGGGGGCGAGCTCCAGCGACGTCGCTTCGGCGAGGATGTCGTCGGCCACCGAACGGCACGCCGACAGGCTGCGGCTCCCGGGCCAGACCAGCGCGGCCCGGGCGGCTCCGCCGAGCACGTCGAGCACCTTGCCGGTGCGCCGGGTGGCGTCCGCTTTGTCGAGCGCGGGCAGCAGGACGTGCCCGCCGCCGTCGGCCAGCAGGGTCAGGGTCGCCTCGCCGGCGTGGGTGCGGAACGCCTCGTCCACCACGGCCGGGTCCAAATCGGACGTGGCCAGCGCGACGACCGCGTACGTCTCCTCCGGCGCCGGGACGGCCGCGCCGGACAGCAGCAGCTCGGCCCGCTTGCGCCGGGTCGGCTCCTCGTGGTCCGGGGCCGGCCCGCCGGCTTCCGCGAAGCCCCGGGTCAGCTCGACCAGGATCCGGTTGCCGAGCTCGCTGATCCGCTGGGCCGCGAGGCACCGGGTGCCGGCGTCGCGCAGGTCCGGCCGGTTCAGCGCCTTGTCCACGAGGTCGGCGGTGAGCTTCTGCACGGCTTCCAGCAACCGCTCGAGGCCGCGCCCGGACTCCGCCCAGGCGTGGCCGACACCGCGCGCCGCCAGCACGTCGAGCACGAAGCCGTCCGACAGCACGTCGGAAAACAGCGGCAGCACGTGCCGCACCACGGTCTTGCGCGGTGTCTGCACGTCGGCCCCCGCGGCCGGCGGGGACATCGTCTTGCTGGTGTTCATCGGCCTCACCCCTTGTCCTCTCACCCGGTCATCGACTTACCCGATCCGGTGACATCTTCACCGGATAGGGCAGGGCCGTAGCTCAAAGTTTCCTCAGATTCGGGTTTTCCCTCGTCAACCCCGCGCGGAACCGAATTCCGCATGATGCGGATGCCGCGGCCGGATTTCCCCTGCCAGACTCGGGCGAGGTGCGGAACGCTCGAAGGGAACGGTGCCGTGATCTGCCTGGGAACCATGAACTTCGGCACGACGCTCGACCGCGCCGACGCGTTCCGCGTCCTGGACGTCTTCACCGAGCGGGGCGGCGAGGTCGTCGACACGGCGAACTGCTACGCGAGCTGGACCGGCACCGGGGACGAAAGCGAGCTCGCCATCGGCGCCTGGCACCGGGCCCGGGGCGCCCGGGACCGGATCCGCCTGGCCACCAAGGTCGGCGGCCGCCCGGTGCCCGGCGGCAGCCTGCTGGACTGGGAGGGGCTGGCACCGCACGTCGTCCGGTCCGCGGTCGAGGACAGCCTGCGCCGGCTGGACACCGACCACGTGGACGTCTGCTTCGCCCACCTGATGGACCCCGCCGTCCCGCTGGAGGAGACCCTCGGCGCGTTCGAGGACCTGGTCGCCGCGGGGAAGGTCCGCGAAATCGGGCTGAGCAACCAGGACCTCGATTCACTGCGGCGTGCGGGCACCCGGGTCACCTGGCTCCAGCAGCGGCACAGTTACCTGCAGCCGGTGCCGGGCGCGTCCTTCGCCGTCCAGCAGGTGCTGACCCCGGAAATGGCCGCCTACGTCCGGGAAACGCCCGGGCTGACCGTGCAGGGCTACTCGCCGCTGCTGTCGGGCGCCTACACGCGGCCCGACCGCGAGTTCTGGCCGCACTACCACCACCCGGGCGCCGAGGCGAGACTCGTCGCCCTGCGCAAGGTGGCGGGTGACCTCGGGGTGTCGGAGAACCAGGTCGTGCTGGCCTGGATGCTCGCTTCCACACCGCCGGTCCGGCCCGTGATCGGGGTGAGCTCCGAAGCCCAGCTCACCGACTGCCTCGCCGCGGCCGAGCTCGTGCTGGGCGAGGAGCACCTGCGCTGTCTCGAAGCCGCTTGACCGGCGGCGGGGGCACGATGACGCGCGCGGGACACGAGGACGTGGTGCTGGGGGTCGACGTCGGCGCGGCGGTGATCACCGTCGCCGTCACCGGGGACGACCTGAGCCCCCGGGAGGTCGTCGAGTGGCCGCTGCCGCGGACCACCCCGCACGCGGTCGACCCGGTGCAGGACCCGTGGCTGGTGCTCGACACGCTGGCGTCGGCGGTCCGCGAGGCGGCCGGGATCTGCGAGGTCTTCGGCAACGCCGTGCGCGGGCTTTCGCTCACGTCCGGGATGCCGACCCTGCTGGCCCTGGACGCCGAGGGAGCTCCGCTCACCCCGGTGCTCAACGCCACCGACGCGCGGTCGGCCGGCACCACCCGCCGCATCGTCGCCGAACAGGGGTCCGCCCTGCACCGCCTGACCGGGGTGCCGCTGACCCCGGCGTCGCCGGTGGCCAAGCTGGCCTGGCTCGCCGGACACGACCCCGGCCTCTTCGGGCACGCGGCCCGCTGGACCGGGCTGAAGGGGTTCCTGCTGTTCCAGCTCACCGGGAAGCTGGTGACCGACGTGTCGACGTCCTCGGCCGCCGGGTGGGTGGAATCGGCCACTTTGGACTGGGCGAAGCCCGCCCTCGACGTCGCCGGCGTGCACGCCGGACAGCTGCCGGAGCTGGTCGACCCCGTTTCCGCGCTGCGGTTGACGGCAGCGGGGAGCGAGCTGCTCGGCCTGCCGGCCGGAACCCCGGTGGTCATCGGGGCGTCGGGGGCGGCCACGGCGCAGATCGGGGTCGGCGCGATGTCCCCCGGGTGCGCGGCGCTTTCGATGGGTGCGGCGGCGGCCTTGTGCGTGCTCGAGGACCGGCCGGTGGCGCCGCGCTCGGAGCTGGTGTCGTGCCACGCCTTCGCCGACGGGCTGTGGATCTCGCGCGGGACGTTCAGCAACGGCGACGCGGTCGCCCGCTGGGCGGCGGAGTCGTTCGGCGGCGTCGACATCGAGGTCCTGCTGGCCGAGGCGGAGCTGGTGCCGATCGGCGCGGAAGGGCTGATCGGCATCCCCCAGCCGGCGGCCGACGCGACGGCGTGGGGCAACCCGGACTTCCAGGCGGCCCTGGTCGGCCTGCGCGTCGAACACGGCAGGGCGGCGATGACCCGCGCGATGGCCGAAGGGGTCGCGCGGGAGCTGGCGACGGTCCGCGACGCGCTGGGGACCGAGCCGATCACGCTGGTGCGCGCGAGCGGCCCGGCGCTGCGTTCGCCGCTGTGGAGCTCGTTGCTGGCGGCCGCGCTCGACGTGCCCCTGGAGGTGGTCGGCGCCGGCGAAGCCCCGGCACTGGGGGCGGCGCTCATGGCGTGGCGCGGGCTCGGCCTGCTGGGCTGCCTGTGCGAGCGGCCCGAAATCCGGCTTCCCGGCCGGCGCGTGCTCCCGGACCCGCTGGCGACGGCGCACTTCGCGGCCACGCGGCGGCTGGGGGAGCAGCTCACCGAACTGCTGACCCAGCTCCGCAGCGCCTCGTGAGTGAGACGGGTTCCGGCCCGCCTCACACTCACGACGATGCGGCCGGAGACTCGCCGGCCGCGGCCGGCGTGCTTCGGTCCGCGGGGTCCGGAGCTTCCGCGGTTTCGTCCGGCGGCACCTTCAGCGCCGGCAACCGGACCCGGATCCAGCAGCCGCGGTCGGTCGGCATCACCTCGATCGTGCCCCCGTGCCGCTCGATCAGCTCGGCCACGATGCTCAGGCCCAGCCCGCTGCCCTTCGAACGGTCCGGATCCGCTTGGAAGAACCGCTCGAAGACCCGCTCGCGCAGCTCGGGGGCGATGCCCGGGCCGTCGTCGAGGATGTCGAGCTGGTGTTCGGTGCCGGTCGTGGACAGCCAGACCTCCGCCTTGGTGCCCGCCGGCGTGTGGGCGCGGATGTTGGCGAGCAGGTTGGTCACCGTCTGGCGCAGCCGGAACGCGTCGCCGGTCACCAGGTACGACCGGTGCGGGTCGATGTCGTGGCGCAGCTGCCATTCCGGGGCCGCCGCCTGCGCGTCGTGCACCGCGTCGATGCACAGCGGCCCGAGGTCGACCGGGTCGGCGGTGCACGGCCGCCCGCGGTCCAGCTCGGCGAGCAGCAGCAGCTCGTCGATGAGCGCGGCCATCCGTTTCGTCTCGCCGCCCACCCGGCGCATGGCGGCCTGGAACTCGTCCCGCTCGTCGAGCGCGCCGAGCTGGGCCAGCTGCGCGTAGCCGGAGATCGCCGACAGCGGCGTGCGCAGCTCGTGCCCCGCCGACGCGACGAACCGGCGCAACCGGTCTTCGGCCCGCTGCCGCCGGGTGAACGAATCCTGCAGCCGGGACACCATGGTGTTGAACGACTGCGTGAGGCTGTACACCTCGTACGTGGAACCGGCGACCGCGACGCGCTGGGACAGGTCGCCGTCGGCGATGGACCGGGCGGTCCCGACCACCGATTCCAGCGGCCGCAGCCACCGCTTGCACAGCTGGAGCAGGACGAGCGCGAGCACGGCCAGCACGAGCACGACGATCACCGACACGGCGACCACGATCCGGTGCGCGATCTGGTCGTAGTCCTCAGTGGACACCGCAGCCACCACGTAGTCGCCGTCGGGCAGCGTGGTGGCCGCGCCGAGGAAGCAGGACCCCGGCAGCCGGACGACCGACTGGTCCGCGTCCAGGGTCCGCAGCAGCTCCAGCGGCGGCGTCGGCACCTTCGCCGGCCGCACCCCCCAGTAGTGCTTCAGCTCGCCGGACGGGGTGACGACCAGCGCCACCCACTCGCCGCGGGCGACCAGGGGCGGTGGCCTCCGGCCGGGGCCGGCGTGGACCGCCAGTTCGTCGGCCAGCAGCCGCAGGTAATTCGTGGTCTGGTTGGTCAGCCGCGAGTACATGAACGAATTGACGCCGATGATGGTGACCGCCAGCGCCGCGACCAGGCCGATGGAAACCGCGGTCAGCACGGCCACCACGAGTTTGGTGCGCAGTGACCTCCGCGGCTGCTCGGGAATCGTCACGGCAGGCCTTTCCGTCCCGGAACTCGTGTGTCCAGTGTAGACGTTCACCCGTTGGAGTGAGGTTCTTCCGCAGGCCGAGGACACCTTTCCGCGAACCACCGAAAACGGCAGCCGCTTCCTCGTTCCGCGAAACCCGCCCGCCCGTTGTTCGGACTTCTGCGGGAATAGGCATTCCGGTGGATGCCGTCCGCTGTCGCGCGAAGGTACTTTCCTGCTGTCGAGCTGGCGACAGTCTCGGCGACTTCCCGGAACGAACCCTTTTCACGGATCAAAGGTGGATCGAATGAACCAGATCGAGTCCTTCGCCAACTCCGGTGGTTCCCCCGAGCCACTGGAGCTGGCGTCCCTCGGCGGCCCGGTGGTCCTCTGCACACCGGCCTTCGCCGGCGCCTTCGTCGGCCTCACCACCAACTACGCCCTGAACAAGGCGGTCGACTGGTACGTCGCGCACCACGGCGGCGGGCACTTCGCGGCCGAGTGCGAGGGCGTCGGCCGGCCAGGCGAGGTCTCGAGCGACGAACTGCTCGACGTGCTCGTCGCGCGGTTCTGATCGATTCCCGTTCCGGGAAGCCGGCTCAGGTCCGGTCGTATCCATTGCCGAAAACACGGAGAGTGAAATGAACTCGGTCGAATCCTTCGCCAACACCGGCGCCTCCCTCCAGCCGCTGGAGATGGTCACCCAGGCCGCGCCGGTGTCCTGCTTCTGGGCCGCCTTCAACGGTGCCGGTGCCGCCTTCGTCGCCAACTGGGCGGTCGAAAAGGCGGTCGACTACTACAAGGCCCACCACCAGGGCGGTCACTTCGACGGCGCCGAGGTGCCGGGGCTCGCGGGTGACGCGGCGGACCTGTCGGGCGACGCCCTGGTGGCGCTGCGCGCGCTCTGAGCGCGTCCGAGGACGGGCCCGGTCGAGTGCCGGGCCCGTCCTCGTTCCGGCGGTTGCGCGTGTTCAGGCCGCGATCAGGTAGCCGAAGTTGCGCACCGTGCGGATCAGGTCGGACCCCAGCTTCCGCCGCAGGTAGTAGACGTAGGTTTCGACCACCCCGAAGTCGCCGTGGAAGTCGTGGCCCCACACCGCGGCCAGGATCTCCGCCTTCGACACCGCCTTGCCGGGGTGGGTCATCAGGTGGCACAGCAGGTCGAACTCCGTGGCCGAGAGCCGGACCGGGGCGCCGTCCTTCCACACCTCGCGGGACGCGCGGTCGAGCTCGAGCCGGCCGACCTGCACCCGCGCGCCGGACGCGGCGGGCTGCGTGCGCCGGCGCAGCAGGACCTCCACCCGGGCGACGAGTTCCTTGATGTCGAACGGCTTGGCGACGTAGTCGTCGCCGCCCAGGGTCAGCCCGCGTACCTTGTCGTCGGTGGACTGGCGCGCGCTGAGGAACAGGACCGGCGCCGTGACGTCCGCCGCGCGCAGCCGCCGGTAGACCTCGAACCCGTCGAAGTCGGGCAGCATCACGTCGAGCAGCACGAGGTCCGGCGCGGCGATGGCCGCCACCCGCAGTGCTTCGCGGCCGGTGCTCGCCGTGACGACGTCGTAGCCGAGGAACTGGAACGTGGTGAACAGGATCGCGGCGATGCTCACCTCGTCGTCGGCGACCAGCAGGCGGCCGCGCTGCGGTTCGGGTGGCACCGGTTCAGCAGGCAGGCCCGGCACGGGCGCCCTCCTTCGGTGCTGGCCGCGGTGGCGGAACTCGCGGACCACAGTGGTGGGGAAGTGCGGTGCGGGGCTATCCCTCGAGCGGGTGCACGGCCCGGCGCGGCCGGTTCGCCTGCTCCGCCACGGCGTGGGCGGTCAGCGCCGTGCTGAGCACGTTGATCCCGCGGACGCTGCCGGGGTGCAGGCCGGTCAGCTGCTCGATGCGCTGGATGCGGTAGTCGAGCGTGCTGCGGTGGATGATCAGCCGTTCCGCGGCCTGGCTGCGGTTGCCGTCGGTCGCGACGAGCACCTTGAGCGTCTCGAACAGCGCGGGGTGCTGCAGCAGCGGCTCGATGATCCGGACGAGGTTGTCGCTCACCGTCGGTTCGCGCGCGACGGCGAACTCGACGAGCAGGTCGTCGAGCAGGTAGACGCCGGGCCGGTGGTCGGCGGCCAGCGCCAGGGACAGCACCTTGCCCGCCTCCTGCCGGCCCCAGGCGATTTCGCTGCGCGGGCGCCACGACGCGGACATCCACACCGCCCGGCCGGGCAGCGCGGCGTGTGCCTGCCGGGCCAGCTGGGCGGCGCGGGCCTCGTCCCCGGCCGGCAGCAGCGCGAAGCCGCCCGCCGGGCCGAGCGCGGTCAGCGCGCCGTCGCCCGCCACCTGTTCGAACGTGCCGACCAGGGTGGCCGTGGTGAGCGGCTCGGCGCAGTGCACCGCCACCACCGCGTAGGCGGGGGCGAGGTCGTAGTCGTCGCCCGCGTCGGCGCGGACGCCCCGGAGCAGCTCCTGGGCGCGCTGGGAGCGGCCCTTGGCGAGCGGGCCGCGGTGCTTCCGGGTGGTGGTGTGGTGCGCGCCGGCGAGGAGCTCGGCGACGAGCCTGCTGCCGACCGCCGACACCGCCCGCGGCGAGACGGCCGGGTGCCCGCTGCCCCCGGCCATCACCACCTGCAGCGCCCGGGTCGTCAGCTCGCTGACCACGCCCACGATCGGGGTGACGTCTTCGGTGACCCCGGCGATCTCCGCGACGTTCGCGCGGACCCGGGTGGCCGTCTCGTCGGACCAGGGATCCTCGCCGCGGGCGGCCGCCACCACGAGGGGGATGACGCCCCGCAGCAGCGAGTGCAGGGCCGTGTCGAGCGGTTCCGGCACGTCGCGCAGGATCGGTGCGATGTCCGCCCAGAGACGCGCGGCGAGCTCGTTCGCGGCGACGAGGCCCGGCTCGGAACGCAGCGTTGTGGTCATGGCATGACCCCCGTGAATTCGCGGATTGGTGTGCCGAATCTAGCGAGGGCGACCGGCGCGGGTAATCAGAGCCATCGGGAAAGGTTTCAGCGATTCGCGCAAGAACCGGCATTGCGGGAAAAGGCGCGGGTGCTTTCGGGCAGGAAGTGTGCCCGAAGTCACCCGCGGACGCGTGTCTCGATTGAATCATCCTCGCGTTGGCCCGGTCCAGGATTCGGGCGACAGTTGTCCACCCGTTGTCCGGTCCGGTCGTGGCTCAAGCTTACGCTGGTGAACCGGTCGTGCCGGGATGATCCGGACATCGAGGCCGGAGATCCGCGAGGTGGGCACGGCTTTCCGGCGAATTCCGGTCCTCGATTTCGTCGAAGAATGTTCCGGTGTCCGCGCAATGAACAGCGGGTGTCGGACCGATAACGTGGTGAGGATTTCGGGCAGCGGGTCCGCGGAGAAAGGCAGCAGCGATGACCATCCCCTCGATCCGCGCCGAGGCGGCCTTCGGGTGCGAAGGGACTTCCTGGGCGCGGACGGCCTTCCCGGCGGTGGCCGGGCTCCCGGCCGACCTGCGGGCGGAGGTCGCCGCGGCGATCGAGGGGCAGCCCCGGGAGGCGCGAGCCGTCGTGCGGCGGCTTCTCGGCGTCACGGTGGCCGCGCTCACCTCCGGGGACCACCGGGCGTGGACGTCGGCGCGCGAAGCCGAGGAGACCGCCCGCGTCGGCAGCGCGCTGGCCGCCACGGGTGTGTCACTGGACCCGCTGCTGGTCCTTATCGGCAGGCTCACGGCCTGGGCCGTCGAACGCGCGGCGGGCGCGCGGCCGGGCGCCACGGGCGTGCTGAAGGACGTCGTCCGCGTCGGCCACGCGGTGACGCGCAGCCTGGCCGGCGGGTTCCACCGGCACGCCCGGTCGCGGACGGCCGTGCCGCTCGACGGCCGGCACCTCGCGGCGGCGCTGCTGGCCGGCCGGCGTGCGCCCGGAGCGGCGGCCTCCTACCAGGTGCTCGCCGTGTGGTGCGGCGACCGCGCGCTCGACCGGCTGCCCGCCCTGGGCGGGGTGGCGGTGGCGCGGGGGAGCGCGGGCTACGTGCTCGTGCCGGAGGCCGGGCCCGGGCGCGGCCCGGAGCTGGCGGTGAAACTGCGGGCCGCGGTCCCGGCGGCCTGGGTCGTGCCGCACTGGGCGCGGACGGCCGACGTCCCGGCCGCCGCGGCGACCGCCGGCGACGTCGTGGCGCTGGCGGCGGGCTCGGGCGCGCCCGCCGGCGTGCACCGGCTGGAGGACTTCCCGGTCGAGTTCGCGGTCCTCCGGCGTCCCTCGATCGAGGCGGAACTGCGGCGGCTGATCGAGCCGGTGTTCGGCGGTCCCTGGCTCGCCGAGACGCTGCGGGCGTTCGTCCGGGCCGACGGCAACCGCACGCGGGCCGCCACGGAGCTGACCGTGCACCGCAGCACCCTCGACTACCGGCTGAAGCGGATCGCGCAGCTGACCGGGCACGACCCGGTGAAGCCGGCGGGCCTGCAGGTGCTGGCCGTCGCGATGGCGGCCGCGCGGGCGACGGCGGTCCGGGCGCAGTTCGCGGCCGTGGCGGGCACGCGGTGACCGGTCCGGCATGACCCGGGCCCGCTCCCGCCCGCGGTCGCTGCGCCACCGCCTGGTGCTCACCGGCGGGCTGGTCGCGCTCGTCACGGTGCTCGCGATGAACGTCCTCGCCGTCGGCGGGTTCGCGGTGTACCAGCAGATCCGCAACCGCCGGCTGATCGACGCGAACCGCATGTACCAGGTCGCGCGGATCGCCTACGCCGGCGCCGAGCCGGTCACCTCCCCGGGGAACTCCGACGAGGACGGGGTGGTGCTGGTGCTGCGCCCCGATGGCGCGGTGGCCGAACGGGCCGGGGTCCGCTCCGGCGGGTTCGAGGTGCCCGGCGCCGCCGAGCTGCGGGCGGCCGCGGCCGACGGGCGGTACCGGTTCTTCGGGTTGTTCTACGGCGTCGTCGACCGGGTGGACGGCGGCCGGTTCGTGATCACGGCCCGCGCGCTGGGCGAACAGCTCGCCGTCGCGGCGCGGATGGCGGGGGCGATGGCCGTCCTGGACGTGGTGGTCTGCGCGCTCGCGATGGTGGTCGCGGCCTCGCTGTTCCGGCGGACGCTGCGCCCGCTGGAGTCGTTCGCCGCGACCGCGGCCCGGATCACCGCGGGCGCACCGGGCGGCCGGGTCGACCTGACCGGGGTGCCGGCCGAGGTGTGCCAGCTGGGGACCGCGATGAACCGGATGCTCGCCCGGCTGGAAGTCTCCTTCGCCCGGCTGTCCGAAACGGACGATCGGCTGCGGCGGTTCGTCTCCGACGCCGGCCACGAGCTGCGGACCCCGCTGACGGTGATCATCGGGTACGCCCAGCTGTTGCGGCTCGGCGTCCTCGCCGACCACGAAACCCGCGAACAGGCGATGGTGGAGGTCGAACGCGAAGCCCGGCGGCTGACCGCGCTGGCCGACCACCTGCTGCTGCTCGCGCGGATCGACGAAGGCCCTTCGGAGCGGTCCGGGCCGATCGACCTCGACGCGCTGTGCCGCGAGGTGGTCGAAGCGAACCGGGCGGCCCACCCGGAGCACCCGGCGGGCTACCGCTGCGAAGGCGAGCCGCCGGTGGTGTCCGGCGACGAGCCGTGGCTGCGGCAGGCGGTGTCGTGCCTGCTGGCCAACGTCGGCATGCACACGCCGGCCGGGACCCGCGCGGAGGTGGTGCTGCGGACCGAAGGCGCGGATGCGGTGCTCGACGTCGTCGACGAGGGGCCGGGCATCGGCGAGGCGGACCGCGAGCGGGTCTTCGAGCGGTTCTTCCGCTGTGACGAGGCGCGGAAGCAGGTCGAGGACCGGCGCAGTGCCGGGCTGGGGCTCAGCATCGTGCATTCGGTCGTCACGGCCTGCGCCGGCACCGTCGAGGTCCGGCCGGCCGAGCGCGGCACCTGGATCCGCGTCCGGCTGCCGGTTTCCCGGCGAAACGACGGACGTCTTCCGCAGTCCGCACATTGAAATGAAAATCATTATCATCTAAGCTCGCCAGGTGATCTCGGGAAGTGGGCACGCGGCGGGCGAGCACGCCGTCGGCGGTGCCGATCTGGCCGGCCTGGCGGCCCTGGTGGACCGGCTCGACGCGGTGGCGTTGCAGGCGATCCTGTTCACGCTGGGGCGCCACGGCCTCACCGGCGTCCACCGCCTCGACGAGATCTACGCGGCCACGAGGGTCGCCCCGCGGCACCGCCGGATCGTCCGGCGCTGGCTGCGGGCGCTGATCGCGGAGGAGTTCGCGGTGGCCGAGAACGGCCGGTACCGGTTGTCCCGGCCGGCCGGGGCCGCCGAGGTCGAGGCCGCGCGCGCCGAGCTCGACGCCGCCGCGCGGGGCCTGGAGCACGGGTCCGGCCTCGCCCGGTTCTTCCAGCTCTCCGTCTCGCACCTGCCGGAGCTGCTGCGCGACGAAGTCTCCCTGCAGGCGCTGCTGTTCGCCGACGGCGACCTCGACGTCGCCGACGACGTCTACCAGCGCAACGTGGCCAGCCGGTACGCCAACGCCGCGGCCGCCGCGGTGGTCGCGGAGCTGGCGCGCCCGGGGGTGCGGGTGCTGGAGATCGGCGCGGGCGTCGGGGGCACGAGCGCGGTGGTGCTGCCCGCGCTCGCCGGGCACCGGCCGGACTACCACTTCACCGACGTCTCGCGGTTCTTCCTGTCCTCGGCGAAGGAACGCTTCGCCGCCCACGACTGGATCCGCTACGGCCTCTTCGACGTCAACGGCGATTTCGCCGCCCAGGGCCACCCGCCGGAGTCGTTCGACGTGGTGCTCGCGGCGAACGTGCTCCACAACGCGCGGCACGTGGGCGAAGTCCTCGCCGGACTGCGGAAGCTGATCGCGCCCGGGGGCGCGCTGGTCTTCGTCGACACCACCGTCGAGCACCACCAGCTCCTGACTTCGATGCAGTTCCTCATGTCACCCCCGGCCACCGACCCGGACGCGGACTTCGCCGACTTCCGCCGGGGCACCGACCGGATCTTCCCGAGCCGCGAGGAATGGCTGGCTGCCCTGCGTGCGGCCGGCTTCGCCACCACCGCCTGCCTCCCGCCGCCCGGCCATCCGCTCGGCCGGATCGGCCAGTACCTGTTCGTCGGCCGCGTCTGACGTCCTCTCCCACTGCCCCAAGGAATGGTTGATGAGTGAACCCCTCGCCGTCGTCGGTTTCGCCTGCCGGTACCCCGGTGCGCCCGACGCGGACGGCTTCTGGCGCCTGCTCGCCGAGGGCCGCGCAGCACTGACCCGGTTCGGCGACGCGGACCTCGCGGCGCGCGGAGTCCCGGAATCGTTGCGGCGCAACCCGTCCTACGTCCCGGTCGGCGGCCTGATCGACGACCAGGACCGGTTCGACCCCGCGCCGTTCGGCCTGTCCGGTGCCGAGGCGGAGCTGCTCGACCCGCAGCAGCGCGTCTTCCTCGAAACGGCGTGGCACGCGCTGGAGCACGCGGGGCACGCCGGCGGGCGCGACGCGGGCGTGGTCGGCACCTTCGCCGGGGCCGCGCTCTCGGCGTACCTGGCGACGAACCTCGCGCACCGGTTCGACCCGCTCGGCGGCGCCGACCCGGCGGGCAGCCTCCAGCTGCACACCGGCAACGTCGCCGACTACCTGCCGCTGCGCACCGCGCACCGGTTCGGCTTCACCGGCCCGGCGATCGCGGTCGGCGCCACCTGCGCGACCTCGCTGGTCGCGGTGCACGTCGCCGCGCAGTCGCTGCTGGCGGGGGAGTGCGACACCGCGCTGGCCGGCGGCGTTTCGCTGCGGGTGCCCCAGGGCCGCGGCTACCTGCACGTGCCGGACGGGCCGTTCTCGGCCGACGGCGTGACGCGGCCCTACTCCGCGGCCGCCCGGGGCACCGTGTTCACCCAGGGCGCGGGCGTGGTCGTGCTGCGGCGGCTCGCGGACGCCCTGGCGACCGGCGACCACGTCCACGCCGTCCTGCTGGGCTCGGCGGTGGCCAACGACGGGGCCCGCCGGGCCGGGTTCACCGCGCCCTCGGCCGACGGCCAGGCCCGCACGATCGCCGAAGCCCTGGCGGTGGCGGGCGTCGACCCCGCCGACGTGTCCTATGTGGAGGGACACGGCACGGGCACCGTGCTCGGCGACCCGATCGAGGTCCAGGCGCTGCGCCGGGTGTTCGGCCCGGCCGGCGCGCCGTGGTGCGGGCTCGGCTCGGTCAAGGGCAACATCGGGCACGCCGATTCCGCGGCCGGCATCGCCGGGTTCCTCAAGACTGTGCTCGCCCTGGCGCACCGCACGATCCCGGCGTCGCTGCACAGCGGCCCGGTGAACCCGGAGCTGGGCCTGGCCGGCTCGCCGTTCCGGATCGTCGCCGAGACCGAGCCGTGGACCGCGGACGGCCCGCGCCGCGCCGGGGTCAGCTCGTTCGGCATCGGCGGGACGAACTGCCACGTCGTGCTGGAACAGGCCCCGGTACCGGCGTCGTCCACCACGGACGACCGGGCGCAGCTGATCGTCGTGTCGGCCGCGACCGCCGAGGCCTGCCGTGCGACGGCCCGCCGGCTGGCCGAGGAACTTCCGGGCGACCTCGCCGACGCCGCGCACACGCTCGCCGTGGGGCGCAAGGAGTTCCCGGTCCGGGCCGCCGTCGCCGTCGCGCCGGGCGAGGACGCCGCGGCGGCTGTGCTCGCGGCACCGGTCGCCTCGGTCGCCACCCGCGCGCCCCGCATCGTGTTCGGCTTCCCCGGCGGCGGCGCGCAGTACGCGGGGATGGCCGCCGGTCTCCACCGCGACGAACCGGTGTTCGCCGACGCCGTCGACGAGCTGGCCGCGTTCTTCCCGGCCGAGGTCCGGGCCGTGCTGCTCGACCCGGCGCACGGGGCGGCGCGTGACCCGGGCCTCGGGCTGCCCGCGCTGTTCACCGCGTCCGTCGCGACGGCCCGGCTCCTGGAGAGCTGGGGCGTGCGGCCGGACGCCGTGCTCGGCCACAGCGTCGGCGAGTACGCTGCGGCGGTCGTCGCGGGCGTGCTGTCCCCTGCGGACGCCGCCCGGCTGGTCGCCGAACGCTCGCGGCTGATGAGCGGGCTCGCCGGCGGCGCCATGCTGGCGGTTCCGCTGGGCGAGGCCGAGGTGGGCCGTCTCCTCGCCCGGCACCCGGGGCTGGACCTCGCCGCGGTCAACGCCGAGGACGCCTGCGCGGTGTCCGGCGCCCGCGCCGACGTCGAGCGGCTGCGCGACGAACTCGTGGCCGACGGCGTCCGCGCGCGGTGGGTCGGGGTGGACGTCGCCGCGCACTCCCGGCTCGTCGAGCCCGCGATGCCCGCGTTGCGCGCGGTGGCGGCCCGGCTTTCCCCGCGACCGGCGGAGATTCCGCTGGTCACGACGCTGATCGGGAGCGACCCGGCCGACCCGGAGCACTGGGTCCGGCACCTGCGCGGCACCGTGCGTTTCGCCGAGGCCCTGGACACCGCGCTGGACGGCGGCGCCGTCCTCGTCCAGATCGGGCCGGGCGGGATGCTCGCCTCCCTGGCCGCGCGCCGCGGGCCGTCGGTCACGACGTTCCCGCGCCCCGACGAGGGCGGCGACGCCCGGGCTGCGGCGCTCGACACGCTCGGCCGCCTGTGGTCCCTCGGCGCCGACGTCTCGCCCGAAGCTCCGCACCAGCCGGGACGACGACGGGTTCCGTTGCCCGGCTATGCGTTCCAGCGCGAGCGGTACTGGGTCGAGCCGGCGCCGCGCGTCATCGACGACGCGAGCCCGGGCGAGCCCCTGCAACTGCCGGTGTGGCGGCAGCTTCCGCCGCTGCCCGCCGCGACGCCGGCTGTGCGGGTCGTGGGGGAGGGCCCGTGGGCGGACGCCCTGCGGCTCGCTTCGGGTGACGGCGACCCGGTCGCCGTGGTCGTGTGCCCGCCGGGCGGCTCCGGCGACGAGATGCGGCGGCTGGCCGACGTCGTGCTGGCCTACCGGGACCTCGGCGATCTGCCGGTGCTGCAGCTGACCGTGCACGGCGAGGCGGTCGTCGGGACCGAGGACGTCGACCCGGTCGCGGCCGGGGTCCGCGGCCTGCCGCGGGTGCTCGGGCAGGAAGCGGACGTCCGCTGGCGCACCCTGGACGTCACCGGGGAGCCCGGCGCACGGGCCGTCCTCGCCGAGGTCGCCGACCTCCTGACCGGCGAGAACGCCCAGGAGCTGGCGTTGCGCGGTGGGAGGCGGTGGCTGCGGCAGTGGGAGTCGTGGCGGCCCGGGCCGCTGGGGTCGCTGCCCGCCGAACCGGTCGTCGTCGTGACGGGTGGGCTCGGCAACGTCGGCCGTGCCCTCGCCGCGCGGCTGCTGTCCGACGGGCCCGCGCACGTCGTGCTCGCGTCGCGCAACCCGCGCCCGGTGCCCGGCGTGCAGGTCGAAGCCTTGGACGTCACCGACGCGGCCGCGCTGGCGGCGCTGCTCGGCCGGGTGGTCGAGGAGCACGGCCGGATCGACCTGGTCGTGCACGCGCCGGTCGTCGTCGAGCTGGCCACGCTGTCCGAAGTGGACTCCGAGACGGTGCTGCGGTCGCTGGCGCCCAAGGTGGCCGGGGTGGTGGCGCTGCGGACGGCCGTCGAGGGACTGCCGGTGCGGACGGTGCTGCTGATGTCGTCGGCCGCGGGCACGATCGGGGGGTTCGGGCTGGGGGCGTATGTGGCGGCGAGCCGGTTCGTGGACGGTTTCGCCCACGCGATGCGGGACGCGCAGGCGACCTGGCTCGCGGTGGACTGGGACCGCTGGCGCTTCGGCACGGCGGCCGAGCGCGAATCGGCGGCCGAGCTGACCATGCGCCACGCCCTCGACGCGCCCGACGCGCTCGCGGCCCTGCTGCGGCTGGCGGCGGCGGACGCCCCTCCGGCCCAGGTCGCGGTATCGCCCGCGGAACTCGGCAGCCGGTCGCGGGCCCTGCCGACCCGGACGATCCGGGCGGCAGCGGGCGGCCCGTCGCCGGAGAACGCGGCCGAGCGGCTGGTGGCGGACTTGTGGAGCGAGACGCTCGGGCGCGAGGTGACGAGCCGCGAAGACGACTTCTTCGCCCTGGGCGGGCATTCGCTGCTCGCAACGCGGGTGCTGGCCCGGCTGCGCGACGAGCACGGCATCACGCTGCGGCTACGCGACCTGCTCGCCCGGCCGACGGTGGCGGGACTGGCGGAGCTGGTGGCCCCGGCGGCCGAGGGGGCCGGTGGTGGCCGCGGCGCTGCCGAGGTGCGCGTCCCGGGGCGGCTGCGGGCTGCCGGAGAGGGCGGCCGCGGTGCCGAAACGCGCGTCCCCGGCGCCCCCTTCCCGCTCACCCGCGTCCAGCACGCCTACCGGGTCGGCCGCACCGCGGGCTACGGCCTCGGCGAGGTCGCCTGCCACTTCTACCTCGAACACCAGGCCGCCGGCCTCGACCTCGACCGCTACGAGCGCGCCTGGAACCGCGTCATCGCGCGCCACGAAATGCTCCGCTCGGTCGTCACCCCCGATGGCGAAAACCTCGTCCTGCCCGAGGTCCCCACCTACCGGATCCCCGTCCACGACGTCACCGAGCAGGGCCTCGGCGAACTCCGCGAACGCCTCTCCCGGCGGGTCGCCGCCCCGGACCGGTGGCCGCTGATCGAGGCCCACGTCGCCCGGCTCCCGAACGGCGAACACCGCGTGCTGCTCTCGGTCGACGTCCTCGTCTGCGACTCCGCCAGCTACCTGGTCGTCGACCGCGAGCTGCGGGCCTTCTACGAGGACCCCGACGCCGAGCTTCCCCCGCCGGCCACGACGTTCGCGGACTGCGTGGCCGCGCTGGAGCACCGGCGGACCGGTCCCGAGTACCGCCGCGCCGCCGGGTAC
>NZ_MUMI01000560.1 GCF_002155975.1 Amycolatopsis kentuckyensis
TCCCCCCGCGGGGGCCTTTCGTATGCCCGGGAAAGGTGGCGGGCTCGCGGCGGGGCCTCGGTGGGCCGCCTCGACGGGTGTGGGTCGGCTGCGGCTCCCGCCTGGGGCAGCCCGGCCTGAGCAGGCCTGGCCGCAACCCCATCGCCGCAGGCGACCAAGCGCCCCGCGCGGACCCACCGCTACCCCACCGCCGCACTGAACGGGCCCTGCAGCGCGGCCCACTGCAGCAGCATGATCGTCTTCGCGTCCGCGATCTCCCCCGTCCCGATCATCTCCAGCGCCTTCGCGAACGGCACCTCGAGCACCTCGATGTCCTCCCCCTCCTCTGCGATTCCCCCGCCGGCGCCGCGGTCGGCCGGGTCGTACGGCGCCGCGTAGCAGTGCAGGCGCTCGGTCACCGAGCCCGGGCTGGTGTAGACGTCGAACACGTGCTCCAGCGAGCCGATCCGCACGCCCGTCTCCTCCTGGGCCTCCCGGCGGATCGCCGTCTCCGGGTCGTCCGCGTCCAGCAGGCCGGCCGCCGTCTCCACGAACATGCCGTCCGGGTGGTCGTTGACGTACACCGGGTAGCGGAACTGGCGGGTCAGCAGGACCGTGCCGCCCTCGCGGTCGTAGAGCAGCACCGTCGCCCCGTTGCCGCGGTCGTACGTCTCGCGCTGCTCGGTCGTCCAGCGGCCGTCGCCGTGCTGGTAGTCGAACGTCGTGCGGCGCAGCACGTACCAGGCCGACGACAGCAGCTCCACGTTCGTGACCCGGACGCGGGGGTTACGGGTCAGGCTTGTCGAAGAGGTCATGCCCCGACCATAATGTGCACGATTCGGAAGGAACAAGGAGGATCGTGCATGCTGGTCGGGGAACGTCGTGAACTGCTGCTCGCCCGGCTCGCCGCCGACGGCAAGGTGCTGGCCAAGGACGTCGCCGCCGAACTGGGGGTCTCCGAGGACAGCATCCGGCGGGACCTGCGCGATCTCGCCACCGCCGGGCTCTGCCAGCGCGTCTACGGCGGCGCGCTGCCCGTCTCCCCCGCCGTCGCCGACTACGCGAGCCGCAGGGACATCGCCCGAGACGGCAAGGCGCGGGTCGCCAACGCCGCTGCCGCGCTGGTCCGGCCCGGTTCGACCGTCATCCTCGACGGCGGCACCACCACCCTGGCCGTCGCGGAAGCCCTCCCCGAAGACCTCGAGGCCACCGTCGTCACCCACAGCCCGACCGTCGCGGTCGCCCTGCTCGGCCACCGCGGCATCGAGGTGTTCCTGCTGGGCGGGCGGCTGTTCCGGCACTCCGCGGTCACCTGCGGTGCCGCCGCCGCCGAGGCCGCCCAATCGATCAGCGCCGACGTCTTCCTGCTCGGCGTCACCGGCGTCCACCCCGAAGCCGGCCTGACCACCGGCGACGCCGACGAAGCGGCGATGAAGCGCACCCTGGCCCGGCGCGCGGCCGACACCTACGTCCTGGCCAGCGCCGAGAAGCTCGGCGCGGCGTCGCGGTTCACCGTGCTGCCCTTCGCCGACGTCGCCGGGATCGTCACCGACGCCGAAGACCAGAACGTGCAGAAACTTGCAGACCAGGGTGTGCCGATCGTTCCGGCGTGACCTCGGCGTACCACTCGCGGCCGGCCACGAGCCCGAACACCGGCGCCGGCAGCCACACGAGCACCCGCAGCACCCCGGACAGCCGTCCGCTGCCGCGCACGTCCGACACGTGCGCGGCCAGGGCCGCCTGTTTGCGCGCGGCGAAGCGCCGCACGTCGAACCGGTGGGTGATGGCCGCGGCCGGGCTGTAGCCGAGCGCTTCGACGTCGTAGGCGAACGGAATCCTCAGCGCCCGGACCACCCGCACGAACCGCTGCGCGAAGTCGCGGGGCAGGGTGGCTTCCAGCAGCCGCGTTCCGGTCAGCCGGGCCGCCCGGCGGGCGACCTGGTGGACCTTGACGTGGTCTCGGTGTCCGTAGCCGCCGTTGGCGTCGTAGCCGAGCAGCAGGTCGGCGCGTTCCTCGTGCA
>NZ_MUMI01000561.1 GCF_002155975.1 Amycolatopsis kentuckyensis
GCCGTCCTCGTCCCCGACGCGCTCGGCATCCTTGACGACGTCCAAATCGGCCGCTGAAATCCGAAACTTTCGAAATTGCCCCGGTTTCGAAAGTTTCGCACCACACTCCCTTCTTGACGACGGAAATGGAACGGTCCTACCGTTTTCATATTCGTTACATCGGAAGGGAGAACCCCGTGTCCGGTTCGCGGCTCCGCCCTGCCCTCGTCCTGCTGGTGGCTACTCTGCTCGCCGCAACGGGAATGGTCACGCTGGCCTCGGGCGCCGCCGCCGCGGTCGAAGACGACGGCGCCGACTGCCCGGTTTCGCTGCCCTCCACGTTCCCGTCGACGGCCAAACTTCCTGATCCCTTCAAGAAGATCGACGGCACCCGCATCACGTCGAAGTCCGACTGGCGGTGCCGTCGCGAAGAGATCAAGAAACTCGCGGAACGGACGATCTACGGCCAGAAACCGACGAAGCCGGCCAGCGTCACGGGGAGCGTCACGGCCACGAACATCACCGTGAACGTCACCGAAAACGGCCGCTCCGCCAGTTTTTCCGCGGGTGTCCAGCTGCCGAGCGGAACGGGGCCGTTCCCGGCCGTCTTCGTGGTCGGCGGATTCGGCGCGGACACCGCGACGATCCGGGCCTCCGGCGCCGCCGTGATCAGTTACGACCCCTTGGCCGTCGGCAAGGAAGGGACGCCGCGGAACAACAAACAAGGGGCGTTCTACAGCATTTACGGTTCCTCGAGCAGTACCGGGCTGCTGGCGGCGTGGGCGTGGGGGGTGAGCCGGATCATCGACGTCCTCGAGCAGTCGGGCGGGCAGGTGCTGAAGCCGGACGCGCTGGGCGTCACGGGCTGTTCGCGGTACGGCAAGAGCGCCTTCGCGATCGGTGTGCTGGACCAGCGCATCGCGCTGACGATGCCGATCGAGTCGGGCACCGCCGGCGTCCCGGCGCTGCGCGCGATCCCCGGCGAAAGCGGGTCGCAGGGGCTGAGCAACGCCTACGGGGAACAGCCGTGGTTCGGCGACGCGTTCAGCGCGTACACCGGCAACCCCGCCGGGCTGCCGGTGGACACGCACGAACTGGTCGGCATGGTCGCGCCGCGCGGGCTGTTCATCATGGAGAACCCGCACATCGACTGGCTGGGCGCACGTTCGGGCAGCGTCGCGGCACTGGCGGGCGCGGAGGTGTACCAGGCGCTCGGCGCGGGCGCCAACATCACGTACTGGTCGGACGTCCAGGACGGCACCCACTGCGCGTCCCGGCCCGAGTGGCGGACGCCGTTGCAGCAGAACATCCAGAAGTTCCTGCTGAAGACAGGTGGTGCGGCGGGGACGTTCCGGATTTCGGCGAAGAAGGCGGGCAAGCTGGCGGAGTGGCGCGACTGGACGACACCCACGCTGAGCGACGGCCCGGGCACGACCACCACGCCCACCACCCCG
>NZ_MUMI01000562.1 GCF_002155975.1 Amycolatopsis kentuckyensis
GGGTCCTGGTGCCGCTGGTAGCCCGACGCCAGGAACTGCACGACCTCGATGAGCGCCGCCCGCCGCGGGTGGTCGGCCGGGAGCACCTCGAGGATGTCGATGGTGGCCATGCCGAACCAGCCGATCGCGCGGGCCCAGTGGTACTTCGAGTGGTGCCCGGCCCCGGACGCCCACGACTCGGAGCCGTCCTCGTCGTAGGCGTGGTACAGCAGGCCCTTCGCCGGTTCCCGCAGGTGGCTGAAGTACACGACGATGTTCTTCGCCGCTTCCTCGAAGCAGTAGTCCGCGTCGCCGAAGGCCGCGCCGTAGAGGGCGAGGAACGGCTGGGCCATGTAGACGCCGTCGCCCCACAGCTGGCCGACCTTGCTGGTCGCGTGGAACATGCCGCCGTCGGACGTCCGGGGGTAGGACGGGAACCGCTTGCGCAGCTGGTCGGCCGCCGTCTTGTACTTCTTGCGGCCCGTCTCCGCGTACAGCAGCGGCAGCATCTGGCACGAGCGCATCGAGTCGAGGTTGTTGAAGCTGTTGGAGATGCCGCTGTCGGTGATGAACCGGTCGTACCACGCGATGATGTAGTCGAGGTACTTCTTCTCGCCGGTGCGCTTGTAGAAGAGGTACTGGCCGTAGAGGTACAGGCCCAGCGTGTAGCCCCAGCCGCCGATCTTGTCCGGCGTGTAGCGCTTCATCGTCGAGTCGATCACCGCGCGGGACCAGTCCGGCGGAGGTGCCGCGCCGCCGATCGGGGGCAGCTGGTCCGCCGCCCGGGCGAGGGGACCCGCCGCGGCGAGCGCGCCCAGGGCGCCGAGCGTGCCGGCCAGGACCGCGCGCCGGGTCGGGCGAAGGGGATGTTCGGACATCGTCGTCCCTTTCGTGCACTGAGGCTGGTTCCGGTCAGGCCGCCCCGCCCACTCACCGCAGCCGGGCCGCGAAGTCCCGCGGCGGCCGACGGCCGAACAAGCCCCACCCGGCCCCGCGACGCGGTGGAAGGGTGGCCGGGATGCCGATCCGCCGTCCGTCGGCATCCCGACCAGCTCTGGGGGGCGAGGCGTGCTGCCCGTGTCGCCGGAGCGGTGGTCCGGAGAGCGAAAGCGCTCTCGGGGAGAACATCTACTCGCCTCCCGGACGCGGAGTCAAGAGAGATCGGATCTCTCACGTCATATATCAGATATTTAACCCGAACGGCCGTAGTGGAGATGTACCGGCCAGCGAGACTTCGCGAAAAGGTCGGATCTCAGCCTTGACCGTGGCTCGCAGTCAGGAGTACACCACCGAGTGGACCAGACCACTGGAGGTCGTTCATGGCATACAGGTTCCTCCGCCGGGCGCTCGTCGCGTGCGCGGCGACGCTGGCGGTGTCCGGGCTCATCACCGCACCGGCTTCGGCCGACCTGCAGAAGCCGTCGCAGCAGTGGCTGCGCGACAGCCAGGCCGGGCTGTTCCTGCACTGGGGCATGCGCACGGCACCCGGCTACACCAGTTGCAGCGCCTGGGAAAAGGCGATCACCGACGGCGGGTGGAGTCCCGCCTACTGGGTCACCGAAGCCGAGAAGCTGCACGCGTCCTACCTCGTGCTCGCCTCCTTCCACAGCCGCCTCGGCTACTCGCGGGCCTGGCCGTCGAAGATCCCCGGCAGCTGCAGCACCAAGCGGGACTTCCTCGGTGAGCTGATCGCCGCCGCGAAAGCCCGCGGGCTCAAGGTCATCCTCTACATGACCAACGACGCCCAGTGGCACGACGAGGGCGGCCACGAGTGGCTCGACTCCGCCGGCTACTCGAAGTACAAGGGCAAGGACGTCGATCTCGACAGCCAGAGCGGCTTCGGTCAGTTCAGCTACGACAACTTCTTCGAGGTCATGAAGAACTACCCCGACCTCGGCGGCTTCTGGATCGACAACGACAACGCCTACTGGGAGTCGCACGACCTCTACCAGCAGATCTACCAGCAGCGCCCGGACTACCTGCTGAGCAACAACAACGAAGACACGCCGATCATGGACACGATCAGCAACGAGCAGAAGACCGGGATGACGCCGTCGTACGACTACCCGCAGGCGACGTACACGGCGATGCCGCGGCTCACCGAGGCGTGCTTCAAGCTCCCCGACTCCGGTTCGTGGTGGTACGGCGGGTCCAACTCGGCCGTCAGCAAGATGCTCAACGTCGGCCGGTACATCACGAACTCGGGCTCGTCGATCAAGTCGCTGATGGCCGAGACGGCGATGGTGAACGGGAAGTTCCCCTCGAACCAGGAGGCGTTCAACAACTTCGCGAAGACGTACCTGGACGCGATCTGGGAATCCCTCGGCGGCACCGAGGGCGCCGGGTACATGTACGGCGGCATGCAGCCGGGCTTCTGGAACGACGGTGCCCACGGCGTCATCACCATCAAGGGCGACACGCAGTACGTGCACGTCCTGACCAAGCCGTCGGGCAGCACGCTGAAGATCCGCGACAACGGCTACCGCGTCCGCGGTGTCACGAACCTGCGCACCGGCGCGGCGATCTCGTTCAGCCAGGGCGGCGGCAGCCTCACGCTGACCGGGCTGTCCGGCTGGGACACCTACGACACGGTGTTCAAGGTGGAAACGGCGGGCCGCACCGGCACGTACGACCCGAAGACCGTGACGCTCAAGGCGAGCGCGTCGGCCAGCGGCCACAGTGGACAGTCGGCGAGCGACGGCAGCTACCTCACCTACTTCGACAACAACAAGACCCTCCCGGTGAACCTCGACTACGACCTCGGGGCGGCGAAGAAGGTGCAGTACCTCGGGATCAACCAGCGGGAGGACTCGGTCAGCTACGCCCGGTCGGACAGCGAACAGTCGGCGCGGATCAAGGCGTACAAGGTGTTCGTCTCGAGCGACGGCAAGGACTGGGGCAGCGCGGTGAAGTCCGGGACGCTGCCGAGCCACCGCGGTGTCCAGTTCGTCGACCTCTCCGCGGTGAACGCCCGGTACGTCCGGCTCCAGGTGACGAGCACGTACGCGGCGTCGAGCGACAGCTCGCGCTACAAGCGGCTGCGGATCGACGAAACCTGGGTGGGCTCGGACTACGCGACCGCGGCGGGCTGACCCGCCAGGAGGTCCACGGTCAAGGCCGCGGTCCAGCTGAACGACCGGGTGCCGTGGCCGGCGCCGGTCAGCGGGTCGCAGTACTCGGCGAAGTCCGTGCGGGCGGCGATCTCGAGGAGGTCGCCGCCCAGCCGCTCGGCGAGGGCGAACTCGCCGTGGTGCAGCAGCCCCTGCCGGACCAGCCAGCCGACGTTGAACCACGACGGCCCGCGCCAGTAGCGGCCCGGGTCGAAGCCCGGCGCGGTCAGGTCGTAGCTCGGGACGCCGTGCACCCGGCCGAGCCGGAACCGCGGGCCGGTCGCGGTGGAGACGAGGGCCGGGGCGACGGCCAGGTCCGGCAGCACCAGCGGCAGCAGGCCCGCGCACGTGTGCTCGCGGATCAGCGCGCCGGTGCGGACGTCGCGGGCGAAGAAGAAGCCGTTCTCCCAGAGCGTTTCCTGCAACGCTTTCCCGATCCGGGCCGCGGCTTCCCGGTGCGCGCCGGACGGCAGGCCGAGCTCCTCCGCGATCTCGGCGAGCGCGAGTTCGGCGTCGGCCAGCAGGGCGTTGAAACCGGGATCCTCCACGACGAAGTCCCCGAAGGCCGCGTAACCGCTGTCCCGGTAGTCGGCGGCGAGCCGGACGTAGCGGCCGTAGTCGTCGTCGCTCGGCCGGTCGCCGGCGTCGCCGTGCTCGAGGTCGCGGCGGACGAACCCGGTGGCGAGCGGGACGCGCGTGAGCGGCTCGTCCCACGCCGGGCTGTTGTCCATGCCGGATTCCCACGGGTGCACGATCGCCACCAGCCCGCGCCCGCCCGCGTCGCGGCAGGTCCGCAGGTAGTCGTGCCAGGCCACCAGCTTCGGGTAGAGCGCGGCGAGGAACTCCCGATCGGGCGCGGCTTCGTGCACGGCCAGCGCGGCGCGGGCGTGCACCGGCGGCTGGACCAGGCCGGACGTCCGCCCGGCCTGCCAGAAGGACGGGCCCGGGAAGTACGCCTCGGGCGGCGTCCCCGGGTCGAACACGATGTGCGGGACGCGGCCGTCGGGCCACTGCGCTTCGAACAGCGTCACCAGCTCGCGCCGCGCGCGCCCGGGGGACAGGTGGCGCAGGCCGAGGGCGATGAAGGCGGAGTCCCAGCTCCACTGGTGCGGGTAGAGCCCCCGGGAGGGCACGGTGGACGCGCCGAGCCAGTTGCCCGCCAGGACAGCCGCGGCCCGCTCCCGTGTTACGTTCATATGTCCAATCTATCTCCGACTTGTGTCTTGTCAATGGACAAAAGTTCGAAGGGGGCCGCGGGATGACCAGCGCCGGCGAGCTGTTGCGGCTGGTCCGGACGGGGCAGGCGAACACGCGGAAGGCGCTGCAGGCCCGCAGCGGGCTGTCGCGTTCGACGCTGACCGCGCGCTTGGACCGGCTCCAGACGGCGGGGCTGCTCACCGAAGGTGACCAGGAGGACTCGACCGGCGGACGCCCCGCGCGGCAGCTGCGGTTCGACGAGCGGCACTCCGTCGTCCTCGCCGCGAGCATCGACACGACGCACGCCGAGGCGGTCGTCACCGACCTGACCGGGCGGGTGCTGGCCCGCCGCGCGGGCGAGCTGCGGGTCGCCGACGGCCCGGAGCCCGTGCTCGGCCGGATCGCGGAGTGGTTCGAAGCGTTGCGGGCCGAGGCGGGCCGGCCGGTGTGCGGCGTGGGCGTTTCGGTGCCGGGCCCGGTGGAGCCCGGCCGCGCCCGGGTCACCCAGCCGCCGATCATGCCGGGCTGGGACGGCTACCCGATCGACGCCCACCTGGGCGCGCGGTTCGGCGCCCCGGTGCTGGTGGACAACGACGCGAACCTGATGGCGCTGGGCGAGCACCGCGCCCGCCACCCGGACTCGGCGGCCCTGGTCGTGGTGAAGGTGTCGACCGGGATCGGCGCCGGCCTGGTCCTCGGCGGCGAGGTGTACCGCGGGATCGACGGCGGCGCGGGCGACATCGGTCACATCCGCCTCCCGGAGCACCCGGAGGCGCAGTGCCTCTGCGGTTCCCGCGGCTGCCTGGCGGCCGTCGCCGGTGGCGGGGCGCTGGCGGCGAGGCTGACGGAGCTGGGCCTGCCGACGGAGTCGGGTTCGGGCGTCCGCGACCGGATCACCGCGGGCGAGCCGGCCGCGGTCCGGCTCGCCGAAGTCGCGGGCCGCCAGGTGGGCGAGGTGCTGGCGACGCTGGTGTGCGTGGTCAACCCGGGGGTGGTGGTGATCGCCGGAGACCTCGCGGAGCCGCACTTCGCGGCGGGCGTCCGGGAGGTGCTCTACTGCCGCGCCCTGCCACGGGCAACGCAGAGCCTGCGCGTGGAAATCGGCGGCCGCGGCGAGGGAATGGCGCTGGCCGGCGCGGTCGCCATGGTCGTCGACGCGGTGTTCGCCCCCGCGGAAGTGGACCGCCGCCTGGCGTGACGGCCGAGTGCCGGGGCGGCAGTGCTCTGGTCCGGCGGCCCGAACGGCCGAGGACGACGCTGAATCTGTGCGGAAATCGCCGGCTGGGGCGAGGCGCCGACGGTATCCGGCGCGGAGTACCCCGCAGGGTCTCGGCAGAGCCCTACGCCCAAGTGCCTCACCGATGCGACAGAACGCCATAGGCATGACAGGCACCCCACCCAGACCCCCTCCCCCACCCC
>NZ_MUMI01000563.1 GCF_002155975.1 Amycolatopsis kentuckyensis
CAGGCCGACGGCAGCCTGCCCGAGGACGCCGAGACCACCGGGCTGATCGCCACCCTGCTCGTCGAGCCGCGCTGGGGACGCCGCGGGCACGCCGGGCGGCTACTCGCGACGGCCGCCGCGGGCCTGCGGGCCGACGGCGCCACCCGCGGCATCGCCTGGGTCGCCCAGGGCGACCACGCCACCCTGGGTTTCTACCGTCGGGCCGGCTGGAACCCCGACAGCACTGTCCGCACCCTCGACACCGGCGACCGCACCCTCCGCGAGGTCCGGCTCACCGGCACCCTCGACCTCGCCCTGAGCTGAGTCCCGGAAGATCACCCACCGCATCACGGCGTACATGAACACGCCTTCGCACGCGCCCGCGAGCAGCCGCGAGACGTGGTATTCGACGCCCAGCGCCGTCAGCCCCGCGCCCACACCCAGCAGAAACGCCGCGTAATTGACAGCAATCGCAACAATGTAAAGCCCCAGCTGGATTCCAACGGCGGCGTGGGAATGGAAGTTGAACGTCCGGTTCAGCGCGAAGCTCAGCCCGAAGGCGCAGACGTACGCCAGCGTGATCGCCAGCCACACCGGCAGGCCGAGCAGCCCGTGGAAGACGGTCAGCAGCGCCAGGTCGACGCCGAAGGTGAACCCGTTGATGAGGCAGAAGCCGAGAAACGTCGGCGCCACGATCCGCGACAGACCCAGTGGCAGCACGCGCACGACGGCCCGGCAGCAGGCACCGAATCGGTCAGCGGGCGTACGGGATTGCTCGGCGGCCACCCCGCCAGTGTTCCGGCGGCGGGTGACGGGCAGCCGTCCGGCAGGTGATCTTCTGGTGCGGACCACCCGCCGAAGAGGGGGGCCAACCCCCGTGCGCAAAGATTTCGGACTGATAACTTGGAAGAACGCGAGCGGTTTTCAGGAGGTGACACGATGAGCTGGATCCTGCTGACGCTGGGCGTCGCGTTCGGTTCGGCCATCGTGCCACTGGTCAACGCCGAGATCTTCCTGATCGGGCTCTGCGCGAGCCAGCCGGGGCTGCACTGGCTGTGGCTCGGGGCGGCGGTGGCGGTCGGGCAGATCGCCGGGAAGACGCTGTACTTCCTGGCCGCGCGCGGCACCATCAAGCTGCCGAAGCCGCTGCACGACCGGTTGCACCGCGAGCGCCCGATGACGCCCCGGCGCGTGCGCTGGGAGCTGCGGACCAAGCGGGTGCGCGCCTGGGTCGACCGGCTGCGCGAGCGGTGCCACCGCCACCCGCACTGGATGGCCGGGACCTACGGCGTGAGTTCCCTGGTGGGCCTGCCCCCGTTCATGGCGACGAGCGTGCTGGCCGGCCTGGTCCGGATGCGGCTGGTCATGTTCCTGACGACGGGGCTGGCCGGCCGGTGGATCCGGTTCAGCCTGATCGCGGCTTCGCCCGCGGTGTTCGCGGGGTGGCTGCACCACTGAGCACCTGCCACACCGCGGTCCCGGCGACCGCGACGGCGAACGCCCACCCGCCGATCGGCTCCGCGAGCACGGCCACCAGAAAGCAGAACGCCGAGAATCCGCCGAGCCCGCGCAGCACGCCCCGCATGGTCGCCGCGGCCGCCGCCGGGCCGCCTTGCCCCAGGGCGAACGCCGCCACGACGCTCGTCCCGGTCGGGAAGGGCGCCAGCACCCCGGTCAGGTCCGGGCCGAGCCGGCCCGCCGCGGCCGTCAGGGCCACCACGAGCACGGCCGTCGCGAGCGCGCGGGCGGGCAGGTCCCACCACGGCAACGCCACCGGCCCGGCCTCCCCCGGCTCCGGCAGCAGCCGCGTGCCCGCCCAGGCCGCCGCGAGCGCCAGTCCGAGCGCCGGCCACACCGGCACCGGCGCGAAGGACAGCGCGAGATCGAGCGCCAGGCACACGAGCCAGCCGACCAGCAGCGTGCCCGCCCAGCCGCGCGCCCGGGACACCCGCGCGAACACCACCGCGAACGCGGCCAGCGACACCAGCCCCAGCAGCGACGCCGACGCGGCCCGCGCGACGAACGCCGGCCCGTGTTCGAGGTAGGTGATCAGCAGGATCGGCCCCGCGACGACCGGCATCGCGACGAGCAGCCCGGTCACCCCCGGGCCCCAGCGCCGTCCGGCCAGCGACGAGGCGACCACCAGCAGCGGCGCCAGGACGAGCTTCAGCAGCAGCGTCAGCGGTCGGCCGCTTCCAGCTCGACGGCCTTCTTCATCGTCTCGCGCGCCCGGCGGCGGTCACCCGCGATGTCGTAGGCGTACGCGAGCTTGTACCAGGCCCGCCAGTTCCCCTGGTCGGCCTCGACCTCCGCACGGCGCTCGGCGAACCACGCGTCGGCCGCGTCGCGGTCCACGCGGCCCGACGGCCGGCGCGGGAGGTCCGAGACGTCCGGGAGCGCGCCCTCGGCGTCCAGACGCCGCGACAGGCGCTGGATCTGCACCCCGTTGCGCCAGGTCATCACGACGATCCAGCCGCCGAGCAGGGGCAGCAGGAACACGCCGACGCCCAGCGCGATGCCGACGCCCGTGCCCGTCTTGAACAGGGCGAACGCCCGGTCCGCGAGCAGGAACAGGTAGACGACGAGCGCCGCCGTCAGCAGCAGCGCCACATTGCGGGCCCTCACAGGTCGAGGACGTTTTCCAGGCCGACCGTCAGGCCGGGGCGGTGCAGCACCTCGCGCACGCCGAGCAGCACGCCCGGCATGAACGACGTCCGGTCGAGGGAGTCGTGGCGGATGGTCAGGGTCTCCCCCTCGCCGCCGAACAGGATCTCCTCGTGCGCGACCAGGCCCGGCAGCCGGACCGAGTGCACGCGGACCTCCTCGACCGAGGCACCGCGGGCGCCGTCCAGCTCCGCCGTCGTCGCGTCCGGACCCGGCGTCACGCCCGCTTCCGCGCGCGCCTCGGCGATCATCCGCGCGGTGTGCGCGGCGGTGCCCGAAGGCGCGTCGGCCTTGCGGTTGTGGTGCAGCTCGATGATCTCGGCCGAGGCGTAGAACTTCGCCGCCTGGGCCGCGAACCGCATCGCCAGGACCGCGCCGAGGGCGAAGTTCGGCGCGATCAGCACGCCCAGCGAGGGCTTCGGCGCCAAGAGCGCCCGCAGGGCAGCCAGCCGCTCCTCGCTGAAGCCGGTGGTGCCGACGACCGCGTGGATGTCGTGCTCGACCAGGTACTCGAGGTTGCCCATGACGGCGTCGGGGTGGGTGAAGTCCACGACCACCTGCGCGTCGGCGAGCGGGGCGAAGTCGTCGCCCGCGTCCAGCGCCGCCACGAGCTTCATGTCCGAAGCGCCTTCGACGGCGTTCACCACCGTCGCCCCCATCCGGCCGCGCGCGCCGAGCACACCGACGTTGATGGTCATGAAGCGATCACCTCGTGCAGGTCGTCAGGAAGGTCGTCGGCGTGAGCGTACGGCCCGACGACCGCCGCCGCCGAGACCCCGCCCGGCCGCGCGAACAAAGTGCGAGCGAGCGCACACACGTCCTCGGTCGTGACGGCGTCGATGCGCGCGATCGTGTCGTCGACCCCCAGGTAGCGGCCGTAGTTGAGCTCGTTCTTGCCGATCCGCGACATCCGCGACGACGTGTCCTCCAGGCCCAGCACCAGCCCGCCGCGCAGCTGGCCCTTGGCACGGGCCACCTCGGCCTCGGTCAGGCCGTCGACGCCGACCTTGTCGAGCACCTCGCGGATGACGCCGGCCACGTCGCCGAGCTTCTCCGGCTGGCAGCCCGCGTACACGGCCATGTGCCCGGTGTCGGCGTAGCTCGCGACCGACGAATACACCTGGTAGGCCAGCCCGCGCTGCTCGCGGATCTCCTGGAACAGCCGCGACGACATGCCGCCGCCGAGGGCCGCGTTGAGCACCGACAGGGCGAAGCGGCGGTCGTCGTGGCGCGACAGGGACCGCAGGCCGAGCATGACGTGCGCCTGCTCGGTGTCGTCGGTGTGCAGGGCCAGCTTCGGCACGGTCTTGATCCGGGCCCGGCCTTCGCGCGGCGCGATCGGCGTCGCGGTGCCGGTCAGGCGCTCGCCGAGCGCCTTGCGGACCAGGCGCAGCACCTGGTTGTGGTCGATGTTCCCGGCCACGGAAAGGACCATGCGCGGCAGCGTGTACCGGCGCTTGTAGAAGTTCCGCAGGGCGGCCGGGGCCATTTCCACGATCGACTTCTCGGTGCCCAGCACCGGGCGGCCGAGCGGGTGGTCGCCGAGGATCGCCGTCACGAACGTCTCGTGCAGCAGGTCCTCGGGGTCGTCGTCGCGCATCGAAATCTCTTCGAGGACGACGCTGCGCTCCATGTCCATGTCGCGGTCGGTGCACAGCGCGTCGAACACGACGTCGGTGACCAGGTCCATGGCGAGCGGGAGGTCGGCGTCGAGCACCTGCGCGTAGTAGCAGGTGTGTTCCTTCGCCGTGAAGGCGTTGAACTCGCCGCCGACCGCGTCGATCTCCTCGGCGATCTGCGTGGCGTCGCGGTGCTTCGTGCCCTTGAAGAGCAGGTGCTCGAGGTAGTGCGCGGCGCCGGCGACGGCGGCCGGCTCGTCGCGGGAGCCGATGCCGACCCACAGCCCGACCGTGGCCGAGCGCGATGCCGGGACGTGCTCGGTGATCACGCGCAGGCCGCCGGGCAGGACGCTGCGCTTGACGACCGCACCGTCCGGAGTGGACTCCAGCGTGCGGGTGGTGCCGACGGGCTGCTCGGGCCCGGAAACCTGCCGTGCCATGGGTTCCTTACTCACGATGCCGCGAAGGCCTCCCCACCGGGTGCGGCGAGGAGGCCTTCGGCGGAACTGGTGTTACTTGGCGTCGGCCTTGTCGGCGTCGGCGTCGGCGGTGGCGGCCTCACCCTCGGCGGGCTTGGCGGGCTCGTCCTCCTTGACGACGATCAGGCTGATCTTGCCGCGGTTGTCGATGTCGGCGATCTCGACGCGGAGCTTGTCGCCCACGTTGACCACGTCCTCGACCTTGGCGATCCGCTTGCCGTTGCCCAGCTTCGAGATGTGCACCAGGCCGTCCTTGCCCGGCAGCAGCGAGACGAACGCGCCGAACGCGGCCGTCTTCACCACGGTGCCGAGGAAGCGCTCGCCGACCTTGGGCAGCTGCGGGTTGGCGATGGCGTTGATCAGGTCGATCGCCGCGTCGGCCGACGGGCCGTCGGAAGCGCCAACGTAGATCGTGCCGTCGTCCTCGATGGAGATGTCGGCACCGGTCTGCTCGGTGATCGAGTTGATCATCTTGCCCTTCGGGCCGATGACCTCGCCGATCTTGTCCACCGGGATCTTCACGCTGGTGACGCGCGGCGAGTACGGGCTCATCTCGTCCGGGCTGTCGATCGCCTCGGCGATGACCTCCAGGATGGTGATGCGCGCGTCCTTCGCCTGCTTCAGCGCGGCCGCGAGGACCTCCGACGGGATGCCGTCGAGCTTCGTGTCGAGCTGCAGCGCGGTGATGATGTCCTTGGTGCCGGCGACCTTGAAGTCCATGTCGCCCAGGGCGTCCTCGGCACCGAGGATGTCGGTGAGCGCCACGTAGCGGGTCTCGCCGTCGACCTCGTCGGAGACCAGGCCCATCGCGATGCCCGCGACCGGCGCCTTCAGCGGCACGCCGGCGTTGTACAGGCTCATCGTGGACGCGCAGACCGAGCCCATCGAGGTCGAGCCGTTGGAGCCCAGCGCCTCGGAGACCTGGCGGATCGCGTACGGGAACTCGTCGCGCTTCGGCAGCACCGGCACCAGGGCGCGCTCGGCGAGCATGCCGTGGCCGATTTCGCGGCGCTTCGGCGAACCGACGCGGCCGGTCTCACCGGTGGAGAAGGGCGGGAAGTTGTAGTGGTGCATGTAGCGCTTGTGCGTCTCCGGGGACAGCGAGTCGATCTGCTGCTCCAGGCGAAGCATGTTCAGCGTGGTGACGCCCAGGATCTGGGTTTCGCCGCGCTCGAACAGCGCCGAGCCGTGCGCCCGCGGGATCACGGCGACCTCGGCCGCGAGCGACCGGATGTCGGTGAGGCCACGGCCGTCCATGCGGATCTTCTCCGTGAGGACGCGCTGGCGCATGATCTTCTTCGTCAGGGCCTTGAACGCCCCGCCGATCTCCTTGTCGCGGCCCTCGAAGGCTTCGCCCTCGCCGAGGCCGACCTTCTCCAGCACGGCGGCCTTGACCTCGTCGGTCGCGGCGTCGCGGTCCTGCTTGCCGGCGATCTGCAGCGCGCGGGCGAGGTCGTCGGTCGCGATGGCGGCGACGGCCTCGTAGACGTCCTGCTGGTAGGCCGGGTAGACCGGGAACTCGCCGGTCGGCTTCGCGGCGGCGTCGGCCAGGCGCTGCTGCGCCTCGCAGAGGACCTTGATGAACGGCTTCGCGGCCTCGAGGCCCTCGGCGACCGCGACCTCGTCCGGCGCCTTGCCGCCGTCGGCGATCAGTTCGAGCGTGTTCTCGGTGCCCTCGGCCTCGACCATCATGATCGCGACGTCATCGCCGACGATGCGGCCGGCCACGACCATGTTGAAGGTGGCCTTCTCCAGCTGCGACCAGGTCGGGAACGCGACCCACTGGCCCTCGATCAGCGCGACGCGGACGCCGCCGACCGGGCCGGAGAACGGGAGGCCGGCGATCTGGGTCGACGCCGAGGCGGCGTTGATGGCCAGCACGTCGTACGGGTCGTCCGGGTTGAGGCTCTGGACGGTGATGACGACCTGGATCTCGTTGCGGAGACCGTCGGCGAACGACGGGCGCAGCGGCCGGTCGATCAGGCGGCAGGTCAGGATCGCGTCGGTCGACGGGCGGCCCTCGCGGCGGAAGAACGCGCCGGGGATGCGGCCCGCGGCATACATGCGCTCTTCGACGTCCACGGTCAGCGGGAAGAAGTCGAAGTGCTCCTTCGGGTGCTTCGACGCGGTCGTCGCCGAGAGCAGCATCGTCTCTTCGTCGAGGTACGCGACGACGGCGCCGGCGGCCTGCTTGGCCAGGCGGCCCGTCTCGAAGCGGACGGTGCGGGAACCGAACTTGCCGTTGTCGATGACGGCTTCGGTCTCGTGCACGGTGACTCCGGTGGAGTCGGTCATAGATTGTTCTCCTCTTTGGTTCCTCTGTACGGCGCGAGTCTCCCACCCTGGGACCCGTTTCGCCTGAGGACGCTCGAGGAATGAGGCCGGTCTTCGATCGAAGCTCCCGGGACGCTTCCCGGGAACCACTACCGAGGACCGGCGGACGGACCCTCGTGCGCGCTCGCGCCGTTCTTCTCTGCTGTTTTAGACCGAGGGGGAGCGGCCGGTGACGGCCACTCCCCCTCGGGTTGGAGCTATCGGCGCAGGCCGAGGCGCTGGATCAGCGCACGGTAACGCTCGATGTCCACCTTCATCACGTAGTTCAGCAGCCGGCGGCGACGGCCGACCAGCAGCAGGAGCCCGCGACGCGAGTGGTGGTCGTGCTTGTGAGCCTTGAGGTGCTCGGTGAGGCCGACGATGCGCTTGGTGAGCAGCGCCACCTGGGCCTCGGGGGATCCGGTGTCCGAGTCGTGCACGCCGTACTCGGCCAGGATCGACTTCTTCTCTTCGGTGGACAGCGCCACTTGTGTTGCTCCTCGAAATAATCAGTGCCGTGCGGCCCCGGACGCCGGATGCACGCCGGGAAGACGGTCACGGCCGCCACGGACTGCAGCCGGACCCGATCGTTGAGGTTACCAGCCCGCTGAACTGCGTGTTCAGCCGCCGTCCAGCGCGAAGGCGCGGGCCACCCGGTAACGGGGACCACCCGCGTCGCGCTCGCTGGTCATCAGCGCCACTTCGGTGGCCGGCCAGCGCCGGCTCGTGAAGTTCGCGAGACGTTCCGTCCAACGCGCGGCGAGCCCGGATTCTTCCCGGGGGAACCGCGCGAGCGTCAGGTGGGCCCGGTAGGGCCTCGGTTCGGCGCCGGCGCCCGCGGCGTTCGCGAGCGGCGTCAGCTCCGGTCCGGCGACAGTCAACCACAGCACCCCGGGGAACGTCGCGGCCTTTTCCAGCCGGACGTCGACGGCCGGGCGCCCGGCCAGCCGCTCGCCCAGCCAGGCGGCGCGGGTGCCGACGTCGTCCGGCCCGTAGTAGGCGAGGGTGATGTGCCAGCGCTCGGGCGGCTCCCAGCGGAGGCCGTCGCCTCGGTCGCCCAGTGCGCCGGCGATCGCCTCGGCGACGTCGTCCGGTGGGAGCAGCGCGCTGAACAGGACCGGCATCAGGAGCCGTGGCCCGCCCGGCGGAGCAGGTCGGCGATGGCCGGGAACTCGTCGTCGAGGCGCTTGGCGGCCTCGCCGAGGTCCTCGTCCTCGGCCAGGTCGCGCAGGTAGGCGAGGACCTTCGCGTCTTCGTTGACCACCGGGATGTTGTCGCGGCCGACGGTGGGCCGCGAGTCGCGGACGTCCTCCATCGCGGCCAGCATCGCGTCGCGGTTGCCGGCCGCGACCTCGGGCACCAGGATCTTGCGCTCGAGCATGATCATCCTGGCCAGCACGACCGGGTTGCCGATCTTCGCCCGCCGCCCGCTCATCACCTGGCTGAGCATGGGGGCGCTGATCCCGAGGACCTCGGCCAGGAACGCCTGCGAAACGTCGAACGCGACGACGAGCCGGCGCACGCGGTCACCGAGCGGCTCCCCGTACCACTCGCGCTGCAACGCGATGTTCCGCTGGACGATCTTGTGGTCCTCCACCAGTCTCAAGCTCCCCTGTTCGCACCCACCGTCCGTGAGCATCTTGCCATCGCTGTCCGGTACGTGGACGCGGAATCCCCTATTCGTCCCCGGTCAGGGCGTCCGGGGGCAGTTCGAGTGCCTTTCTCGTCTCGACCACGTCGTCGTCGATCTGCGCGACCAGCCCGGCCGAGTCGGCGAACCGCACCTGGTCACGCAGCCGCGTCACGAAGTCGATGGCCACGTGCTGGCCGTAGAAGTCCTCGTCGACGTCGAGGACGAAGGCCTCGACGGTCCGCTCGCGCCCGGAGAACGTCGGGTTGGTCCCCACCGACACCGCGGCGCGCAGCCGGCGCGTGGGGTCAGCCGAACGGGTGAACCACGCACTGTAGACGCCGTCGGCCGGGACGGCGGCGAAGCGCGGGGTCGACAGGTTCGCCGTCGGGTAGCCGAGTTCGTGGCCCCGGCCGTCGCCGCGGACGACGATGCCTTCGAGGCGGTGCGGGCGGCCGAGCGCTTCGGCGGCGGCGACCACGTCACCGGCGTCGATGCACGACCGGACGTACGTGCTGGAGAAGGTGATCGCCGACTGGTCCTCTTCGGACAGTTCCTTGCCCTGCAGCTCGGCGCCGAACGCGGCGAAGCCGAACCGGCGGCCGAGGGTGCGGAGCAGCTCGACGTCGCCGGCCGCCTTGGCGCCGAAGGTGAAGTTGTCGCCGACGATCACCGCGGCCGCGTGCAGCCGGTCGACCAGCACCTCGTGCACGAACTCCTCCGGCTGCAGCCGGGACAGCTCGAGGGTGAACGGCAGCACGCAGAAGACGTCGACGCCGAGGCCCTCGACGATCTCGGCCTTGCGCCGCAACGTCGTCAGCTGGGCCGGGTGGCTGCCCGGGCGCAGCACCTCCGACGGGTGCGGGTCGAACGTCAGCATGACGCTCGGCAGGCCGCGCTCGGCCGCCGCCGCCACCGTCCGGCTGATCAGCTCCTGGTGCCCGCGGTGCACACCGTCGAACACGCCGATGGTGACCACGCACCGGCCCCAGCTGCCGGGGAGATCCCCCAGCCCACGCCACCGAAGCACGTCACACTCCCGTCTCTCGAGCCCACCCTAGGCGGGCAGCAACACGACAACCGCGCGGGACACGCCTTGTTCGTCGGCGGCCAGGGCGAGCACCCGGCCGTCGGGACCGAAGAGCCCGTAGGTGCCTTCGACGCCGGCGGCCGGGATGCGCTGGCCGTGGCGGATGGCTTTCGCCGTGGCGGCGTCGAGGTCGCGGCGCGGGAACGCGGCGGCGACGGCGGCGTCGAGGTCGAGGCTCAGTTCGGGCTGCTGCTCGAGCTGGTCGAGGGTCCTCGCCTTGGCGAGGGTGAAGGGGCCGACGGTGGTGCGCCGGAGGGCCTTCAGGTGGCCACCGACGCCGAGGTCCGCGCCGAGGTCGCGGGCCAGCGCGCGGACGTAGGTGCCGGAGGAGCACTCGACGACGGCGTCGACCTCGACGTGGTCCTCTTCGTGGCGGACGGCGAGGACGTCGAAGCGGTAGACGGTGACCGGGCGGGCCGGGATGACGACGTCCTCGCCGGCGCGGACGCGGGCGTAGGCGCGCTTGCCGTCGATCTTGACCGCGCTGACCGCGCTCGGCACCTGCTGGATGTCGCCGGTCAGCTTGTCCACGCCGTTCGCGATGTCTTCGTCTTGGACGTTCGCGGTCTCGGCCGTGGTGAGGACTTCGCCCTCGGCGTCGTCGGTCGTAGTGCTGCTGCCGAGGCTGAGGGTCGCCAGGTAGGTCTTGCGGTCCAGGGCCAGGTGGCCGAGGAGCTTGGTGGCCCGCTCGATGCCGAGCACGAGCACGCCGGTCGCCATCGGGTCGAGCGTGCCGGCGTGCTCGTGCTCGGC
>NZ_MUMI01000564.1 GCF_002155975.1 Amycolatopsis kentuckyensis
GACCGCCGAGGCGGGCGTTTCGCGCTCGGGTCAGGCAGCGGCCTTGAAGCCGGGCTGGACGTTCGCGCAGCCGCGCAGCCCCGCTGTCTTGTTGAGTTCCAGGACCGGCGGCAGCGTCTTCTGGGCGTACGCCTGGAGTTCCGCGAGCTTCGCGTCGTCGACCAGGTCGCGCCGGACGTGGTAGCTGACCCAGTTGCGCGAATCGATGGTCGCGACGCCGATCGGCCGGTTGACGAAGATCGTCGCGTACTCGCTCTCGAACCGCGGGTCCTTGTCGAAGCCCAGCGTGGTGATCCACGACCCGATGAACGTGATCAGCTCGGGCTTCTCCTGGTTGAAGACGTAGTTGCGGACCCCCGTCACGTCGGACTCGTGCAGGTAGTCGGCGACCTGCTTGTCGCCGAGGCCGGCCAGGTCGAGCACCCGGAGGCGGCTGCCCAGCGACGTCCCGCCGAGGTCGATCAGGCCGACCTGGGCGGAGTCGGGCAGCTTGAGGATGTCCGCGAGGCCGTTGATGGTCCGGGCGTCGCGCTCGGCCACGATGCAGAACGCCGTCTTGACGTTGGCGCGGTAGGACTTGCCCTGGTCGTAGAGCCCGCTCACCGAGCTGACCAGCGCCACCACCAGCAGGCAGCCGAGCGCGATCCGGCCGCGCAGCCGGACCGCGGCCAGCGCCTCGACGACCACGATCGCGGCGCCGAACACGCCCAGCGTCCAGACCGGGGTGGCGAACCGCAGCTGCCCCATCCAGTCGTACTCGAGCACGATGTAGGCGACCACGGTGAGCCCGAACGGCGCCATCAGGGCGATCAGGCCGGTGCGCAGGCGCGAGGGCCGCACCATCAGCACCACCAGGCACGCGACGGCGACCGCGACGACCAGCCAGCCCACGTACGAGACGATGTCGCCGGGCCGGGCGAGGTCCTCGATCGTCGGCGGCTCCTGCCCCTTCGCGACGGCGGTGTTCGGGACCAGGCGGCCGAACTCGAACCAGCGGAAGACCATGTACGCGCCGTACGGGACGGCGAAGCCGGCGACGGAGAGCACGACCGCACGCACGCTGCGGCCGAGCAGCTCCCGCTTGAGGAACAGCAGGACGGCGATCGGGTAGGCCCCGGCGTAGATGATGCCGTCGGGCCGGGTCAGCGCGGCGAGCATCGAGATCAGCCCGGTGCCGACGGCGACCTGGGTGTCGAGCAGCCGGCCGCTGTGGACCGCCCGCACGATCAGCACGGCGAGCGCGGCGACGGTGAGAGCGTAGAAGGAGTTCTCCAGCCCGGAGAAGCACCAGATGACGAAGGACGGGATCGCGGCGAGCGCGGCCCCGGCGACGAACGTGATCAGGGCCGGGCGGCGGCTGAGCACCTTCGCGCCGAAGTAGAAGAGCACGAGGATGGCCGCGCAGCAGAGCAGCGCGAGCGCCTTCGGGAAGAGGATCTGGTCGTTGACGCCGAAGAGCGTCCCGTGGTCGAAGAGACCGACGAGCTTGCCGAGGGCGATCAGGACCATCCAGGTCGGGTTGGAGTACCCCTCGACCGGCGCGGCGCCGGGCTGCAGGACCGGCCCGAAGCCGTCGGCGAGGTTGCGCGAGTAGGCGAACGTGATGGCCGAGTCGTCGATCAGCCAGTGACCGTAGAAGGAGGCGTGCACGGCGATCAGCGCGGTGCCACCGAGCACGGCGGCGACGGCGGCGAGCTTCCCGCGCCACCCGCTCCTGGCGGCCACCGGCCCGGCCGGACCCGGCCGATCGGGTTCCGCCTCGGACGGCGGTCTCGTGTCCGTCGTCTCGGCCACGCTCATCCCCAGGTCCTCCTCGCATCGACCACACCGGACCCCCGACCCGGGCGGTCAGGCGAACAAGGCGTCGAGCTTGGCCCTGACCCGGTCGAGGTCTTCGCTGTATTTCAGGACGGCTCCGAGCGTGCGTGCCGCCGTTGCCGCGTCCAGCTCGTCACGCTGAAGAGTCAAGAGAGCCCGCGCCCAATCGAGGGACTCCGCTACTCCCGGTGGTTTCAGCAAATCCATTTCACGGAGCCGATGCACCGCTTCAGCGATTTGCCGAGCCAGAGCTGCACTTACCCGCGGGATCCTACGGCGCAGGATTTCGACCTCCCGAACCAGGTCCGGGTGTTCGAGCCAGTGGTAGAGGCAGCGGCGCTTGAGCGCGTCGTGCACCTCGCGCGTCCGGTTCGAGGTGAGGATCACCAACGGGGGATGCTCGGCGCGGACCTCGCCGTACTCGGGGATGGTCACGGCGTGCTCGTCGAGCAGTTGCAGGAGGAACGCTTCGAACTCGTCGTCGGCGCGGTCGATCTCGTCGATCAGGAGGACGCACGGGGCGCTGATCAGCGCCTGCAGCAGCGGCCGGGCCAGCAGGAACCGCTCGGTGTAGAGCGAGCGCTCGGCGGCCTCGACGTCGAGCTGCCCGCCGCCGGCCGCCTCGAGCGCCCGCAGGTGCAGGAGCTGGCGGGGGAAGTCCCATTCGTAGAGGGCCTGGGCGGCGTCGATGCCTTCGTGGCACTGGAGCCGGACGAGCGGCCGGTCCAGGGCGGTGGCCAGGGCCAGGGCGAGTGAGGTCTTGCCGGTGCCGGGCTCGCC
>NZ_MUMI01000565.1 GCF_002155975.1 Amycolatopsis kentuckyensis
GGTGCTGGTCGTGGCGGCGCTGCTGCTGGCCGCGTTCCTGCCCCCGCTCGCCCGGCCGTTCTTCGGCTGGCTCGGCGACGTCGTGGCCGGCTGGCGCCGCGGCGAGGGTGCGGTGTGGTGGCTGGTGGTCTCCGGGCTGCTGCTCCTGCCCGCGGTCGTGACGCCGGTGAGCGCTCTCTTGCGCCGTCTCGGCCACCGCCGCGCGCGGAACCGCGAAGCGAACGCTGTCGTGCTCGAAGTGGCCCGGCGTCCGTCCCGGAAGAAGACGGTGGAACGCGCTCCGGCGCCGAGCTCGCGCTGAGCGTTTTCGGCCCGTCGCCTTGCGATCATCCCGATTTGGGTTCATGGTGCGGGTAGGTCACGGGCCGTGGGCCCGCGCCATGAGCACGCGTGTGCCCAGGGCCCCGCGACTTGAAACATGTTTGTGCGACTGCTCACGGGGTACTTCGCGTCCTCGCAGGTCATCGCGGGGGTCGTGAGCTGCGTCGCTGGCATGCGGAAAATTCTCTGTTACGTTTCCTGAGTATGTCCGTAACGCACTTGATCGAATCCCCGACCAAGGCGGACGGCGCGGAGCTGTGGAGAATCGCGCGCGATTCCGCCAAGCTCGATCTCAACTCGCCGTACGCATACATGCTGTGGTGCCGCGATTTCGCCGAGTCTTCGGTCGTCGCGCGTGAGGATGGCAGGGCGGTCGGTTTCGTCATCGCCTACCGCAGACCGGACGAGCCGGAGGCAGCGCTCGTCTGGCAGGTCGCGGTCGACAGTTCGCAGCGCGGAAAGGGCCTGGCCGGGGCCCTGCTCGACGCGCTGTACACGCGTCTGATCGGCGAGGGTGTGCGTTACCTCGAGACCACCATCACCCCGGACAACGAGGCGTCCATCCGGCTGTTCACATCGTTCGCGAAGCGGTGGAACGCCGCGATGGAAACCAGTGTGCTGTTCGACGGCGCGGATTTCCCCGAAGCCGGGCACCTGCCGGAAGAGCTTTACCGCATCGGCCCGCTGGCCGCGAATCCGGGCGATTAGGAGAGAAAGAAAGACATGAGCATCTTCGAAGAGCTCGAATCCGAAGTACGCAGCTACAGCCGCGGCTGGCCGGTCGTGTTCGACCGCGCGCAGGGCAGCTGGCTCCACGACGAGAGCGGAAAGCCCTATCTGGACTTCTTCGCCGGGGCCGGCGCGCTGAACTACGGGCACAACAACCCGCAGCTGAAGCAGGCCCTGATCGACTACATCCAGCGCGACGGCGTCACCCACGCCCTGGACATGTTCACCGTGGCCAAGCGCGACTTCCTGCAGACCTTCCGCGACAAGGTCCTCGACCCGCGCGGGCTCGGCTACAAGGTCGTGTTCCCCGGTCCGGGCGGCGCGAACGCCGTCGAGGCCGCGCTGAAGCTGGCGCGCAAGGTGACCGGCCGCGAGTCGGTCATCAACTTCACCAACGCCTTCCACGGCATGACGCTGGGCGCGTTGTCGGTCACCGGCAACTCGATGAAGCGCGGCGGCGCCGGTGTCCCGCTGGTGCACGCCACCCCGATGCCGTACGACAAGTACTTCGACGGCGCGATGCCGGACTTCCTCTACTTCGAGAAGCTGCTCGAGGACTCCGGCAGCGGGCTCAACGAGCCGGCCGCGGTGATCGTCGAAGGCGTGCAGGGCGAGGGCGGCATCAACGCCGCGCGCCTGGAGTGGCTGAAGGGGCTCGACGACCTCTGCAAGCGCCACAACATCCTGCTGATCCTCGACGACGTCCAGATGGGCTGCGGCCGCACCGGCCCGTTCTTCTCCTTCGAGGAAGCCGGGATCACGCCGGACATCGTCTGCCTGTCGAAGTCCATCAGCGGCTACGGCATCCCGATGGCGCTGACGCTCATCAAGCCGGAACTCGACGTCTGGGAGCCCGGCGAGCACAACGGCACCTTCCGCGGGATCAGCCCGGCGTTCGTCACCGCCAAGGAAGCGATCGACGTCTACTGGAGCGACGACGCGCTCGAGAAGTCGACCAAGGCGAAGGGCGAGCGCATCGCGAGCGCGTTCAGCGGCATCGTCGAGGCCTACCCGGAGGCGAACCTGTTCGCCAAGGGCCGCGGCCTGGCGCGCGGCATCGAGTTCGCGAACGGCGACCTGGCCGGCCGCGTCTGCGCGGAAGCGTTCGCGCGCGGCCTGCTGATGGAAACCTCCGGCCCCGACGGCGAAGTCATGAAACTGCTGCCGCCGCTGACGCTGACCGACGACGAGCTGACGCAGGGCCTGTCGATCATCGACGAGTCCGTCAAGGCCGTCCTGACCAAGTAAGGGAGTACGCCGTGCTCGTCCGCACGCTCGACGAGATCACCGACACCGACGCCGACATCAAGACCGAGAACTGGCGCAGCAAGCGGATCATCCTCGCCAAGGAGGGCGTCGGCTTCTCGGTGCACGAGACCACGCTGTACGCGGGGACGGTCAACGACTTCTGGTACGCCAACCACATCGAGGCCGTGTTCATCACCTCCGGTGAGGGCGAGATCGAGGATCTGGCCACCGGCAAGGTGTACGACCTCAAGCCCGGCACGCTCTACCTGCTCAACGACCACGACAAGCACCAGGTCCGGCCGAAGACCGAGATCAAGTGCGTGTGCGTGTTCAACCCCCCGGTGACCGGCCGCGAGGTGCACGACGAAAACGGCGTGTACCCGCTGATCACCGAGGACGCGTAAAAACCGGAGAGGAACACAGGAGGCGAAGCCCGTGACGCTGACGGACACCCGGGTCGACGACACTTACCCGACCCGGATCACCGGTACGCCGGAGCACCTGCCGCGCGTGCACCCCACGGTGTGGGGTACCGAAGCCGACGGCCCGATCGACGCCGCCACGCTGGCGAACCACGAGACCAAGGGTTACACCGTGGTCGAGGACATGCTCTCCGTCGGGGAGGTCCAGACGTACTGGCAGGAACTGGTGCGGCTGTCCTCCGACCAGGAGCTCGCCGGGGACGAGCGCGTGATCACCGAGGCGAAGACCGGTGAGGTCCGGTCGATCTTCGACGTCCACGAGATTTCGGCCCTGATCGCCGAGCTGGTGCGCGACCCGCGCGTGCTGGACCGGGCGCGGCAGCTGCTCGGCTCCGAGGTGTACATCCACCAGAGCCGCGTCAACTACATGCCCGGCTTCAAGGGCACCGGGTTCTACTGGCACTCGGACTTCGAAACCTGGCACGCGGAGGACGGCATGCCGTCGCCGCGCGCGGTCAGCTGCTCCATCGCGCTGACCGACAACTACCCGTTCAACGGCGGCCTGATGATCATGCCGGGCTCGCACCGGACGTTCGTCCAGTGCGCCGGCGAGACGCCGGACGACAACTACAAGAGCTCGCTCAAGGACCAGCGGGTGGGCGTGCCGAGCGAGGACGACATCACCGCGATGGCGGCCGAGTACGGCATCGACCAGTTCACCGGCCAGGCGGGCTCGGCCCTGTGGTTCGACTCGAACATCATGCACGGCTCGGGCAACAACATCACCCCGTACCCGCGCTCGAACATCTTCCTGGTGTTCAACAGCGTGGAGAACGCGTTGCAGGAGCCGTTCGCGGCCGGTACCCCGCGGCCCGCGTTCATCGCCGGCCGCGACTCGACGCCGATCACGCGCTGAGCCGTCGTTCCGGAGCCCCGGAGGCACTCGAGTCCCACCCGCCGGTGACCGGCCCGGTGCGCCCTGTTACCGTGTCGCCACCGCGCGGGTGTGTGGCTCGCGCAACACGTCTTCGTTGACGGCCGGCGGCGGGTACTTCGCTCGGGGTGAGCTCACCCGTCCGGTTGCCCTCGGTGGCGGACGGGCGGACCGGCCCCCTGGCGGCCCGGCCGGGAGTTTTCCGCAGGACCCCGCACCACCGGATCGGGACCGGTGGTGCGGGGTCCTGTCATGTCCGCGCCTATCGCAGGCCCGCCGGAGCCCGGCTGCGGAATCCGCAGCGTGACGAAACGTCCTGGTTGCGGCCCGGTGGGGCGGTATTCGCCGGCCGGTCATCACGGTAGGTTGACTTTTCCGGCGGGGGCGACGCCGGGGGACACCGTGGACCCGGGGAGGTGGGCGCGAGCATGGCCCAGACCCGGCTCCAGCTGCTCGGGCCCGTCCAGCTCTTCCACGGCGACGAGCCCGTCCCGATCGGCGGCCCCGGCGTCCGCGGCCTGCTCGCGCTGCTGGCGCTGCGGCCCGGCAAGGTCGTCGGGCTCGACGAGATCATCGACGCCCTGTGGGGCCACGACCCGCCGGCGACCGCCCGCACCATCGTCCACGGCAACGTCTCCCACCTGCGGCGCATCCTGCGCGACCTCGACGGCCCGCGCATCCTGACCACCCCGCCGGGCTACCGGCTGGACGTCGAGCCCGACCGGATCGACGTCCACCGGGCGCGCACGCTGCTGGACCGCGCGTCGCTGGCCACCCCGGAGGTCGCCGCCGCGCTGCTGGCCGAGGCGCTCGCGCTGTGGCAGGGCCCCGCGCTGGGCGGGGTGCCCGACTCCCTGCGGGCCCCCGAGCTGGAAGACCTCCGCCTCGCCGTGCACGGCGCCCGGGTCGACGCCGACCTCGAACTCGGCCGGCACGCGGAGCTGATCGTCGAGCTCAGCCCGATCGTCCGGGCCGACCCCCTCTCCGAGCGGACCGCGGGGCAGCTGATGCGCGCGCTGTACCACGCGGGCCGCCGCGGAGACGCGCTCGAGCTGTACCGGACGGTCTCCCGCGCGACGCTGCGCACGCTGGGTGTCGAGCCCGGCGCCGAACTGCGCTGGCTGCACGAGCGCGTCCTCAACGACGACCTCCCGGCGCGGGACGTCGTCGCCCCGGCAGGCGGCGCGGAGCCGGCGAAAGCGATTTCGCAGCTCCCCGCGGCGGTGCCCAGCCTGGCCGGGCGCACCGACGAGCTCGCCTGGCTCGACGGCCTGGTCACCCGGGCCGAGGCCGGGCAGACGACGATCGCCGTGGTCAGCGGCACCGCCGGGGTCGGCAAGAGCACGCTCGTCGTGTGGTGGGCGCACCGGGTCGCGCCGCGGTTCCCGGACGGCGTCCTGTTCGCCTCGCTGCGCGGCTTCGACCCGCACCACCCGCCGCTGGAACCCGCCGAGCTGCTCACCCAGTTCCTGCTCGGCCTCGGCGTCGAAACCGCGAAGATCCCGGAGCTGCTGCACGAACGCGTCGCGCTCTACCGGTCGCTGATCGCCGGACGGCGGATGCTGGTGCTGCTCGACGACGCCCGCACC
>NZ_MUMI01000566.1 GCF_002155975.1 Amycolatopsis kentuckyensis
TCCCTGGGGGAACCACCCGTCTCCACCCTACCGCCCACCTCCGACACTCCGTGCCCGAACGAACACGATCTCCCGAGTTGTCCACATGTCGACTTACCTGGGGACAACTTGTGGATCGCCACCCGGATTCAGCTCGCCAACCCGGCACACCCGGCTTACAGTCCCCTTATGCGTCAGCGCTGGATCCTCGTGGTCCCGGTTGCGGTGCTGGTCACAGCGCTGCTCGCGGGGGTCGCCACCTGGACTCAGTCCGGCGGGCTCGAACGCGATCTCACCGCGCGAGCCCAGGCCGCCCTCTTCCAAGCCGGGCTGCCCACCGGCGATGTCCGGTTCGACGGGCGGGATGCCACCCTCAGCGGCTTCCCGCCCGGGCAAGCCCTGCGGGCCCTCGAAATCGTCCAGAACGTCGACGGTGTCCGGGCCGCCAAGGTCAACGGTGACGTCACCCCCGTGGCTCCGAGCACCACCAGCCAGCCGACCACGGAAACCACCCCGACGAGCCCGCCGCCGACCACCAGCACCACCGCTCCTCCTCCCACCGACAAAGCCGGCGTCCAAGCCGAGATCGATCGGATGCTCACCGAAGCCCCCATCGCCTTCGAGCCCGACACCGCGAAGCTCACCCCGGACGGCGAGCAGGCCGCGCGCAGCGTTGCGGTCGCCCTCACCAAGGCGCCCGCCGGCTTCCGGTACCGCGTCACCGGGCACGTTGCGCGGGGTCCCGGTGGGGAAAGCGCCGCGCTCAAGCTCTCGCGGGACCGCGCCCGGGCCGTCGCGCGGATCCTCACCTCCACCGGGCTGGCGGCCAACCGCGTGACCTACCGGGGGCTGGGCGACACCCGGCCGGCCACCGGTGGCGAAGAAGACCGGCGTGTCGAGATCACGGTCGTTTGAGGGGTGATGAGCTGATGTTCTGGCTGTTCGGACAGATCTGGCTGTGGCTGATCGTCGCCTTCGCCCTGGGCGCGCTGACCTCGTGGCTCGTCCTGCGCGCCGCGAAGAGGCCCGAGCCCGTGCCCGAAGAAGAACCCGTGGAAGAACCGCGCTACGAGCCCCCGCCTCCGCTCTCCACCGAACAAACCCAGTTCATCCCCGCCGCCTGGGCGCAGCACGCGCCCGATCGGCGGGCCGACGTGCACGACGACGACGAACAAGATCCCGTCGGCCACCGCGAAGGGCACCTCCCCCTGCCGCCGCAGCGGGGAGCGCAGGCCGAAGACTGGCCCACCGAAGAAGAGCCCGCCTGGCCGGAGTCCGAAGAGGCCCCGCAGTGGCCGCAGCAGCCTGGGCGCGGTGCCTGACACCCATCCTGGTAAGTTCGGCTACGCACTGTGAGCGAGGGCTGAGGAGGGGGTGGAGTGGCGCTCCCCCATTGGACGCCGCAGCAGGTCCTGCCGCCGGGCCGGCACGCGGGTGACCTCGCCGACGTCTACGAACGCCTGGTGTTCGACGCCCCGCACCAGAACGACCGCGAGATCCTGTTCAGCGCGCTCAACAGCTACCTCGGCGTCGCCCGGCGGATCATCCCGTCCGGCCGCGCCTGGATCGGCGGCGAGCTCATCACCCGGACCGCCCACCCGCCGCGCAGCCTCGACGTCGTCCTCATCCCGGACGAGTGGGGCGCGCTCAAGCGGCTCGACGACGCCGGCCGGTCCGCGCTCTACGGTCTGCTCACGCTGCGCGGCGTGATCGTCGGGCAGCCGGCCATGTACCTCGACCAGGTGCAGCCGGTCGGCGGCATGCTGGACGGCTTCCTGTGCCGCCCCGGCGACGAAGACGTGTGGGCCGAGGTCTGGGCCGAAGGCGGCAGGGGCTACCCGGAGATGATCTGGTGAGGAACGAGTTCCGGCGCATCGCCGACGAGATCCCCGGCGGCACGTGGCTCGACGACCTGGCCCGCGCCTCGGCGATGGCGGCGAACGCCAAGTTCGAGCGGACGTCCCGCTCGCCGCTGCTGCACGTCTCGGTGATCGGCGAGCAGACCATCGACGCCTACACCTTCTCCGACATCAGCCGCGCGCTGCAGGACGCGACGGCGAAGATCGGGCACATCATCCGGAACCCGTCCGGCGAGGTCACCCAGGTCCAGCAGACCGACCGGGACAAGGCGCCGCTGATCCAGCGCGGCCAGGCGGGCAACGCGATCTTCTTCGGCTTCCCGGAGCCGCTGGCCGACGACGCCCTGATCGTCGACGGCATCGAGACGCTGTCCGAGCGCGCGGTCAAGGAACTGTGCGACTTCCTGCCGGCGAACGGCTCGGACGACGGCGCGCTCGACGCCGTGCTGCTGCAGCGCGACACCGTCCGCAACGCGGTGAGCGACATCGTCAACGCCGTCGCGAAGAACGCCGGCATCGGGATGGCGCTGACCCCGACCGCGGGCGAGCAGGTCACCCGCAGCATGACCACCGAGCAGGCGCGGATCCTGCAGGGCAGCCTCCGCGAGTCCCGCGAGGAGGTCGGCTACGAGACGGTCCGCGGCCGGCTCGACGGCGTCCGGACCCGGCGGCGCATCTTCTACCTCGACCGCGAGTCGGGCGGCACGATCCAGGGCGCGGTGGCGCCGGATCTGCTCGACCAGATCAAGGAAAACCTCGACCGCCCGGTGACGGCCCGGCTACGCGTCGTGCGCACGACGACGATCGACGGACGCCGCGGCCGGCCGGTCTTCGAACTCCTCGAAATCACGCCGGAAGTAAGCCTTTTCGACTGAGAAGTCCGGTATGCGACTTTCGTCTTGAACACCGGTACCGACGGTCGTCGTGGGCCGAACAGGCCAGGAAAACAGTGGGAACTCCGATATTCTTCCCATTGATCACCGGGCCACACCCTGCCCGCGATGTCAGGAAATATCGATACCTGACCGTAAATGGTGGGACAATGACTTTTTCCAGAATGTAACAATTTCGTTCTGGGCCACACTTATGGGTTAACGTCGTCGCACTCCCACCCGAAGGGGTTCGCATGATGACCGACCCGCAGTACCCGCCGGCCGCCGCGCGTCACGGACGGCCCGCGCCGCCGGTGACGGCCACGGAGCGTCGTCAAGCCAATGCGAAGCCCGCACGGAACATCCTGGCGATCGTCGGCCTGCTGCTCGGTGTGGCCGCCCTGGTCGTCACGTTCGTCCCGGACCTCGAGTTCGTCGCGTGGCCGCTGGGCGGGATCGGGCTGGTCCTGGCCATCACCGGGCTGGTCCAGGCCAAGAAGGGCACCGTGGGTGACCGCGGGGTGGCGATCACCGCCACCGCCGTCACGGCCGCCGCGCTGCTCACCACGGCCGGGATGCTGCTGTACTCGACCTTCTTCGGCGGCGGCGAGTCCGGGCTGCACCTGCCCGCGGTGGCCACCGACAAGCACGCCGTGACGTTCCAGGTCACCTCCGCCGGCGGCGCGACCGTCCGCTACGGCAGCCTCAACGACCAGCGCACCGAGAACGCCCCCGCCAGCACCGACGCGTGGCAGGGCCAGGCGTCCTACAACAATGGCTCCTACCTGCTGACGCTCACCGCGGACACCCGCAATGCGACGGTCAGCAACGAAATCAGCTGCGCCATTCTCGTCGACGGCAAGAAGGTCGCGGAAAACAGCGGGGCGACGATCGCGCTCTGCACGGCGAACGTCGGCTGACGGCCGCCTGGCGACCGGCCGGCCTACCCCCACGTCGGCCGGCCGGGCCGCCACGAGCCGCTCCTGGCGGCTCCGGGTCCCGCGGCGGTTTCCCGCGCGGGGCCTGGCACCGGCGTCTCCGCCTGCCCCTCCCCTAGGGCTCTGCCGGCACCGCCGAACCTACGCGGACACCGCCCGCGCCCACTAAGAATCCACTAAGGATTGAGCGAATGGGCGCGGTCGTGACCCATTCGCAACGAAATTCCCGAACGGCGAAAGTGTCGGAAAGGGTTCACTGCAGATCGGCGAGTTCGGCGCGCACCTCACCGACGAGCTTCGGGTGCACGCGCTCGTAAATGCGCACCGCCAACGCCAGTTGTTCCCGCGCGCCGTCGATGTCGCCGCGGGCCCGCAGCACCCGGCCCAGCGTCAGCCGCAGCGCCCCTTCCCGCGCGACGAACTCGCGGCTGATCGCCAGGTCGATCGCTTCCCAGGCGTACCGCTCGGCGGCCTCGTGGTCCCCGGCCCGCAGGCTCAGCTCAGCCAGCTTGTCCAGCGAGAGGACGACCTGGTCGTCGTCGCCCAGTTCGCGGTCGATCCACAGGCCGGCGCGCTGGTGGGCGATCGCGTCGGACAGCCGGCCCGCCCGCTTCTCCGCCTGCGCGCAGCTGCTGAGCGCCTGCCCGCGCAGGGTGACGTCGGGGGCGTTCGCGACGGCGGCGGCCAGCCGCTCGATGGCCTTTTCGTGGTCGCCGAGCCGGCTCAGCGCGCGCCCGAGGTGCAGGTCCACCGACGTCCGCAGCCGCTGGTCGGCCGTCCCGGCGGACAGCCGCGCCGCCTGCTCGGCGTCGGCGAGCCCGAACCCCGGCAGCTCGAAGGTCAACGCGATCTCGCACCGCGACAGCCGCAGCCAGCACTGCCCCGCGACGTCGCCCGCCGCTTCGGCGGCGGCGACCCCGAGGTCGGCCATCCGCGTCCACTCGTCCAGCAGCGGGCACACGACCCAGTAGGTGTGCACCAGCCGGGCGAGCCGCCAGACGTCGTCGTGGCGGCCCGAGGCGTACGCGGCGTCGAGGACGGCCAGGACGTTCGGCCACTCGGCCGCGAACCAGTCGTGGGCCTCGGCGAAGCCGAGCAGCGGTGGCATCGCGTCGTCGGCGAGCACGTCGGAGAAGTCGAGCGGGTCGGCGACCCGGCCGAGCCGGCGCCGCGCCCGGTCAGCCACCGCCTGGTAGTAGCGGACCGTCCAGCCGAGCGCCTCGTCGCGCTCCTTGTCACCGAGTTCCGTCTCGGCCAGTTCGCGCAGGTACAGCCAGACGAGGTCGTGCGGCACGAAGACGTCGCGCTCGGTCTCGGTGATGAGGTTGTGCGCGGCCAGCGCGCGCAGCCGCCGTCGCGCTTCGGCCACCGGGATCTGCGCGACCGCGGCCATCACGTGCGGCCCGACCAGCACGCCGGGGATCGCGCCCAGCTGCAGGAACGTCTCGGCGACTTCGCCGGGCAGCCCGCGGAAGGAGACGTCGAACGCCGCGCGGACGCTGTCGTCGGCCCCGTCGACCTGGAGCCCGGCGAGCCGGGTGCGTTCGTTCCCGAGTTCGTCGACGAGCTCCTCCGCGGTCCGCTGCGCGCTCGCCGAGAGCCGCGCCCCCGCGATCCGCAGCGCCAGCGGGAGGTAGCCGCAGAGCCGCGCGAGGGCGTGGTTGAGGCTCGCCGGGCCGGCGAGTTCCTCGATGAGCGCCACGGCGTCGTCGGGCGCGAGCGTGCCGAGCACGCGCTGCTTGGCCGCGTTCGAGACGGCGAGCCCGTCGAGGCGCGAGCGGCTGGTCACTACCGTCATCGTCCGCGCGCTCGGCGGCAGCAGCGGCCGCACCTGCTCGGCGGTGC
>NZ_MUMI01000567.1 GCF_002155975.1 Amycolatopsis kentuckyensis
GCGCGTTCACCGCGGCGAGCGTCGCCGAGGTCGCCCTGGTCAGCATGCAGGCGTGGCGCGGGGTGCCGTCGCACTTCAACTTCGAGACGACGTTCGACAGCACCGTTTCGATGACGCTGGCCGCGGGCGGCGGTGTGCTCGTCCTGACCGTCATCGGCTACACGGCCACGGCGCTCGTCGAGCCAGGACCGGACGCGCCGAGCCTGCGCCTGGCCGTCCGCGCCGGCCTGGTCGTGCTGCTGGTCGCGCTGGCCACCGGGGCGGTGATGATCGGCCGCGGGGTCGTCGCGGCCCGCGGGGGCGACCCCCAGCTGGCCTACACCACCGCCGGCTCGCTCAAGCCACTGCACGCGGTGGCCATGCACGCGATCCTGGTGCTGCCCGCGCTGGCCTGGATCCTGCGCTTCACCCACCACTCCGAGGCGCACCGGCTGAACGTCGTCCGGACGGCCGTCGCCGCCGACGCCGTGCTCACCGCCGTGATCGGCCTCGAGTCCTTCACCGGCGTCGACCCGCTGGCCGCACCGCTGCCGCTCCTGCTCCTGTCCGCGCTGGCCGCGGCGGTGCTGGCGGGCACCGGGATCCACGCGGTGTCCGGCATTGAACCGGCCGTCCGATTCGTACGTGTCCTCAACGGGAAGGCAAGGGGCCGGTAATGCGGCGGACGGAGAACACGCGTGCGGCACGGTATGACCACCCACGGCCTTTTCCAGCAGAACAAGGCCCACAGCCCGTCGTTCTTCTCGGTGGCCAGGGCGATGGGCCAGCACGCGGACGACCTCGCGGACTTCTGCATCCCCTGCAACCCGTACTTCCCGACCGACGAGATGTTCGGCGAGCTCGAACGCAACCTGCGCACGATCCTCAAGTTCTACCCGAGTGACTCCGCCGCGATCACCGCGCAGCTGGCGAGCGTGCTGCGGCTCAACCCGTCGACGATCTCGCTGGCCAACGGCTCGACCGAGCTGATCACCTGGATCGACCAGCTGCTGGTCGATTCCAGCGTCGCCGTGCCGATCCCGACCTTCGGCCGCTGGACCGACCAGCCGATGGAGACCGGCAAGCGCGTCGACATGTTCCTGCTGAAGGAAGCGGACGGCTTCGAACTGCGGGTGGACGAGTACATCGACTTCATCAAGCGCCGCGGCTCCCGGGTCGCGGTGCTGTGCAACCCGAACAACCCCGACGGCGGGTACCTGCCACGTCGCGAGGTGATCCGGTTCATGGACGCCCTCGAAGACCTCGACCTGGTGGTGATCGACGAGTCCTTCATCGACTTCGTCGAGGTCGAGCGGAACCCGTCGGTGGCCGCCGAAGCCGTCGTCCGGCCGAACGTGATCGTGCTCAAGAGCCTCGGCAAGAACTTCGGGCTGCACGGCATCCGGTTCGGCTACCAGGTCTCGAACCCGGCGCTGACGCGGAAGCTGTCCGCCGCGCTGCCGAAGTGGAACCTGAACTCGCTCGCCGAGACCGTGATCTTCATGCTCGCCGAGCACCGCGCGGAGTACGAGGACAGCCTCAAGAAGCTCGCGCTCGACCGGTTCATGATGCATTCGCAGCTCGGGCAGTTCCCGGAGCTGACGGTGTTCCCGTCGCAGGCGAACTTCCTGCTCGTCAAGCTGCCCGCGTCGGTCGACGGCGCCGAGCTCTGCGACTACCTGCTCGCCGAGCACCACCTGCTGGTGCGCCAGTGCGGCAACAAGATCGGCATGACCAGCCAGTTCATGCGCTTCGGGGTGCGGCCGGACACCGAGGTCGAGCGGCTGGTCGAGGGACTGCGCGGCGTGGAACGGCTCGGCGGCGGACGGCACACGACGCCGACCATCGAGCTGGTCTCGCACTCCCGCGAACCGGAACGGTCGATCAGCTGAGCACCTGGGCGATGGCCGACTTCCAGGCGAACACCCGGCCGTTCGCCGAGCTCGACCGCGCCGGCCGGACCCGGCGCCTGCGACGGCTCGCGGAAGCGGCTTTGACGGCCTACGCCGTGCCGGTGGCCCGCCTGACCCCGCTGGCCCACGGGCACAACACGACGTTCCGCGTCGACGGCGCCGACGGCCACCGGTACGTGCTGCGGGTGCAGCGGCCGGACGGTCCCGGCGTCGCGCAGGTGCGGGCCGAGATGGCCTGGCTGGCCACGCTGCGCCGCGAAACCGAGCTCGTCGTCCCGCGGCCGGTGCCGACGCGCGAGCGGGACCTGGTCACCGTGGTCGCCGACCCGGCCGTACCCGAACCGCGGACCTGCGTGCTCTGCCACTGGGTCGAGGGCCGGTTCCTCGACGAGCGGCTCAGCGCGCCGCAGCTGTACGCCGTCGGCGAGTTCACCGCGCGGCTACACCTGCACGGCACCCGGATGAACGGCCTCGACCGCCGCCGCGTCGACGACCTGACCGAGTTCGGCCGCACGCAGGTGGACGGCTTCTCCCCGGCGGTCGTCGACCGGGCCGTCGCGGCGGCCGGCGGCGACGAGCGGATCCGCAAAGCGGTGGCGCGCGTCCGCGCGGTCCGGGCCGAGCTGGGGTACGGCTCCGAGGTCTTCGGCCTGGTGCACGGCGACCTGCACCAGGAGAACTACCTGCTGCACCGCGGCCGCGTGCACGCGATCGACTTCGACGACTGCGGGTACGGGCACTACGCCTACGACCTCGCCGTCGCCTGCGCCGCCCTCGCGCACCTGCCGCACCGCGAAGAGCTGAAGGAGGCGCTCCTGGAGGGGTACCGGTCGGTCCGCCCGGCCGCGGCCACGACGGACCAGGGCGTGCTGGCCGCCTTCGCCGGGCTCCGGCGGGTCCAGCTCCGGCTGCGCTGACCTGGTACAAGCCGCCGTTACAATTGCTACATGGCCGGACGATCGAGCAACGCCACCAGCACCCGCGACCGCCTGCTCATGGCCGCCGGTCAGCTCCTGCACGAAGCGGGTGACGGGCCGGTGTCGACGCGGGCGATCTGCGAGCGCGCCGGCGTCCAGGCGCCCACGCTGTACCACCACTTCGGCAGCAAGCAGGGCCTGCTCGACGCGGTCGTCAACTACGGCTTCACCCAGTACGTCCAGGCTCCGGAACCGGGCGGCGACCCGGTGGAGCGGATCCGCGCGGGCTGGGACCGGCACGTCGAATACGGCCTGGAGCACCCCGCGTTCTACGTGCTGCTCTACGGCCAGATCGAGCCGGGCGTCCCGTGCAACCTCACGTCGAGCGCCGAGGCGATGCTGCTGGAGCTCTTCACGCCGCTGGCGCGCGACGGCCGCCTGCGCGTCGAGGCGGCGGAGGCCGCGCGGCAGTTCGCGGCGGCCAACAGCGGCGTGACGCTCAGCCTGATCGCCCAACCCGCGGAAAGCCGGGACCTGGCGATGTCCGCGCAGGTCAGGGAGTCGGTCCTGGCCGGACTGCTCGCCGACCGCCCGGCCGAAGGCACGTCCGTGAGCGCGCTCGCTGTCGCTTTGTCGACCGCACTCGAGGACGACGACCGCGCGCTGACCCCGACCGAACGCCTGATGCTGCGGGAGTGGCTGAACCGTCTGGCGCACTGATCGCTACATTTGCTACATTGCTCGGTATGACAAATGTATCGAGCAAGTTCGGCGTGTTCCTGGCCCCGCACCGCGACGACGTGACCCGCAAGGAGCAGGCGATCGCGGCGGACCGGCTGGGCTACGGCGCGGTCTGGCTGGGCACCGGCCGCAACTCGGTCGGCGACCTCGCCTTCGTCGAGGACATCCTCGCCGCCACCGAGCGGATCACCGTGGCGACCGCGATCGTCAACATGTGGGTCGACGAGCCGGAAACCCTCGCCGAGTCCTACCACCGGCTCGCGGGCCGGTACGGAAAGCGCTTGCTGCTCGGCGTCGGCGTCGGCCACCCGGAGGCGGTAACCGAATACCGCAGCCCCTACGCCAAGATCGTCGACTACCTCGACCGGCTGGACGCGGCGGGCGTCCCGGCCGAGGCCCGGGTGCTCGCCGCGCTCGGCGACCGCGTGCTGAAGCTGGCCGCCGAGCGCACCGCGGGCGCACACCCGTACCTCGTGCCGGTCGCCCACACCCGGCACGCGCGGGCGATCCTGGGCGCGAGCAAGCTGCTGGCGCCGGAGCACAAGGTGGTCGTGGACGACGACCCGGTGGCCGCGCGCGCCATCGGACGGCCGTACGTCCAGACCCCCTACCTCGGCCTCAGCAACTACGTGAACAACCTGCTGCGCCACGGGTACACCGAGGCCGACGTCGCCGGCGGCGGCAGTGACCGCCTGATCGACGACCTCGTCCTGCACGGCACCCCCGAGACCGTCGCCAAGGGCTTGCTGTCCCATGTGGACGCCGGCGCCGACCACGTCGCGGTGCAGGTGCTCGGCCCGTCACCCGAGGTGGAGCTGGCGAACCAGCGGCGGCTGGCCGAAGTGCTGCTCTGATCAGCCGGGCGCGGGCAGCAGGACGTTCAGCGCCGTCACGAGCGTGCGCTCCTCGTAGGCGAAGTGACTGTCCAACGCGGACTGGAGCCGGTCGAACTCCGCGCGGAGCCGGACCGGGTCGGTTTCCTCCTCGACGAGCCGCTCGATCTCCTCCTGCAGCCGCCCCACGACGACGTGCTCTTCGTCGAGCTTCGCCAACGTGGGCTGGAGAGCGGGGAACCGCTCGGCCAGCAGCGGAAAGATGTTCCTGGCCTCCCCGGTGTGGTGCCGGGACAGGGCCGTGCAGAAGCCGGCGCACCGCGTGCGCAGCTGCCGCGGGACGCCGCAATCCAGCTCGGCGCGCATTTCCTTCAGCTCACCGCGCAGCCAGTCGTGCATCTCGACGAGCCAGTCGCCCATGCGGCGCGCGGTGTCGAACCGGTGCAGTTCGACGACGGGCAGGATCCGGGTCGTTCGCGCCTGGTAGTCCGCGAACCCCGGCTCCCGCTCGATCACCTCGGCGAACAGCTTGTCGCGGTCCGGCGGGAGAGCGGCCATCGCCTCGTACGTCTCGGTGTCCGTTTCCACCGTGACGAGCGGGTTGCGCCGGATGTTGTGGTACCAGGCCGGGTGCTTCGGCGCGCCCATCGCCGAGGCGACGACGACCAGCCGGCCGTCGATGTCCAGGGCGCCTAGGGGAACGCGGTGCTTCCGGCCCGTCCGGGCGCCGGTCGTGGTGAGCATGATCAAACCGGGTGATCCTTTCCGATGAAGAAATCACCGGAGGCCGAGAGGGCGACACGGAGGGCACAGCTCCGCCAGGGTAGGCAGAACGTGTCGATCTCAAGGGGGCTTGGTAGCCACTACCTCCGTGTGTCGGCCCATCCGGGGCGCAAATCGCACGTTACCAACCGGGACGACGGACGGCCATCCCTTAACTGCATAGCTCAGCGGGCGGCGTCAGCGGCTTTCCGGGCGGCGGAGGCGGCCGCGTCGGCTTCCTCGAAGGCCGCTTTCGCCGTCTCGAACTCCGCGGTCGCCCGCCCGGCGCGTTCCTCGGCTTCGGCCAGGCGCTCGCGCAGGTCGTCGACGCGGGCGGTGGCCTGCTCGGCCGCGCGTTCGGTGCGGACCAGGTCGCGTTCGGCCACCGCGCGGTCCTTGTCCCGCTCGGCGGCTTCCTTGCGCAGGCGCTCGCGCTCCGCGCGGGCCCGGACCCGCTCCTCTTCTTCACGCCGGTGGTCGCGCTTCGGCTTGGCCGGTTCGGCCTTGTCCACCAGCTTGCCCGGGCGCTTCCCGGTGACGGGCGGGGCGCTCGCGGCGAGGCTGAACCACTGGTCGGTGTCCTGGTGCGCGACCGACGTCAGCCGCCCGGCGAGCGCCAGCGCGGCGGTGTCGGGCTCGGCCGCGACGGCCTCCAAGGTGGCTTCCACCTCGCGGGACACCGTGTCGCTCATCGACGGCAGCTCGTGGAGGATCCGCCGCACCAGCTCGCCGCGGCGCCGGGTCAGGGCGCGCAGCTCGTCACCGGCCAGGCGGGTGTGCGCGTCCCGCAGTTCGGCGCCGAGCTCGGCCAGTTCGCGCAGCTGATCGGAGTCGTCCCTGGCCAGGCCGTTGACGATCGCCGCGGCCGTGGTCGGCTTGCGCAGCTGCTGGATCCGCTTCGCGAGCTCGGCGTCCCCTGCGGCCTTCGCGGCCTTCACCGCCGCGGTGCGCGCGCTGACGAACTCCGCGAGGTCGCCCCCGTAGAGCTCGCCGGCCACCGTGTCGAAGTCCATCGTGGTCCAGCGAACCACATCGGACTGGTGCGGGCACCCGGTGAAGAGTCATCATCGGGGGATGTTCTTCGATCTGGGTGTCCGGGACTTCCTCGACCGCGCGGAAACGGTGTACCCGGACCGCGTCGCCGTGGTCGACGAGCCGGACCAGCCCGCGCCGAGCTGGGGTTCGCTCACCTACCGCGAGGTGGCGCGCCGGGCCCGTGCACAAGCCGCCAACCTCGACGCGCTGGGCGTGCCGGCCGGCGGGCGGGTCGCGATGGTGTCGCACAACGCCGCGCGGCTGCTCGTGTCGTTCTTCGGCGTGTCCGGCTGGGGCCGGATCCTGGTCCCGGTCAACTTCCGGCTGGCACCCGCCGAGGTCAAGTACATAGTGGAGCACTCCGGGGCGGAGGTGCTGATCGTCGACCCGGAGCTCGAGCACCTGCTGGACACGGTGACGGCGAAGCACGTGTTCGTCCTCGGCCGCGACGACGACGCCATCTGGGGCGGCGGCGGAACGCCCCGGCCGTGGGACGCCGACGAGTCGGCCACCGCCACCATCAACTACACGTCGGGGACGACCGCGCGGCCGAAGGGCGTCCAGCTCACCCACCGCAACATCTGGCTGAACGCCGCGGTGTTCGGCCTGCACACGACGTTGAGCGACCACGACGTCCTGCTGCACACCCTGCCGATGTTCCACTGCAACGGCTGGGGCATGCCGTACGCGGTGACCGGCCTCGGCGGGCGGCACATCGTGCTGCGGAAGGTCGACGGAACGGAGATCCTGCGTCGCATCGACGAGCACGGCGTCACCATCCTGTGCGCGGCGCCGGCGGTGGTCACGGCGGCTCTGGACGGTGCCGCGAAGTGGGACGGCGAGATCCCCGGCCGGGACCGCGTCCGGATCGTCGTGGCCGGCGCGCCGCCGCCGACGCGCACGATCGAGCGGGTCCGGGCCGAGCTGGGCTGGGAGTTCATCCAGATCTACGGGCTCACCGAGACCGCGCCGCTGCTGACGGTCAACCGGATGCGCAGCGAGTGGGCGGACCTCGACCCGCACGAGCAGGCGCGGCTGCTGGGCCGCGCGGGAACGCCGGCGCTGGGCGTCCGGATCGCCGTCGACAGCGACGGCGAGGTGCTCGCCCAGTCCAACCACAACCTCGACGGCTACTGGGAGAACCCGGAGGAGACCGCGCGGGTCACCGAGGGCGGCTGGTTCCACACGGGCGACGGCGGATCGTTCGAAGACGGCTACCTGACGATCGCGGACCGCAAGAAGGACGTGATCATCTCGGGTGGTGAGAACGTGTCGTCGATCGAGGTCGAGGACGCGCTGAACTCGCACCCGGCGATCCGCGAGGCCGCGGTGATCGGCATCCCGGACGAGAAGTGGGGCGAGCTGGTGACGGCGCTGGTCGTGGTCGAGGGCGACGTCACGGCCGAGGAGCTGATCCGGCACTGCCGGGAGTACCTGGCCGGGTACAAGTGCCCGAAGCGGATCGAATTCCTGGACGAGCTGCCCCGGACCGCGACCGGCAAGATCCAGAAGTTCAAGCTGCGGCAGCCGTTCTGGCAGGGGCAGTCGCGGCAGGTCAACTGAGCTTCGCCGGGGCGAGGCAGGGGACGACGGCCACCGCGAACGGGACGGTCGCCGCGGCACACAGCAGGACGCCGGTGATGGCGATGGGCCGGGCTCCGATGCGGTCGACGACACCGCCGGTCCAGCGGGTCAACAGCGAACCGACGCCCTGCAGGGCCAGCACCGCTCCGGCGGTCAGCGCGGTGAGGCCGCGCTGTTGCTGGTCCGCCACCACGCCTCGGCCTAGCGGACCAGCCGGAAGAACGTCCGCACCTCGTCGGCGAACAGTTCGGGCTGCTCGTACGCCGCGAAGTGGCCGCCGCGCTCGAGCTCGTTCCAGTGCCGGATGTCGGTGTAGCGCTTCTCCGCCCAGCGGCGCGATGGCCTCGGCATCTCCGCCGGGAAGATCGAACAGCCCGTCGGCACGTCGACCGTGTCGTCCGTCGCCTCCGCGAACCACTTCTGGACCTTGCGGATGCTCTCCCAGTACAGCCGCGCCGACGACGCCGCCGTGCCGGTGAGCCAGTACAGCGTGATGTCGTCCAGCAGCTCGTCGCGGGTGAACGGGAAGCCGTCGGACCAGGCGTGGAACTTCTCCACCAGCCAGCCGCACAGCCCCGCCGGGGAGTCGAGCAGGCTGTAGCCGATCGTCTGCGGACGGGTCGACTGCAGCACCGAATACCCGTCTTCCCACCGTTGCGCGTGCTCCAACGCGGCCAGCGCGGCCCGCTCGGACGGCGTCAGGTCGTCGAACGTCGCCGGGTCCGGTGCCGCGATCGGCGGGTTCAGGTGGATGCCCACCAGGTGCGCCGCGTCCTGCTGGGCCAGTGACGTCGTGATCGACGTCCCCCAGTCGCCGCCCTGCGCGCCGTACCTCGAGTATCCCAGGCCGGCCATCAACGACGCCCACGCCGCCGCGATCCGCTCGATGCCCCAGCCCGGCGCCGACGGCTTGTCGCTGAAGCCGTAGCCCGGCAGCGACGGGATCACCAGGTGGAACTCTTCCGAAAGCGGCTCGATCACCTTGCCGAATTCCAGGAACGAGCCGGGCCAGCCGTGCGTGAGGAGCAGCGGGAGCGCGTCCGGCCGCGGCGAGCGCACGTGCAGGAAGTGGATGCCCAGCCCGTCGATTTCGGTGCGGTACTGCGGAAACCGGTTGAACCTGGCTTCGACCCGACGCCAGTCGTACGAGGACGCCCAGTATTCGCACAGCGGACGCAGGTACCCCAGCGGCGTGCCCTGGCTCCAGTCGGCCACGGGCCCGGCCTCGGGCCAGCGCGTCCGCCGCAGCCGCGCACGCAGGTCGTCGAGGTCGGCCTCGGGGACCTCGATCCGGAAGGGCGTGGTCACGCCGGCACGTAGGTCAGCTGCACGACGCCGTTGCCGAACGCCGCGGATTTCTTCAGCTCCAACGGGAACGACGGCCCTTCCGCCGGGAACAACCGCTTCCCGCGACCGACGATGACCGGGTACAGCAGCAGGTTGAGCTCGTCGGCCAGGCCTTCGGACAGCAGCCAGCGCACCACCGTCGGACTGCCGCTGGTCATGATGTTCCCGCCGGACCCGGCCTTCAGCGTCCGGACCGCCTCGGCCGGGTCGCCGGTGAGCAGCGTCGAGTTGTTCCAGCCGACTTCGGTCAACGTCGACGAAAGCACGTATTTGCGCACGTTGTTCATGAACTCGGCGCCTTCGTCGTCCTCGGCGGTCCGGCCGGGCCACGCCTCGGCGAACCCTTCGTAGGTGACGCGCCCGAGCAGCATCGCTCCGGCGGCGGCCATCCCGCTGCCGACCGCTTGGCCGATTTCGTCGCTCCAGTACCGCAACGACCACTTGTCCGGCGCTTCGACCACGCCGTCGAGGGAGATGAACAGGTTCGCGACGATCTTGCGCATGGAGCCACTATAAACCGGGGAAACGTCAGGATCGTCCACTCGCGACGGTCCGGCTGTCCGCCTCCGCCCGGGTCCGCTCCTCCTCCGTCGCGGGCTCCAGGCGCGCCGGGACGTCCTTGTGGTGCGGCGTCCCCGCGATCGGGTCGCGGTCCAGCGCGTCGGTCAGGAGGTTGATCCGCGGGCCGCTGACCACCCGGCGGCCACCGGCGGCCGGGTGCGCCATGCCGTAGCCGTGCGGCAGCGCGAGCTGGCCCGGCCGCAGCGCGGGATCGGCCTCGGCGCGGACCACCACCCGCCCCGCCGACGTCACGACGGCCACCCAATCCCCCGGCGCTGCCCCGATCGACGCCAGTTCTTCGGGACGCGCGCGCAGGGCACCGTCCGGATCCGTGCGGCGCCAGCGCGGATCACGCAGGATCTGGTTCGCGTTGTGCGCCCGCCGCTGCCCGTTGAGCAGCGAAAACGGGTACGCCGGGTCGGGCCGTTCGGCCGCCGGGTCCAGCGCGGCCAGCCAATCGAGCAGTTCCGGCACGGCCAACCGGATCTTCGCGCGGCGCAGCAGGCTCCACACTTCGTCCTGCTCGTGCGCCGAAAACGGCGTCGGACCAGCCAGGACGCGCTCGAAGAGCTCTTCGCCGAGCTGCGGGCCGGTGGCCGAGCTGCCGAGCGCGCGCTGCACCGGCACGGTCATCGTCTTCGCCGCGCGGTGGCAGCCCGCCCACAGCGGCGCGATCGACGCCGCGCCGTCGGGCAGCGACGCGCCCAGGGTGCGGTAGAGCAGCACCGGCAGGATCGCCGCGCGCTCCGGCATCGCCTGGACCAGGGCACCGAGCCCCGCCTGCAGCTCTGAGCGCGGTCCCGCGGCCAGCGAAGCGAGGACGTCGGACGGCGGCAGCACGCCGAGGGCGTCGAACAGTCGCGCGTAGATCTCGGCCTCGACGAGCGTGCCCGGCAGCGGGTCCAGCAACGGCCGCCGCAGCTGGAAGTAGTTCGTCGGCCATTCGAAGGTGAAGAGCGTGAACTCCCACTTCTCGTGCTGGGACGCCGCGGGCAGCACGTAGTCGGCCAGCGCGGCCGTCTCGGTGTAGGCGACGTCGACGACCACGGACAGCTCCGCCGCCTCCAGGGCGCGTTCGACGTCCCGCGTCCCCGCGAAGGTGTTGGCCGGGTTCGACGACTCGACCCACACCGCGCGGACGTGGTTCGGGTGGTCGGCGAGGACCTCCTCGGCGAGGGTGTTCGCGGGCAGCAGGCCGCCGATGTACTCGAAGCCGGTGATCTCGGAGCGCTGCCCGGTCGTCGCGCCCCACAGCGGCAGCAGCCACGAGTGCAGGTTGTTCGTGCCGCGCCGGCCGAAGTGCCCGGTGAGCAGGTACAGCAGCTTCTCGAGGTAGCTGTTGAGCGTCGAATGCCGGCCCTGCTGGATACCCAGCTCGACGCGCACGGTCATCGCCTTCGCCGCGAGGATCAGGTCGACGGCGTGCTCGACGTCCACACGGGACACTTCGGCGTGCGCGATCCAGTCGTCCACCGGCACTTTCGCCAGCACGGCGGCGACCTCGTCGAAGCCTTCGGTGCGTTCCTCGAGGAACCGCTCGTCCGCGCCACCCCGCTCGAGCAGCAGCGCCAGGATCGCGGCCAGCAGGTAAGCGTCGGTGCCCGGGCGCAGCGGGAGGTGCAGGTCGGCCATTTCCGCGGTTTCGGTGCGCCGCGGGTCGATCACGATCATTCGGCGGTCCGGGTCGTTCTTGAGCGTGTTGAGCGCGTGCCGGGCGTTGCTGAAACCGTGCGCCTGCCAGGGGTTGCAGCCGAGCACGACCAGCAGGTCGCAGTGCTCGACGTCCTCGGCGGTGTGCACGATCGTCGAGCCGAACAGGTGCCCGTTGACCCAGAAGTCGCCGGTCTTCTCCTGCGACAGCGCGTTGAAGTGCCGCGTCGAGTTCATCCACTTCAGCAGCGAGGTGCCATACGCGCCGCCGGAGTGGTTGCCCTGGCCTCCGCCGCCGACGTAGGCGAACGAGCCGGGCCGCCCGGCCGCGGTGTCGGCGTCCCGGATCGCGTGCAGTTTCGCCGCGATCTCGGTGAGCGCGGTGTCCCAGTCGATCGGCTCGTGCGTGCCGTCGGGACGCCGTCGCAGCGGCGTTGTCAGGCGGTCTTCGTGGTCGCCGTAGAAGGTCAGGCGCTGCGCCTTCTGGCACAGGTAGCCGGCCGAACGCGGGTGCGCCTTGTCGCCGCGGACGCGGGTGATCTTCCGGCCGTCGAGCTGCACCTCCAGCCCGCAGTTGAGGTAGCAGAGGCTGCACGCGGTGCGCTGCCACTCGCCCATGGCGTTCCCCTTCACAGCAGGTCGAGCGCGCGGCCCAGGGTCGTCAAGCGCGCTTCGAGCGTCTCGCCGGCCGGGTAGAGCCGGACGGTGTCGATGCCGGCGTCGCGCCAGACGCGCAAGCGTTCGCGCACCATTTCTTCGGTGCCGATCAGCGTCGTGCCGAGCACCATTTCGTCGGTGACGAGCGCGGCGGCGCCGTCGCGGTCGCCGGCCTGCCAGCGTTCGCGGACCTCGGCGGCGACGTCGGCCCAGCCCTGGCGGCTGTAGGCGTTGTTGTAGAAGTTCGTGGTGGCCGAGCCCATCCCGCCGAGGCTGAACGCGAGCTCCTTCTTGCGGCTGCCGACCATGACGCGCAGCTCGTCTTCGTTGTCCGCGAAGGCGACTTCGGCGCCTTGGCAGACGTCGATGTCCTTACGCTGCCTGCCCGCCTTCGCGAGCCCGGCGTCCAGGTGCGCGAAGTACGCGTCAGCGCCTTCGGGCACGAAGCTGGTGCCGAGCCAGCCGTCGGCGACCTCGCCGGTGAGCTCGAGGAGCTTCGGCGACAGCGTCGCGAGGTAGATCGGGATGTCCGGGTTCGGCGCGGAGGACAGCCGCATCGGGCGGGCCTCGCCGGGCAGCGGGATCTCGAACGCCTGGCCGGCGAACGAAATCTTCTCCCCCGCGAAGGCCTGCCGGATGATCTCGACGGTTTCCCGCATGCGCGTCAGCGGTTTCGCGAACGGGACACCGTGCAGGCCTTCGATGACCTGGGGCCCCGACGCGCCGAGCCCGAGCGCGAACCGGCCGCCGGACAGGTCGGCGAGCGTCAACGCGGCCTGCGCGATGGCGACCGGCGTGCGCGTGCCCAGCTGGATGATCCCGGAACCAAGCCGGATCCGGTCGGTGCGGGCGGCGAGGTAGCCGAGCGCGGACGGCGCGTCCGAGCCCCAGGCCTCAGCCACCCAGCAGACGTCGAGGCCGAGCTTTTCCGCCTCCAGCACGAAGTCCAGCGTCGCGCGGGTGTCGTCGGAGAACTCGACGGTCGTCGCGGTCCTCATCGGTTTTCGATCCGGGTCTTGATCGCGGCGAGGTTGCCCTGCATCGCCGTCTCGAACTCCCGCATGCGGACGAAGACGATCTTCTGTTCCTTCTCCGGCATCCGGTCGATGGCGAACGACAGCCCGGACCGGCCGGGTCCCATCCGCATCCACTGGCTCAGGCGCGTGCCGCCGTTGTCGGGCTCGAGGGTGAACTTCCAGACGGCGCTGGGCTCCTCGGGGTCCTGCACGGCCCACGCGAACACCCGCGGCGCTTCGCATTCCACGACGTACGAGGTGGTCTCCCACTCGCCGAACGCGTCGTGCTTGCTGCGGCCGAGGAACTTGCGGCCGACCTCGCACCATTCGACGGACTGGAGTTCCGGGCTCAGCTCCGGCATCAGCGTGATGTCCGAGACGATCGGCCAGACGTCCTCGGGCGCGGCGTCGATCCAGGTCGAGACCTCGGCCGTCGGCAGGTCGGCGTACCGCGCACCCGTCCACTCCATCGTGGTCGCCCCTTTCTCCCCGTCTGACCACGATAGTTGCGTAGATAGACCTACCCTGTCAACGGCTACTCCTGCCGGGCGAAGCGCTCCTCGACGTCCGGGCGCTGCGCCAGCCGGGGCGGGAAGCCGGGGCCGCGGCGCATCCGGGTGTCGTCCGGCGTCATCGGTTCCCGGCAGTCCGCGCAGACGATTTCGGCGTGCGTGTCGTGCCCGCAGGCGAGGTGGTGCATGGTGATCGGCGGGCCGGCCTCGCTCGCGAGCCACTTGTCGCCCCAGCGGGTCATCGCGAGCAGCACCGGGTAGAAGTCGCGGCCCTTCTCGGTGAGCACGTAGTCGTAGCGCACCGGCTCGGTCTGGTAGGGCACCTTCTCCAGCAGCCCCTCGTCGACCAGCCGCTTGAGCCGGTCCGCGAGGGTGTTGCGCGCGATGCCGAGCGCCTGCTGGAACTCGTCGAAGCGGCGCACGCCGTAGAAGGCGTCCCGCAGCACCAGAGGGGTCCACCAGTCGCCGAGCAGATCCATGGTGCGCGCGATCGAGCACGGCCACTGCGCGAACGATGTCCGTTTCATGCGGCCGAGCGTACGCCGTTCCGGGAAAAGACTCAGCAGGTCAGCCGCATGACGACGCGGCGCGCGGTCGGGCGGCTGACCTCGGTGAAGCCGGCGTCGGCGAAGATCCCGCGGGTGCCGACGAACAGTTCCCCGGGCCAGGCGAGCGGCTTCCCCGGCTCGACGACCATCGGGTAGCCCTCGACCGCCCGTGCGCCTCGCTCACGGGCGAAGTCCCCCGCCGCCTTCGCCAGGGCCGCACTCACCCCTCGGCGCCGGAAGCCCTTGCGCGTGACGAAGCAGGTGACCGCCCAGACTCCGTCGTCCGCCTTGTCCTCGTCGCGATCGGCCCAGACCAGCCGGCTGCCGAGGAGGCGCCGGTACGCCGTGCGGGGTTCGACCGCGCACCAGCCGGCGGGCTCGCCGTCGAGGTGGGCGACGAGCCCGGTCGCGTGGTCGGCCGTCTGCGCGCGGAACCGCTCGGCGCGCTCGCCGGCGGTGCCCGAGCGCCACTCGGCGGGCGTGTCCTTGAAGTACTGGCACCGGCAGCGGGCCGGGTCGCCACGGTCGCCGAAGATCGCCTGCAGGTCCGCCCAGGACACCTGGTCGACGGGTACGACAGTCAGCATGTTCCCGACGTTAGACGAGGTGGCCGGTGGTCACGTCGACGTGCTCGGGAACCTCGTCGTGCGTGTCGCCGACCGAGAGCGTCCCCGCCGGCTCGACGAGCAGCACGCTCGCCCCTGCCTTCGAAGACGGCTTGTGGAACGTGCCCTTCGGCACCACGAAGACCTGCCCGCGGCCGAGCGTGACGACGCGTTCGCCCGGGTCGCGCAGGCCGATCTCGATCTCGCCGTCCAGGACGAGGAAGAACTCGTCGGTGTGCTCGTGGACGTGCCAGACGTGCTCGCCGTCGAACCGCGCGAGGCGGATGTCGTAGTCGTTGACGCGGGTGACGATCCGCGGGCTCCAGGCGGCGTCGAAGCTCGCCAGGACTTCGTTGAGGTCGATCGGGTTCATGCGTCCATGTTCGACCTGGTGTTTCGCCGGCGCGAGTGCTAGGAATCGCACATGCCGCAAGAATTCTCGCACCGGGTCGTCGCGATCGTCACCGAGGAGTCGAACCCGTTCGAGCTGGGCGTGGCGACCGAGCTGTTCGGTCTCCGCCGTCCCGAACTCGACCGGCCCTGGTACGACTTCACGCTCTGCGCGGCGACGCCGGCCGTGCGGATGAACCTCGGCATGTTCACGCTGTCCGGCGTGGCGGGCCTCGAGGCGGCTGACGCGGCGGACACCTTGATCGTCCCGGCCCGCCCGAACACCGGCGTCCCGACGGACCCGGCGATCATCGCGGCGATCCGCCGGGCGGCCGACCGCGGCGCCCGGCTGGTGAGCTTCTGCACCGGAGCGTTCGCCCTCGCCGAAGCGGGCGTGCTGGACGGCCGTCGCGCGACGACCCACTGGCAGTGGGCGGCTTCGCTGGCCGCGAAGTTCCCGCGGGTGCGGTGGGAACCGGACGTGCTCTTCATCGACGAGGGCAACGTCCTCACGGCGGCGGGCAGCGCGGCGTCGCTCGACCTGGGCCTGCACATCATCCAGCGCGACCACGGCGCCGAGGTCGTCAACGCGGTCAGCCGCCGCCTGGTGTTCACCGGCCACCGCGACGGCGGCCAGCGGCAGTTCATCGCCCGCCCGGTGCCGGCGGTTCCGGAGACGTCGCTGGCTCCGGTCCTGGCGTGGGCGCTGGAGCGCCTGGACACCCCGTTGACGGTGACGGACCTGGCCACGCGCGCGGCCACCAGCCCGGCGACGCTGCACCGGAAGTTCCGTGCGGAGCTGGGCACGACGCCGCTGGCGTGGCTGACGACGGAGCGGGTGAGCTTGGCGTGCCGCCTGATCGAGCGAGGTGAGCTGAGGTTGGACCGGGTGGCGGCGGCGAGCGGCTTCGGAACGGCGGCGAACCTGCGGGCGCAGCTGCGACGCCACACCGGCCTCAGCCCGAGCGCTTATCGCCGCCGCTTCGGCCCGGCGGCGTGACGCCGCGTCATCCCAGCGGAGCGAGCGCCTCGGCCAGCGCGGCCTGCTGCAGCCGGGCCGGATAGGTCCGCGGGTCGGCCGCGGCCAGGACGTTCAATCCCTCCACCAACGCCACCAGGCTCTTCGTCGTCAGCTCCAGCCGCTCGTCCGTCCACTCCGGACGGCACGCCGCCACCAGCCGGCGGACTCGCGCCAGGAACGAACGGTTCGCCGCGCGGTGGCGCTCGGCCAGGTCGTCGTCGGCCAGGGCCGCCGCCAGGAAGCCCACCCAGATCCGGGATTCCTCGTGGTGGCCGTGCGGGAGGTCCACCGCCTGGCCCAGCACCGCCGCCAGCGCGGCCGGCGCGGAAGAGCACGCCGCTTCCGCTGCGTCCGCGCGAACCGCCGTGCGTTCGTACAGCAGGTCACGGGCGTGCAGCAGCAACGCCTTCTTCGTCGGGAAGGCGTGCATCACCAGGCCGGTCGTGCAGCCGGCGCGCTCGGCCACCGCGCGCAGCGTCAGCCCCGGCAAGCCGTCGTCGGCGAGGACCTGCCAGGTCGCGCTCGACAGCAGCTCCCGCTGGGCCTGCACGTCACGCTGCTTGGGCATGGCCCGGAAGCGTAACAGATGCTACGGTAACGCCTGTTACGGAAAAGGGAGTGTGGCCTGATGCTCGACTGCACACTGACGATCACCCCGGTGACCTGGGACGATCCGGACGCCGTCCGCCTGCGCGAAGCCCAGCGGACCGAACTCGACGCCCGCTACGGCACCGACGACCACGAGCCCGGTGCGGTCCCCACCGCCGAGACCGTCGCCGTGTTCCTGCTCGCGCGCGACGCCGACGGCACCGCCGTGGGCTGCGGCGGGCTGCGGCTGCTCGGCCCCGGATCGGGCGAGGTCAAGCGCATGTACGTCGAGCCGGCGGCCCGTGGCACCGGCGTCGCGGCCGCCCTCCTGCGCGCCCTCGAAGACCACGCGCGGAACCTCGGGATCACCCGTCTGCTGCTGGAAACCGGCACCGGGCAGCCGGACGCGATCCGGTTCTACCAGCGCGAAGGCTACGAACCGATCGAGGCGTACGGGCCCTACCGCGGCGAACCGCTCTCGCGCTGCTTCGCCCGCGACCTGTGATCGGTTTTCCGATGGCCGGCCCAGGCCGAGCTATTGGCGGCCGGGTGCGCACCGGGCCTACGGTCGACGTACCGTTCCTCTCCACGAACCGGAGTTCCCTTGCGCATCAAGCAGATCGGTACCGCGCTGGCCGCGGCCGCCGTCCTGGCCCTGCCGGCCGCGCCCGCCCAGGCGGCGCCGAGGATCGTCCCGCTCGACCTCGCCGCCGGGCAGCAGCCCGAAAACATCGCTCTGGAACCCGACGGTTCCGCCGACCTCACCTTCGCCTACACCGGCGAAATCGGCCGGGTGACGCCCGGCGGGCAGGTCGGCGTCATCGCCCGGATCCCCGTTCCCGCCGACGGCGACGTCCCGGTGGTGCACCGGAAACTGTTCCTCGGCGGGATCGTCCGCGCTCCGGGCGGCGACCTCTACGTGGCCGTTTCGACCGGCACGGCGGCCACCGGCCTGTACCGCGTCCGCCCCGGATCAGCGCCGGTGCGGGTGGCCGCCCTGCCGCCGGCCGGTTTTCACAACGGCGTCGCCCGTGATCCCGCCGGCGGGGACATCTTCGTCGCCGACTCGTTCGGCTCGGTCGTCCGGCGCGTCTCGCCGCGCACCGGGCAGGTCACCGACTGGGCCGCCGGCGAACTGCTCGCCCCGGTGAGCGGGTTCGGCGCGAACGGCGTCAAGGTCCACGACGGCGCGCTCTGGGCGTCCAACCTGGACCGCGGCACCCTGGTCCGGTTCCCGCTCACCGGAGCACCCGGCCGGGTCGTCGCCTCGGGGCTCGGGCCGATCGACGACTTCGCGTTCCACGGCGGCGACGTCGTCGCGGCCGTCAACCAGGAGAACCGGGTCGTCACGATCGGCCACGGCGGGACCAGGACCATCCTGTCCACTTCGGACAGCTTGGCCAACCCGACGTCGGTCGCCGTCCGCGGTGACACGCTGTACGTGGCCGACAGCGCTTACTTCGGCGGATCGCCCAACTTGCTGCGCACGCGGCTGAAATGACCGTGCATCCGCACGCCGATTGTGCACGCGCTTTCCGTGATCTCCGGGAAACGGTTGCTGGGAACCAATTCCACCGGTAAGTTGGCGGACCCCGGTGTTCGGTCATCGGTCACCGGGGTTCGCGCTGCTCGGCGAAGCGGGGAGGCTCCCGCCGAGAGAGCGCTTTCCGGCGGTATGGGTCGCCGCCGGGCGCAGGAGGGAAACAGTGCCTTGGTGTTGCGGGGAACGGTCATGGCCGAGCACGTGACCGAGCCGTACGTGGTCGGCCTGGAAGCCATCGCGGGTGAGCTGCTGCGCGGCAAGTGGTGCGTCTACCTGCACGAATGGCTCGGCGACGACCTCGATCTCCCCGGCTGGCAGGCCGAAGTGGCCACCCACGCCGAGCACGCGGGCGTCGAGGTCTGCTTCATCGAAATCCCGCGCAAGGACATGACGCTGGTGGCGAACGTGCGCGCGCTGCCCAGCTTCGAGCAGGTCACCGAGTCCGTGGCGGCGCTCGAGCACTACCGGGGCCTCAAGGCGGGCAGCCGGAACGTCGTCAGCCGCCGGTCAGCCCAGTGACACGAGCGCGATCGCGGCCCCCGCTCCGAGCAGCCCGGCGACCTGGGCCCGGCTCAGCCGTTCGCGCAGGAAGACCAGCGCCAGCAGCACCGGCACCGCCGGGTAGAGCGCGGCGAGTACGGTCGCGACCACCAGCAGCTGCTGCTGGGCCGCGAGCAGGTAGAGCACGATCGCCGCGCTGCCGCACGCCCCGGCGAACGCCGCCGGCCCGCACAACCGCACCGGCAGCCGCCACGGCGCCCGGGTCGCCGCGACGAGGACGGCGATGGCGACCACCGAAACCGCGCGGCTGAACACCACCGGCCAGAACCCCGCTTCGGCGGGGATCCGCGAGAGCGCGACGAACTGGACGGCGAAGCCGAGCCCGGCGACGAAGGCGTCCGGGATCCCGGCGGCCGTCCGGCCGGCCCGCTCCCCGCGCGACCGCGAGACCAGCCACAACGCCGGTACCGCGCAACAGATCCCGGCGAGCGCGGGCAGCGAAAGCCGCTGCCCCAGCAGGACCAGGCCGAAGAGCACCGGCAGGACGACGGCGGCGACGTCGCTCGCCGGCACGACCAGGCTCATCGCCCCCTTCCCCATCGCGCGGTAGAGGAAGGCGACGCCGACCCCGGTGCCCGCGCCGGAGAGCGCACCCCAGCCGAGCGCCGCCGCGGTGGCCGTGCCCGATCCGGCGAAGGCGGCGAACGGAACGGCCACCACCGTGCCCGCGACCTGCGCGTACAGCGACACGGTCATCCCCGGCGCGCGGCGGGAAACCAGCCCGCTGACGAAGTGGGTGACCCCGAAGCACAGGGCTGAGACGAGCGCGAGGACGTTGCCCATCACGGCGCCCCGAGCTCGCGCTGCGCCTGGCCGACCGGGCAGATCCGGTCCTGCGCCACGCAGCCGGGACGGTCGCAGAGCCGGCACATCAGGTCGCCCGAGCGGACTTCGCCGTGCAGCCCCCGCAACAGCTGCTCCAGCAACGGCTCCAGAGCGTCCGGATCGGACACCGCGGTCAGTGCGCCGGCCAGCACGTTCCGCCGGGCCTCGAGCGCACGGTTCGCCGCGGACCGCCCGGCGCGGGTGAGCACGACAGCGACGGCCCGGCCGCTCTTCGCCTGCCGCCGCACGAGCCCGCGGGCCGCCAGCTGGTCGAGCATCCGGGCGCAGGCCGGCTGGCCGATCCCGATCCGCCGCCCGAGCTCGGTCCCGCCGAGGCCGGGGAACTCCGCGAGCACGACCAGCGCGGCGGTCCCGCTCAGGCTGACCCCGGCGGCCGCCGCGGCGGCGCCCGTCATCCGGTCGGACAGGTTCAGCACCGCCGCGCCGAGCAGGTTCGCCAGCCGCGTCTCATGCATTACTCATGCATAACACAGCCGTCCGGCATGGACAAGGTTGACTTCAACCTTCCTCGAGCTTTTACCGTCGGAGCCATGACCGATCTCCGCACCGCACCGCCGCCGATCCCCCGCACCGTCTGGATCGCCTCCGGGGTGATGGCGCTCGGCGGCTTCCTGGGCAACATGGACGCGTCGATCGTCGCCGTCGGGCTCGAATCGATGCGGGACAGCCTCGGCGTCGCACTCGTCGAGATCCAGTGGGTCGCGACGGCGTACCTGCTGGGCCTCTCCGCCGCGCTCCCGCTCACCCCGTGGCTCGGGCGCAAGTTCGGCGCCGGCCGGCTGTGGCTCGCCGCGCTGGCCGCGTTCCTGCTCACGTCGGTGGCCTGCGCACTCGCGCCGGACGCGGGCACGCTGATCGGCTTCCGGGCCGTGCAGGGCATGGCCGCCGGCGTCATGGTCACCGCCGGGCAGACCGTGATCGGGCTGGCCGTCGGCCCGGAACGGCTGGGCCGCACCATGGGCACGCTGGCGCTCGTGGTCGGGCTCGCGCCGGTGGTCGGGCCGAGTGTCGGCGGCTTCCTGCTCGCGCACTTCTCCTGGCCGGTGCTGTTCTGGCTGAACCTCCCGATCGGGCTGCTCGCGTTCGGCCTGGCGCTGCGGTACGTGCCGCGCGGCGACCGGCACCAGCCGCCGCCGATGGACTGGCGCGGCCTGGCGATGGTGACGCTCGGCCTGCCACTGTTCGTGTACGCGCTCACCGAACTCGGCACGCCCGGCTCGCTCAACGTCGTCCTCGCGGCCGTCGGCGCCGCCGCGATGGGCCTGTTCACCTGGCGGTCGCTGCGCACGCCCCACCCGGTGCTGCAGCTGCGGCTCGCCGCCCGGCCGGTGATGGGCTCCGCGCTCGCGGCCGTGCTGCTCGGTGGCGCCGGGATGTTCAGCGCCGTCCTGCTGCTGCCGCTGTGGTTCCAGCTCCGGCTCGGGGCGGGGACCGCGGAGTCGGGCGTCCTGCTCGCGCCGATGGGGCTGGCCACGACGGTGTTCGTGTTCGTCGCGGGGCGGCTGACCGACCGCTACGGCGGCGGGACCGTCGCGCTCGCCGGGTCACTGGTGGTGCTGGCGAGCACGGTGCCGCTTCCGTGGCTCGGCCCGGATTCGCCGATGTGGCTGATCCAGGCCCTGCTCCTGGTCCGCGGCGCCGGGCTCGGGCTGTCGATCATGCCCGCGTCGACGGCGGCGTACGCGTCGGTCGGCGCCGCTGAGCTCGGCCACGCCACCGCGCTGGTCAACATCGTGATGCGCGTGGGCGGCGCACTCGGCGGCGCGCTGTGCGTGATCGTGCTGTCCCAAGGCCTCGGTGCCGGTCCGGCGACCGGGTTCGGCTGGGCGTTCGGCGTGCTGGCGGCACTGTGCGCGCTGGGCTCGCTGGCCGCGGCCTGGCTCCGGCGGGCCGAGCGGTCGTCCACAGTGGACACGAAGGTGTGATTCACCTGGGAAGCTGGCGGGATCACCGGATCGGTGATTTGCTGGAGTCGGTCAAACACTGTCGGTAGGGGGAGGACTGGCGATGGCGGGGGTGGGCAAGCGACTGGTGACGGCCGTGGCGGTGGCCACGGTCTTGGGCAGCTTGCTGGCGGCAACGCCGGCTTCGGCCGCGGAATCCGTCGACTGGCAGCCGTGCGCCGACGCGCCCGGCGTCGACTGCGGCACGGTGACCGTGCCGGTGGACTGGGCGCACCCCGACCGCGGCACCGCGACCGTCGCACTCGCCCGGCGCAAGGCCACGGACCCGCAGGCCCGGATCGGCTCGGTCCTGATGGACCCGGGCGGCCCCGGCGGCTCGGGCACCGAAGAGGTCAAGAACGGCTGGTCGCTCTCGCCCGAGATCACCCGGCGCTTCGACACCGTGGGGTTCGACCCGCGCGGAGTCGGCGCCAGCACCCGGATTTCGTGCGGGCTCGAAGAACTGATCGCCGACCACCCGCGCATGCCGCGCAACCAGGCCGAATTCGAGCAGCTCGCGGAGTACAACCGCAAGCTCGGCGAGAGCTGCAACCGCATTTCCGGCCCGCTGGGGCAGTTCGGCGACACGAAGAGCGTCGCGCGGGACATGGACGCCATCCGCGTCGCGCTCGGCGAGCCGAAACTGACGTACTACGGCGTTTCCTACGGCACGCTGATGGGCCAGCAGTACGCGGAACTGTTCCCGGACAAGGTCCGCGCGCTCGTGCTGGACAGCAACATGGACCATTCGCAGTTCACCGCGGGCGAGTTCCTGCTCAGCGAAACGCGCTCGGTGCAGGCGGAGTTCGGCGAGTTCGTGGCCTGGTGCAACCGGACGACGAGCTGCGCACTGCACGGCCGCGACGTCTCCAAGCTGACGCGTGACCTGCAGGACAAGGCCGCGCGCGGGGAACTGAAGGACCCGCGCAGCGAAGAGGTGATCGAGCCGCTGGACCTCGCGGCGATCTTCCAGGGCAACTTCTACGGCCCCAGCTGGGACAGGCTCGCGACGGTGCTCAAGCTCCTGGCGGACGGCACCGCGCCGGCGGCGTCGGCGAGGCTGAGCGACGACATCCCGATCAACTACGTCTTCCCGAGCGTGTTCTGCGACGACTGGCGCATGCCGGTGCACAACTTCGCGGAACTCGAGACGTACCGCCGGGTGGCGGCGGCGTTCGCCCCGGACGTCAAGGTCAACTCCCTCGGCTGGACCGCGGTCACCGGCTGCATCGGCTGGCCGAACCGCACCAGCAACCCGCAGCACCCGCTGCAGGTCCACGGCGCACCGCCGCTTTTGGTGCTGAGCAGCCGTCATGACCCGGCGACGCCGTACGCGTGGTCGCAGGCCGTGGCCCGCCAGACGGGCAGCACGCTCCTCACGTATGACGGCTGGGGCCACGGCGCGTACTTCAAGAACAGCTCGTGCGTGACCAAGGCGACCGACGACTACCTGATCACCGGCAAGCTCCCGGCGCCGGGAACGCACTGCGCCGCGGTCGAGCCGGGAGCGACGGCATTGATCGCTCGCCCGCCGTCGACGATCGGTTTCTGAAGCGTCCTGGGGTCAGGTATTCGCACCCGTTCGAGTGATGAACTTGTGTTCGATGCTCGGTAATCTTGATCTATGTCCGACAACGCGAGCTCTTCCCCCGAGGCGGTGGCCTTCGCCGACCGCATCGGTGAGCTGCTTGCGTGTATGCGGTCTGCCGAAGCCGAACTCGGTGCCCTGCTTGTGGAGATCGAGCAGCGTGGGGTGATGGAGCTGTTCGGGTATCGGTCGGTGGCTCGTCTTTTGGAGCATCTCGGCGATGTTCCGAAGCCGGTCGCCGAACGTCTTGTGAAGCGTGCTCGCGTGCTGAACCCCGGCCGGAACCTCGACGGCACCCCGATCCCCGCTCTCGCGCCCGCCACCGGCGCTGCCGCTCTGGCGGGGCGGTTGAGCAACCCGATGATTGATGCGATCACGGGTGTTCTCGCCGAGGTTCCGCCCGAGCATCGCGACAGCGCCGAAGCCGACCTGCTCACCTTCGCCGCCAAGGCCGGGCACAAGCAGGTCGCAGTCCTGGGCGCCCGCATCCTCGCCCACCTCAACCCCGATGGGGCGGAACCCGCCGATACCGAACCGGTGGCCCCGTCTCGGGAACTGTTCCTCCGCCGCCGAAGATCCGGTACTTGGGAGTTGAACGCCCGATTCGATGACGAGACCGGCACCCGCGCCAGCGCCCTGCTGGATGCCCTGGCCGAACGCCGCACCAGCGACGACGGCCCGGACCACCGCACCCAGCCCCAGCGGTATGGCGATGCTTTCTCCGACGCGATCGACCTGGCCCTCAATTCTCCGGAGCTGCCGATGCAGGCTGGGGAGCGAGCCCACGTCATGGTCGCGGTCTCCCTCACCGACCTCCAGTCCGGCATCGGGACGGCCACCCTCGGCGACACCGGCACCATGTCGGCCGCCGACGCCCGCGTTCATGCTTGCGACGCGATGATCATCCCCGCCGTCCTCGGCGACAAAAGCGAGCCGCTCAATCTGGGCCGTCTGCGCCGCTTGATCTCCGCCGGGCTCCGCCGCGCCCTGTTCCTCCGGGACCGGGGCTGCGCCTTCCCCGGCTGCCACCGCCCACCCCGCCACTGCCAAGGCCACCACATCCGCCACTGGGCCGACGGCGGCCGCACCGACCTGACCAACCTGGTGCTGATGTGCGCCCATCACCACCGGCTGCTGCACCGCTCCGGCTGGGAGGTCCGCATCGCCGCCGACGGTCTGCCGGAGTTCCTGCCACCGGTGTTCATCGACCGGCGCCGAAAACCCCGGCGCAACAACCTCCACGAACCACTGCCCTTCGCAGCCTGAACACGGGACAGGCCCGCAGCCACACGGCAACGGGCCCACACCCACGCCACAATGCCGGCGGCTCCCTTCGGCCGCGGCGTTGGCTCCCAAGCTGCCTCGTCGAGCGCGCGCCGAGGCGGAAGGCCTCACCGCGCAGCCTTCGAAAGGACTCGTGCCCAGCCGACTCCAACTAGCCACCAGCAGGCGAAGAGCGCACGCCCGGGTCGCTTCCCACCGGTGCCGCTCAGGCCGGACGCAGCGGCGACCCACCAGAGCTCCCACTGCCGGCCACCTACCTGACCGGCCGAAAACCCCTGTCCACCAACGGCACCGGCCGCGCGAGGGTTACCTCGGCCTGCGCCGCCAAAGGCCCGTCACCACTGCCAATACTCGGGCTCGCGGTGACGGGACCCGCGTCGCCGCCTCGGGGCCGATGCGGCGGCGCATGCGGTAGGCCAGCTCCAGCACTTCCAAATCCTCAGGGCGGCGGCGGCCACGGACATCCGGCCGCAGCATCAGCTCGCCTACCGTCACGGGCCTGCCACTGGCACGGTGCGCCGTGCGCGCCATCAGGAACCTCCGCTGCTTTCCGCCGACCGGGCTCCGCGATTCTATGAATTCGATTCGGGTTCGTCACCTTACTCGCGAGTTGTGTCCGGTCCCTGTCCCCCGGGCGCTAGCCTCGGACCATGATCACCATTGGGGGCCTCACCGAAAACGACCGCGCTGCCTGGGAAAACCTGTTCGCCGGCTACAACACGTTCTACGGCCGGACCCTCGCTCCGGAACTCGTGGACCGGGCGTGGCGAGAGTTCGCCAGCGGGGAACGGATGCACGCCCTCGGCGCGCGGGCCGAGGGCCGGCTCGTCGGCATCGTCCACTTCTTCACGCACGTCAGCACCACCTCCGCCGACGTCTGCTACCTGCAGGATCTCTTCACCGATGCCGACGCGCGGGGACGCGGGGTCGGGCGGGCGCTCATCGAAGCCGTTGCCGACTGGGCGCGGGCGCAAGGGTGCGTGCGCGTCTACTGGCACACCCAGACCTCGAACACCGCCGCGCGGCGGCTCTACGACCAGGTTGCGCTCGACAAAGGCTTCATGCAGTACCAGATTCCGCTCGGCTGACCGTCAACGACGGTGCCGGCCACCGCCGCCGCAGCCGTGGTGGCCGCCGTACGGCATGCCCGCGGGGCGGCGGCCCGCCGACATCGCCGGCCAGTCCGGCTTCTTCTGGTGGCCGTGTGACCACAGAGGAATGTCCGGGATTTCGTGGCGGACCGGCGCCGGCGCCGCCTGCT
>NZ_MUMI01000568.1 GCF_002155975.1 Amycolatopsis kentuckyensis
ATGCCCGGCCGGGCATCCCTCGTTCTGATAGCACCGGGGCCGCACCGAAACAGTCCACAAAGGACAACAGGCCCAGCACTGTCAGGTTGGGGGATGCTCAACCGGGCGTCCCTTCCCTACCGTCCGAATCCGGGCCCGCCGCACGCGAGCGGGACCACCCGCGTCGGCACCAGGAAGGGATGGCCATGACCGCCACCGCCAAGCCTTCGGCCAAGCCGGTCGACCTCTTCTCACCGGAAGTGGTCGCCGACCCGTTCGGCTGGTACGCGCGGTTGCGCGAAGAGCCGTTGCCCCACACCGGGACGCTGAACCTCGGCACCATGATGGGCGGGCCGGACATGTGGCTGGCCACCCGCTACGAGGACGTCCTCACGGTCCTCACCGACCCGCGCTTCCTCACCAACCCGCCGGAAGACTCGCCGCTGGCCGACATCCGCGACGGCGTCTTCAAGGCGATGAACTTCCCCGAAGACCTCATCCCGTGGATGGCCAACAAGCTGAACACCGCCGACGGCGAGGACCACACGCGGCTGCGCAAGCTGGTCTCGTACGCGCTGACCGGGCGCCGCGTCAACGCGCTGCGCCCGCGCGTCGAGAAGATCACCGAGGACCTGCTCGACAAGATGGCGGAGCAGGGCAAGGACGGCTCGGCGGTCGACATCGTCGAGGAGTTCTGCTTCCCGCTGCCGGTCACGGTCATCTGCGAGCTGGTCGGCATCGACGAGCCCGACCGCGCCGCCTGGCACGCCTGGGGCAACGCGATGGCGACCATGGACGGCCCGAACATCCCGCCCGCCCTGCGCACGTGCATCGCCCTCTCGCGGGAGCTGATGGCCCGCCGGCGCGTCGAACCGAAGGACGACCTGGTCACCGCGCTCGTGCAGGCCCAGGCCGAAGACCCGAGCCGGGTTTCCGACGACGAGATCGTCGGGATCCTGTTCAGCCTGGTGACGGCCGGGCACCAGACGACGACCTACCTGATCGGGAACTCGGTGCTCTTCCTGCTGGAGCACCCCGACCAGCTCGCGCGGCTGAAGGCCGAGCCGGCGCTGTGGGCGCAGGCCGTGCGCGAGCTGCAGCGGCTGGGCCCGCTCCAGTTCACGCAGGCGCGCTTCCCGTCGGAGGACGTCGAACTCGGCGGCGTCACGATCCCGCGGGGGACACCGGTCGCGCCGCTGCTGCTGGCCGCCAACACCGACCCGCGCAAGTTCGACGAGCCGGACAAGCTGATCATCGACCGGCTGAGCGTCGCCAACGAGATGCACCTGTCCTTCGGCAAGGGCATCCACCGCTGCCTGGGCCAGCACCTCGCCTACCAGGAGGCCGAGGTGGCGCTGCACGGGCTGTTCACCCGGTTCCCGGACCTGGCCCTCGCGGTGCCGCGGGAGGAGATCCCGTGGATCCTGCGGCCGGCGTTCACCCGGACCAAGACGCTCCCCCTGAAGCTCGTTTAGCTCCCCGCGAAAGGCGATCCGCCGTGCACCGACCTGACGCCGAAAAGTGGTTACGCCGGTTCGAGCGGGCACCGGACGCGCGAGCGCGGCTCGTGTGCCTGCCCCACGCCGGCGGCTCGGCCAGCTTCTTCTTCCCGCTCGCCAAGGCCCTCGCTCCCGCGGTGGAGGTCCTGGCGGTCCAGTACCCGGGCCGCCAGGACCGGCGCCACGAGCCGCCCGTCGACAGCATCGGCGGGCTGACCAACCGGCTCCTCGAAGTGCTGCGCTCGGTCGACGACCGGCCGCTGGCCCTGTTCGGGCACAGCATGGGCGCGATCATCGGGTACGAGGTCGCGGTGCGGATGCCCGACGCCGGGCTGCCCGCACCGGTGCACCTGTTCGCGTCCGGGCGGCGGGCGCCGTCGCGCTACCGCGACGACGACTTCCGCGGCGTTTCGGACGACCGGCTCGTCGCCGAGCTGCGGAAGCTCGGCGGTTCCGACGCGGCCATGCTCGCCGATCCCGAGCTGCTGGCCATGGTCCTGCCCGCGATCCGCAGCGACTACCGCGCGGTCGAGACGTACCGGCACGAGCCCGGACGGCGGCTGGACTGCCCGGTCACGGTGTTCACCGGCGACCGCGATCCGCGGGTGTCGGTCGAGGAGGCCCGTGCCTGGGAAGAGCACACCACCGGGCCGGCGGAGCTGCGGGTGCTGCCGGGCGGCCACTTCTTCCTGGTCGACCAGGCCGCCCCGATCATCGCGACGGTGACGGAGAAGCTGGCCGGCCCCGCGCTGACCGGATCCACGGGGAGGAACTCGTGACACGAGCCGCTGTCCGGCGGGCACTGGCGCCCAGCGAGAGCGTCCACGCCGCCCGGGAGGCCTACATCGGGTACACCGTGCACGCCGAGGGCCGGCTCGATCCCGAGGCGCTGACCACGGCGTTCGAAGCGGTCTGCCGCGCCTATCCGCAGCTCTCGGCCCGGGTCGAGTTCACCGACGAAGGCGCGGTGCTCGCCGAGTCCCACTCGCGGCCGGAAATCCGGTTCGCCGACGGCGACCCGTCCCGGCCGCTGGCGGGCCTGGACCTCGACCAGAGCCGCTCGCTGAGCGCGCTCAACGTCGTCCGCGACGGCGACGAAGCCAGTGTCTGCCTGGCGATCCAGCACAGCGTCGCCGACGCCCACCACGCCACCGCGATCCTCTCGGCGCTGTGGTCCTGCTACACCGACGTCGTCGAGGGCGTCCCGCTCGACCCGGTCCGGCACCCGTACCCGCGGTCGCTGGAAGACCTGCTGGCCGAGCGCGGCATCCACGCGAGCGGCCCGGCGGCACCACTGGCCCCGCCGCCCGCGGAGAACCGGCCGGACCCGGTCGTCCGGCACGTCGTCCAGCACCGGCTGACCGAGGCCGAAACGACGGCGCTGGCGAACCTCGGCCACCGCGAGAAGGTGACGATCAACGGCCTGGTGTCGGGCGCGGTCCTGCTCGCCGAGGCCGAGCTCCGCGACCTGCCGCTGACCGACCTCGTCTACCGGTACTCGGTGAACCTGCGCAGCAGGCTGACGCCGCCGGTCGGCGCGACCGAGGGCACGAACGTGCTCGGCGGCGTCGGGTTCAAGGTGACCGACGGGATCCCGCACGACGCCGTCGCGATCGGCCGGGCGATCGGCGCGCAGCTGCGGGCCGGCCTGGCCGACGGTTCCGTGCAGCGCAGCATCCTGGACATGTTCAGCAAGCCCGCCGCCGCGAAGCCGTGGGACCCGAAGCTCGCCCTCGCCGTGGTCAGCATCATGAACTGGGGCGTCGCCCCGCCGATGCGCACCCCGGACGGCCTGCGGCTGACCAACCTGCACTCCGCGTCCCGGATGCGGGAGACCATCGCGCTCGGCGGCTACGTGCTGAGCACGTTCGGCGGCCGGGCGGGCATCGACCTGGGCTGGCCCGAAGGCGATCCGTCGCTGCCGCAGCGGGTGGACCGCGTGCGCGAACGGCTGGCCCGCCTGACTCGTGAGCTGTGACCCTGTGAGGTTCCCTTGACGGACACGGACGTCGTCATCGTCGGCAACGGCCCGATCGGCGCCACCCTGTCGGTGCTGCTGGCCCAGCGCGGCTGGCGGGTGACGGTGCTCGAACGCCGGCCCCGGCCGTACAAGCTGCCACGGGCGACCAGCTTCGACGGCGAGACCGCCCGGCTGCTGGCCGCCACCGGCATCGGGCCGGACCTCGGGCGGATCACCGCGCCGGCCAACGGCTACCAGTGGCAGACCGCCGACGGGCGGACGCTGCTGGACATCGCCTTCACCACCGAAGGCCGGTACGGCTGGCCGGACGCGAACACCATGCACCAGCCGGCGCTGGAAGAGCTCATCGCCGCGCGGGTGCGGGACCTGCCGGGGATCACCGTGCTGCGCGGACACGAAGTCGTGGCCATCGCCGACGGCGACGCGCTGGTCCAGGTGACCGCGACCGACGCCGACGAGGTGTCGCGGACCATTTCGGCGCGGTGGGTCGTGGGGTGCGACGGCGCGAACAGCTTCGTGCGCGAGCACCTCGACGTGCCGGTGACCGACCTCGGCTTCTCCTACGAGTGGCTGCTCTGCGACGTCCAGCTGAACGAGCCGCGCGAGTTCGTCCCGACGAACGTGCAGATCTGCGACCCGGCGCGGCCCACGACGCTGGTGGGCAGCGGTCCCGGCCGCCGTCGCTGGGAGTTCATGCGGCTGCCGGGCGAAAGCGCGGCCGAGCTGAACAAGGACGAGACGGCGTGGCGGCTGATGGCGCCCTACGGCGTCACCCCCGAGACTGCCACCCTGCTGCGCAGCACCACCTACATCTTCCAGGCCCGGTGGGCCGACCGCTGGCGGGTGGGGCACGTCCTGCTGGCCGGCGACGCGGCGCACCTGATGCCGCCGTTCGCCGGGCAGGGCATGTGCTCCGGCATCCGCGACGTCACCAACCTGGCGTGGAAACTGGACCTCACGCTCCGCGGCCTGGCTTCGGAGTCCCTTTTGGACAGTTACGGGGACGAGCGCCGGGAGCAGGCCCGGGAGGCCATCCTGGCGTCGGTCCAGCTGGGCCGGGTGATCTGCGTGACGGACCCGGCGGCCGCCGCCGAGCGGGACGCGACCGTGCTGGCCAACCGCCGCGGCAAGCCCGCGGGCCGTCCGGAACCGGCGAAACCGCTGAGCGGCGGGCTGCGGCACGAAAGCCCGGGCGCGGGGGTGGTCGTGCCGCAGGGCCGGGTGCGGGTGGGCGACGCGACCGGGCTGTTCGACGACGTCGTCGGCCGGGGTTTCGTGCTGCTGACCACCGAGGAGGCCGGCTCGGAGTTCCTCGCCGAGATCGGGACGCACGTCGTCCGGCTGGACGGCACCGTGGACGTCGACGACGTCTACCGGCCGTTCCTGGCCCGGTTCGGGGCGGCTTCACTGCTGGTGCGGCCGGACTACCACGTCTTCGGCACGGCCGGCCCGGGCGGGCTCGAAGCCCTGGTCGACGACCTGCGCAACCGGCTGCGCGCCGCGGTGCCGACCGGCTGAGCCCGGACACGGCGAAGGGGGCCGGTCCCGCAGGACCGGCCCCCTTCGCCGGTTCAGAAGCTGCGCATCCCGGCCATCAGGCTGCGCAGTTCCACCGTCAGGTAGTTGCTGTGCGACAGCAGGGACATCAGCTGGCTCAGCGTCGTCCAGAGGAACCGGTCGTCGGGCTCGGGGGCGAAGTCGTCCTCGACCTCGATCACCAGGTAGCGGTTCTGCGCGTGGTAGAACCGGCCGCCTTCCTCGGAATGGACGACGTCCAGCCGCACGCGTCCGGTCGAGGCCGCGAGCGCGTAGTCGAGGTACGGCGGGCGGTACTCCGCCGGTGCGTCGGCGTAGTTGCCGGGCTGGCAGTGCACGGTCGCGGTCAGCTCGGCGATGTTGAGCGTGCCCGCGTCGCTGCGGGCCTGCACCAGGGCGTGCAGCGTGCCGCCGATCCGCTTGACCAGCAACGCGAGCAGGCCCGACTGCCGGGGCGCCACCAGCGGCTGGGTCCACGCGGTGACCTCGCGGTTGCTGGCCTCCACGGACACCGCGACGACGTCGAAGTACTTGCCGTCGCGGTGGTCGATGACGTCGTGGCCGAGCTGCCAGCCGTCCTCGGCGATCTCCTTGAGCGGCACCCGGCGCTGCACCAGCTCCTGGCGGGCGCGCACCTCGGTGAGCCAGCTGAGGATGTGCCCGGGTTCGTGCAGGGCCCGGCCGCGGCCGGACAGCGACCGGTGGACCGCTTCGACGAACGAGCCGTCGCCGGCGAGCCGGTCGTCCGGTCGTGCCAACGCGGGCGGGACGCACGCGAGGACGGTCCGGGAGTCCATGTTCACCATGTGGTCCAGCCGCAGCAGGCGCCGGATCTGGTCGAGCGTCAGCCAGCAGAAGTCCTCGTCCAGCGGGACGTCGTCGTCGGTCTCCACGACGATGTTGCGGTTGCGCTTGTGCAGGAACCAGGAGCCCTGCTCGGACTGCAGCCCGTCGAACAGCACGCGGCCGCGGGAGCCGGGCCGGAAGTACTCCATGTACTTGGTGGCCGCGCCGCCGTGGACCTTCATGTAGTTGCTGCGGGTGGCCTGCACGGTCGGCGAGATCTGCAGGCCGTTGATGTTGCCCGGCTCCATCTTCGCCTGCATCAGGCAGTGCGGGACACCGTCGAACCGCTTGACGAGGATGCCGAGCACGCCGATCTCCGGCTGCACGATGATCGGCTGGGCCCATTCGCTCACCCAGGGCCGGTCGGTGCGCACCCGCAGGCCCTCGACGGAGAAGAACCGGCCGCTCGCGTGCACCAGGTTGCCGGTGTCCGGCTCGAAGTCCCAGCCCGACAGGTCCGCGAACGGGATCCGGTCCACCCGGAAGCTGTTCGCGCGGGCCCGCGCGTTGAACCAGGAGTGGAAGTCCGCCATGGACATGACCGCGTCTTCGGAGCGTCCGTCCCGGGCCGTGTCCTCGTGAATCGCGCTGTGGACCACGTCACTCCCCTTCCTCGGCGTCCGGCGAGCGTAGGACGGCCATCCCCCGGCGGGCATCCCCCGACCTGATAGGACGGTCGATCGCTATCAGGACGAGGGATGCCCGGACCCGCGCGGCCGTCCTAGCGTGAAGACTCCGACGATGCCCGAACCGCGCGAAGGAGATCCGGTGGCCCCACTGCGCATCGGGATCATGGGGTGCGCGAGCATCGCCCTCCGGAAGCTGCTCCCGGCCATGGCGGCCGCACCCGGCACGGAGATCGCGGCGATCGCCAGCCGGGACGCCGGCAAGGCCGCGGAAACCGCCCGGGCCTATGGCTGCCGGCCGGTCGAAGGCTATGCCGCGCTGCTGGACCTCGACGACGTCGAAGCCGTCTACCTCCCGCTGCCGAACTCCGCCCACGCCGGCTGGATCGAGCGGGCGCTGGCCGCCGGCAAGCACGTGCTCGCCGAGAAACCCTTGACCACCAGCGTGGCGCAGACCCGTGCGCTGATCGAAGCCGCGCGGGCGGCCGGGCTCGTGCTGATGGAGAACGTCATGTTCCTCCACCACAGCCAGCACGGCGCGGTCCGGGAACTGCTCGCCGACGGCGCCATCGGGGAGCTGCGCGCGTTCCACGCCGCGTTCGCCGTGCCGGCCCGCCCGCCCGGCGACATCCGGCACCGCGCCGAGCTCGGCGGCGGTGCCCTGCTGGACACCGGGGTCTACCCGGTGCGCGCGGCGATGTCCTTCCTGGGCAGCGAAATCGACGTCGTCGGCGCGGTGCTCACCCGGCGCCACGGCCGGCCGGTCGAGTCGGCCGGGCACGCCCTGCTGTGCACCGGCGACGGCGTGAGCGCGTCCGCGACCTTCGGGATCGACCACGCCTACCGGTCCGGCTACGAGCTCTGGGGCAGTGAAGGCCGGCTCGTCCTCGACCACGCCTTCACCCCGCCGGCGGACCACGTCCCGGTCATTCGACTGGAACGGCGGTCGAAGGCCGAGGAGCTCCCGCTGCCGCCCGACGACCAGGTGGCGAACACCCTGGCCGCCTTCGCGGCCGCCGTCCGTTCGGGACGGCTCCCCGACAACGACGACGTGCTGCGGCAAGCCGTGCTCGTCGACGACATCCGCACCAAGGCGAGGCTCTACGTCGATCACGCCACCGAGCCGGTGGGCTGAGGCCAGGAGGAATTCGATCGTGACCACGACCGCGCAGAAAGCGCCGTCCCAGCTGCTGGCGGCCCGGCTGCAGATCCCCCCGATCCCCTACAGCCACGCCGCCGGGTCGTGGGTGTACGCCTCCGACGGCACGCGCTACCTCGACGGCGCCAGCGGGATCGTCAACGTGAACATCGGCCACGCCCACCCCACGGTGGTCGAGGCACTGCGGGACCAGGTCGGGATCTGCACCTACGCGAGCCCCGGCACGTTCGCGCCCGACCTGATGGAACAGCTGGCCGCGGCCACCGCGCGGGCGGTGCACCGGCCGGACGACCGGGTCATGTTCACCCCCACCGGCACGCACGCGACGGAATCCGCCATCGCGCTGGCCCGGCTGGTGCAACGCGCCCGCGGCGAAGAGGGCCGGCACAAGATCCTGACGTCGTCGCTGGGCTACCACGGCAACAGCGCGTTCGTGCTCGCGCTGTCCGGCCACCGGTCGCGGCGGCCGCACGAGGACGACAGTTTCGGCCTCGCCCCCGCGTTCAACCCGCCCTACCCCGGCCAGCACCTCGACTGCCCGTTCCCCGCCTGCCGCGTCGAGTGCGTGCGGGCGGTGCGCGACGCGATCGTCGCGGCCGGCCCGGAGACCGTCGCCGCGGTGCTGATGGAACCGGTCAACGGCACCACCGGCGGCGGGTACGTCCCGCCGGCCGGGTACCTGAAGGCGCTGCGCGAGGTCTGCGACGAGTTCGGCGTCCTCGTCATCCACGACGAGGTCCTCACCGGGCTGGGCCGCACCGGGCTCCCCCTGGCTTCGCACCACACGCCGGGCTCGGCGGCGGACATCGTCACGCTGTCGAAGGGCCTCGGCGCGGGGTACGTCCCGCTGGCCGCCACGATGCTCTCGCCGAACCTGGCCGAGGACATCATGACCAGCGGCAAGTGGCTGCCGCTGATGGGCACGATGTCGGCGACGCCGCTGCAGGGCCGGGCCGGCTTGGCGGTGCTGTCGGTGCTGGAGGACCTCGGTGCCCTCGACCGCGACGAAGTCCGCGGCGCGGCCCTCGGCCGGCTCGTGGCCGACGCGGTGCGCGGCCAGTCGGTGGTGACCGACGTCCGCGGGCTGGGCTACTTCTTCGGCATCGAGCTGGCCGCCGGGACCCTCGGCGACGTCATGCGGATCACCCGGAGCAAGGGGCTGCTGCTGTACCCGTACGTCGGATTCCGCCCCGACCGCACGGGGGAAGGTTTGCTGGTGGCCCCGCCGCTGAACGCGTCCGACGCCGACCTCGACTTCCTCGGCGAGACGCTGCGCACGGCACTGACCCAGCTGAGCTGAGCACGGGAAAAGGCCCGGGACCGCGGTCCCGGGCCTTTTTCCGTTGCGAGCGGTTCAGGAAGCGGCGGCCGCCTCGGTCAGCCGGACGCGGGTGGCCCGCAGCGCCAGGCACTCCTCGTACCGCGGCAGCAGACCCAGCTCACCGGCCTCCCGCAGCGTCGGCGCGGCCGCGTCCCGCTCGGACAGGATGGGCTCGCCCGGCAGGTTCAGCGGCAGGCCGATCTCGGGGTCGAGGGGCTGCACGGTGAGCACCTCCGCCGGCCGGTAGAGGTCGGACAGCAGGTACTGGACGCACGTGTCGTCCTCGAGCGCCACGAAGGCGTGCCCGAGGCCTTCCTCGACGTAGACCGCCGTGCCGCCGTGCTGGTTGAGCACGATCATGTCCCACTGGCCGAACGTCGGCGAGCCCGTCCGCACGTCGACGACGAAGTCGAGCAGCGAACCCCGCAGGCACGTGACGAACTTGGCCAGGCCGGGCGGGGTCATCGCCCCGTGCACGCCGCGGACGACGTTGCGGCAGGACGTCGAGACGTTGGTCTGCAGGAACCGCGGCCGGTACCCGAGCGCCTCGGTCAGCACGTCCTCGCGGTAGACCTCGAAGAAGTCGCCGCGGCCGTCACCGAAGGACTTGGACGAGACGAGGTGGGCGCCGTCGATGGCGAGCGGCCGTACGGTCATGCTCCGGGTCGTGACGCTGCCCATGTCCGGTCAGGACGCTTCCCGGACGAGCCGCTCGATGCGCAGCGCCACCTCGTTCGGCGACGGCAGGGCGGCGATCTCCCCGGCGAGCCCGCGCGCGGCGGCGGCGTAGGACGGGTCGGCGACCAGCTCGCCGCACGTCTTCGCGATCACTTCGCTCGTGGCTTCCTCCGGCGAAAGCACGGCCGCGGCGCCGGTTTCGGCGAGCCGGCGGGCCATGTCGCAGGCGCGGTACTGGTTGGGGTCGGGGATGAGCACCTGGGGGACGCCGTGGGTCAGCCCCGTCATCATCGTGCTGCCGCCGGTCTGGTGCACCAGGACGTCACAGGTGGGCGCGACGACGTCCAGCGGGATCCAGCCCGCCCGCACGTTCTTCAGCCGCTCGCGCAGTTCCGGCAGGGCGTCCTCGGTCACGGCGACGACGACTTCGGCGTCCAGCGTCGCGATCTGCTCGACGACGCCCTGCAGGAAGTCGTACTGGTTGTAGCTCGCGACCCCGGTGCCGACGGTGACGCCGATCCGGGTGCCGGCGCCCTTCGTGTACATCCACGGTTCCACGATGGCCTGCGAGTTCCCCGGGACCCACCGCATCAGCTGCGCCGAAGCGGCTTCCGCCGGCAGCAGGCTGGGCGGCGCGATTTCGATCGTCATGGCGGGCTCGGGCAGGCCGGTCAGGCCGAGCTCGGTCAGCTGGTCGCGCAGCTGCTCCTCGGCGCCCGAATCCATCAGCTCCGGGCTGTGGATGTCCCAGGCGTGGCGCACGTAGGGCACGCCCAGGTGGGCGGCGAGCAGGGGCCCGGCGTAGGAGGTGACACCGCTGATGATGACGTCCGGGCGCCAGTCCTTGCTGAACGCCAGCAGGGCGTCGAGGGTCACGTACTCCATGTGCGCGTACCAGCGGCCCGCCATGATCTCGCGTTCCCGGGGGTCCTGGGGCACGTGGGTCAGGCCGCTCTCGGCGATGATCTGCCGCGGGGACACCCCTTCGGCGGTGGTGCGCACGGCGGACAGCCCGACGCCGGTGATCGTGTCGAGCATTTCGTCGACCGACGCGGTCGTCATGACCTGGTGCCCGGCGTTGCGCAGCGCGTTCGCGAGCGGGACGTGGCTGAACACGGTCGACGGGGCTACCCCGGCAAGATTAAGAACCTTCACAAGATCGTCCTCCCAGGGCTGGCTCGTGGTCGGCTCCAGCTTGCCCACGCGGGTGCCCGGGGCCATCACCAACGCGGGTAGTCTCCGCCGCTCGCCCGGCACGGCCCTACCACGTTGGGGGATGCCGCTCGATCCCGGCGCTTCTAGCGTGACTTGTGCGTTAGCCCGCGACAAACCCGCACTCGTCCGTAGGGAATCGATACGACATGGTCGACTCAGCCCGATCGGACCTGCTGGCGCAGGTCCGCGACTACCACGACGCGCAGTCCTCCGGGCCGGCGCCGTTCATCCCGGGGCAGACACCGATCCTGTCGTCCGGGGCCGTGCTGGACGCCGCCGACCGCGAAGCCCTGGTGGCCGCCGCGCTCGACCTGCGCATCGCCTCCGGCACCATCGCGACGAAGTTCGAATCGTCCTTCGCCCGGAAACTCAAGCGGCGCAAGGCGGTGCTGACGAACTCGGGCTCGTCGGCGAACCTGCTGGCGCTGAGCACCCTGACCTCGCCGACGCTGGGCGACGAGCAGCTCAAGCCGGGCGACGAGGTCGTCACGGTCGCGGCCGGCTTCCCGACCACGGTGAACCCGATCCTGCAGAACGGCATGATCCCGGTGTTCGTCGACATCGAGCTCGGCACGTACAACACGACGGCCGAACGGGTCGAGGCGGCGATCTCCCCGCGCACCCGCGCCATCATGATCGCGCACACGCTGGGAAATCCGTTCCCCGTGGCGGAAGTCGCCGAGCTCGCCAAGCGGCACGACCTGCACCTGATCGAGGACAACTGCGACGCCGTCGGCTCGACCTACAACGGGCAGCTCACCGGCACGTTCGGCCGGTTCTCGACGGTCTCCTTCTACCCCGCCCACCACCTGACCATGGGTGAGGGCGGCATGCTGCTGTCCTCGGACATCAAGCTGGCCAAGCTGGCGAAGTCGTTCCGCGACTGGGGCCGCGACTGCTGGTGCGAGCCCGGCGAGGACGACCGCTGCCTGAAGCGGTTCGACCTGCACCTCGGCACGCTGCCGGAGGCCTACGACCACAAGTACGTCTTCTCCGAGGTCGGCTACAACCTCAAGAGCACCGACATCCACGCCGCGCTCGGGCTGAGCCAGCTGGCGAAGCTGCCGGACTTCATCGAGGCCCGCAAGCGCAACTGGCGCCAGCTGCGCGAAGGCCTGGACGGCCTGCCCGGGCTGCTCCTGCCGGAGGCGACGCCGGGCAGCGACCCGAGCTGGTTCGGCTTCATCATCACCGTGCAGCCGGACGCGGGCTTCGACGTCCCGGAGGTCGTCGACCACCTCGAAGCGCGCAACATCCGCACCCGGCGGCTGTTCGCCGGCAACCTGACCCGCCACCCCGCCTACATCGGCAAGCCGCAGCGCATCGCCGGCCCGCTGACCAACAGCGACATCGTCACCGAGCGGACGTTCTGGATCGGCGTCTACCCGGGGATCACCACGGAGATGATCGAGTACGTGATCGGCACGCTCAAGGAGTTCGTCGCCACGCACTGACCGCGCGAGCGTCCACAACGGACTGTGCGCTACCGGATCCAACACGAAAGGAAGAACCCATGACCACCACTGCCGAGACTTCGGCCGAACCGGTCGACCTGTTCTCCCCGGAAGTGGTCGCCGACCCGTGGGGAGCGCACGCCGCGGTCCGCGAGGCACCGACGCTGCAGATCGGCGGCTTCATGGGCGGGCCGCCGATGTACCTGGCTGCCCGCTACGAAGACGTGCGCCAGGTCCTGATGGACCAGCGGTTCCAGTGCAACCCGCTGGCCGACTCGCCCGCCGAGGACATCCGCAACGGCGTGTTCCGGCACCTGGACATGCCGGAGGAGCTGATCCCCTGGCTGAAGAACCTCATCAACGCCTCCGACGGCGAGGAGCACGCCCGGCTGCGCAAGCTGGTCTCCTACGCGCTCACCGCGCACCGGGTCGGCAAGTTCCGCCCCCGCGTCGAGGCCCTCACCGCCGAGCTGCTCGACAAGCTGGAAGCCGAGGGTGGCGACGGCACGCCGGTCGACCTCGTCGACAAGTACTGCTACCCGCTGCCGGTCACGGTGATCTGCGAGCTGGTCGGCGTCGACGAGGAAGACCGCCCGCAGTGGCGCGCGTGGAGTGACGCGATGGCCACCCTGGACGGCAAGCGGCTGCCCGAGGAGGTCCGCAAGACCCTCATCGCCGCCCGCGGGATGATCGAGCGGCGGCGGGCCGAGCCGAAGGACGACATGGTCACCGCGCTCGTCGAGGCGCAGGCCAAGAACCCCGGCATCGCCACCGACGACGAGCTGGTCGGCATCCTGTTCAGCCTGGTCACCGCCGGGCACCAGACGACGACCTACCTGATCGGCAACTCGGTGCTGGCCCTGCACGAGCACCCGGACGAGCTCGCGCGGCTGAAGGCGGACCCGACGCTGTGGCCGCAGGCCGTGCGCGAGCTGCAGCGCCTGGGCCCGATCCAGTTCGGCCAGCCGCGGTTCGCCACCGAGGACATCGAGGTGGGCGGCACGGTGATCCCGCGCGGGATGCCGATCGTGCCGCTGATCATGGCGGCCAACAGCGACCCGCGGAAGTTCCCCGAGCCGGAGAAGCTGAAGATCGACCGGCTCGCCGTCGGCAGCGAGAGCCACCTCGGCTTCGGCAAGGGCATCCACCGCTGCCTCGGCCAGCACGTCGCCTACCTGGAGGCGGAGGTGGCGCTGCGCGGGCTGTACACGCGGTTCCCGGACATGACGCTGGCGGTGCCGCGCAAGGAGATCCCGTGGATCCTGCGGCCCGGCTTCACCCGCACCAAGGACCTCCCGGTGCGCCTTGTCGCACCGAAGTCCTGAACGGGGAAGCCATGCGTACGCCGAATGTGACCAAGGTGTGCTCGTTGTCCGACCTCGGTGACCGGAAGCCGTTCGCCGTCAAGGTGGGGGACGTCCCCGTCGTGCTGGTGCGCGACGGCGACGAGGTGCACGCCCTGCGGGACGAGTGCTCGCACGCGTTCCAGCGCCTGTCGGAGGGCGAGGTGACCGACAAGGGCATCGAGTGCTGGATGCACGGCGCGTGCTTCGACCTGCGGACGGGCGAACCGTCCGTCGCGCCCGGCACCGAACCGGTGGACGTCTACCGGGTGCACGTCGAGGGTGACGACGTGTTCGTGGACGCCGGCACCGCGGTCAACTGATCGACCCGCGAAGGGCCGTTCACGGGTTTCCCGTGAACGGCCTTTTTCGTGGGCACGAAAAAGGGCTTCGCCTGGCGAGAAACTGCCGCTCGACCGCCTGCAGAACAGTCCCGACGCGGCACGGGCCGTCCCTTCGGCGGGCGTCTCGAGCGAGGAATCGTTCCTGAGTGGGCAGCCTCGTCGTTCGCAGCGTGAAAACGATCATGCCCGGCTCGTCGTCACCGGTTCCCCTTTTCAACCCGGGGATCGGGAGACGGCGAGCCGGGCATGGGCGAGCCCGCGGCTTCGTCACGGGCTCCGTCGATGTGCTAAGCCTGGGCCGCGCCCTTTAACCGGACCGGGAGGCGCTTGAGCCGCCACGAGCCGGGCATGTTGCCGCGGTCCAGGTCCTCCGGCGGGCCGGTCAGCTCCATGTCCGGGAAGCGGTTGATCAGGCCGGCGAACGCCACCTCGAACTCCTGCTTGGCCAGGTGCGCGCCCAGGCAGTAGTGCAGGCCCGCGCCGAAGCCGACGTGCAGTTCGCGCTGTCCGTCGGTCTGGCGGCGGATGTCCAGGCGCATCGGGTCCTCGAAGTGGCGCGGGTCGTAGTTGGCCGCCACCAGCATGCCCATCGTCTTCTCACCCTGCTTGATCTTCGCGCCGGCGATCTCGACGTCCTCGACCGCGTGCCGGAACTGCGTGCTGTGCAGCGCGCCGCACCAGCGCAGCAGCTCGTGGACCGCCCCCGGCATCAGCTCGGGTTCGGCGCGCAGGGCGGCCAGCTGGTCGGGGTGGGTGAGCAGGGCGATCATGCCGTTGCCGATCGTCTGCGCGGTGTTCTCGGTACCGGCCAGCACCAGCGTCAGCACCATGGTGATCAGCTCGGTCTCGGTGAGGCCGCCGCCGTCGTCGTCGTGCGCGTTGATCAGCCCGGTCAGCAGGTCGTCGGCGGGCTCGGCGCGGCGCAGCGCGACCAGTTCGGTGATCTGGTCGACCATGCCGCGCATCGGCTCGTTCTGGGCGCCCGGAACCAGCGAGAACGCGTCCTTGCCCCACTGCCGCCACTGCGGCCAGTAGCGCTCGGGAATGCCGATCAGCTGGCAGATGACGTTGATCGGCAGCTTGTAGGTGAAGTACTCGAGGAGGTCGACGACACCGATGCCGTCCTCGTCGTCCACGGCCGCCTGCCGCTCCAGGTCGTCCAGCAGGCGCGCGGTGATCTCCTCCACCCGGGGGCGCAGGTCGTTGACGCGCCGCGCGGTGAAGGCCCGCGAAACCAGCCGGCGCAACCGGACGTGGTCGTCGCCGTCGGCGTCGAGCAGGCTGCTGGTGAAGATCTTGATGTACTTCTCTTCGAGCCCCAGCGCCTCGACCAGCTCCTGGTGGACCTTTTCGACGTCCGCACCGGGCACGCTGCCCGGGTTGTTCGCGAACCGCTTGTCCGCCAGCATCTCCTTGACGTCGTCGTAGCGGGTGAACAGCCACAGCGGCGTGGTCGAGCCGGGCCACAGGGCGCGGACGACGCGGCCCTCCTCGCGCAGCCGCGAGTAGCCCCCGAACGGATCGCGGAGCAGCTCCGGATCGTTCATGTCGAGGGGACAGGTCCCGCTGCTGCCGGTGTCCACGGGGCAGGTCTCGCTGCTGGTATCCATGTTTCCCCTCCCGAGGGGCGGTCAGGTGAAGTGTTGCTGCGCGGAGGAAGTCCCGCCAAGATTCGCCCAGCCGTCACTCCGGAACCATTACCCACGTGGGTAGTTCAGGGCGCCTTTCACCTGGTAGAGCCCCTGAATCGCGATCTCGGGCGGGGTTTTGCGCGAGATGTCCGTAGTGTCCTTTTCTGCCAGGACTCTCCACTCCGGACAGCCGGGAAAGTTTCCGGAAACGAATCGGCCGCGAACCACGCCTCTCGCGAGAGACACGGTTCGCGGCCGATGCAAAGTCGGGCCCCCAGTCGGTGGTTCAAGCCACCGGCTGTGCTCAGAACCTCTTCGTCACTGCCCTGCCGGAGCCTGCGCGGCCCACAGGACGTCGCCCTCGATGTGGGACAGGCGCCAGCCGTCCGGCGTTTTGGTGGCTTCGTAGCGCATCAGGGAATTGACCGTCGTCGTGGGCTGGGGGCCCAGCTTGCCCTGCGGCGTCTTGCTGCTGCCGATGAGCTGGTCGACGAACGCCCGCACGGTGGCCTTGTCGCCGTTCACGTCGACGAGGACGTTGGTCACGACGTGCTGGGCGCGGTCCTCCTGCTTGGCCGCTTCCGCCGTCTGGGCGATGACCTTGTCGCGCCCGGTGGTGGTACCGAAGGGCGTCTTGACGACGACTCCGTCGGCGAGCACCGTGTTGAGCTTGTCGAACTGCCGGTCTTCCATGTCGGCGTAGAACCGGTAGATCTGCTGGGTGATCTCGCCTCGGTCGTCGGTCTTGGGTGCGTCCGCGCCGGACGCGCTGCCGGCACCGCAACCCG
>NZ_MUMI01000569.1 GCF_002155975.1 Amycolatopsis kentuckyensis
GGTCGGCGGCCGGGTCGACGTCCCGCTCGGTCGGTACGTGGAACGGGCTTTCGGCCAGCTCGGCCGGGTCGCGCGGGGAATCGAACGCCGGGTGCGGGGGCAGGACGCCGGTGCGGGCGACGTGCACGGCCTTGATGAACCCGGCGATCCCCGCCGCCGGGCCCAGGTGCCCGATGTTCGCCATCACCGAGCCGAGCCCGCAGTAGCCGGTGGCCCTGGTGCTCAGCCGGAACGCCTTGGCCAGCGCCAGCAGTTCGACGTGGTCCCCCAACGGGGTCCCGGTGCCGTGCGCCTCGACGTAGCGGACGAGCCCGGCCGGGACGCCGGACACGCGCAGGGCGGCCGCCACGACATCCGCGACGCCGTCCAGGTTGGGCGCGACGTACCCGAGGCGGTCGCCGCCGTCGTTGCCGACCGCGGTGCCGCGCAGCACCGCCAGCACGGGATCACCGTCGGCGAGCGCGTCGGCCAGCCGCCGCAGCACGACGACGCCGACGCCCGAGCCGTACGTCGTCCCGCTCGACTTCGCGTCGAACGACCGCACGTACCCGTCTTCCGACACCCACCCACCCGGCGCCGGCTGGTAGCCCAGCAGCGGGTCGAGCACCGTCGCCCCGCCCGCGAGCACCAGGTCGCTCTCGCCGGAAAGCAGGCTGAGCGTCCCGTAGTGCACCGCCGTCAGCGACGACGAGCACCCGGTCTGCACGCTCACCGAAGGCCCGCGCAGGCCCAGCTTGTAGGCGGCGCGGGAGGTCATGAAGTCCGCCTGGCCGCCGAGGGTCAGGTCCAAGTCGCCCACCGCGGCGGCGAGTCCTTCGTCGCGGACCCGCGCCGCGAACACCGCGGCCGAGTAGTTGCCGGCCGCGCTGCTGGCGAAGACCCCGGTGACCGGGCCGTCCGGGCGCGGCGGGTGCCCGGCCGATTCGAGGGCTTCCCAGCAGGCTTCGAGGAAGATCCGCTGCTGCGGGTCGATGGCGTCGACTTCGCGCGCCTTGTAGCCGAAGAACTCGGCGGCGAAGTCGGCCACGCCCGGCAGCGACGCGCCG
>NZ_MUMI01000057.1 GCF_002155975.1 Amycolatopsis kentuckyensis
GCGGTGGACACCGACGCGGGCGCGTCGAGCGTGACGGGCACGGCAGGTGGGGCGGCGGCGTACCGCGCGCGGACCTCGGCGGGCTGCTCGGGCAGCCGGCCGTCGGCGAGGGCCCGGGCCAGCCGCACCGACTGGGACTGCGCCCAGCTCAGCGGCGCCACCGAGCCCACGGACCGCCCCGGTATGAAGCCGATCGACGCCGTCTTCGGGTCCGACCCGTACGGGGACGCGGGCAGCGCCGGGTTCTCCCAGATCTGCTCGGGGATCAGCCCGGTGCCGCCGGTCTGGGCCCGCATCGCGCGCAGCAGCGCCGCCGCGCCGGCCCGGTCGCCGGTCTGGACCGCCTGCTCGCCGCGTTCGCCGGCCAGCACCGGCCACAGGTGCCCGGACCCGGTGTTCGTCGACGGCCAGGGCGCGCCGGTCGGTCCGCAGTTCGTCGGGTCCGGCTCGTAGCAGTCGCCGTAGCCGTCCTCGCTGCCCGGCGCCGACGTCCCGTAGCGGTACCAGCCCGGCCCGGCCGGGGTGTCCCGCTCGAGCACGCGGTCCACGACGGCGAGCGACGCGGCGACGTCGGGGTCGTTCGCGGGCAGCACGCCGAGGCGGGTCAGCTCGAGGAAGCCGGCGTCGACGATCGCGCGCTGGTCGGCGTCGATCGAGCCGTTGCCCAGGTTGTAGAACCACTCGGAGTCCGGGTTGCCGTTCTTGGTCAGCCGCAGGAAGTACCGGCCGCCGTACGGTCCGTTCGAAGTGACCGTCCAGCCCTTGATGCTGCGCTGGAAGTGGTCGGCGGTGGCGCGGTAGACGTTCGCGCGCGCACGGTCGCCGTGGCGATCGGCGATCACGCCCGCGGCGACGAGCCCGGCGATCTCCGCGGCGATCGTCGAGGGGGAGTAGCCGCCTTGTTCCTCCCAGCGTTCCGACCCGAACGCCGGGCCGTGCGCGACGACGAAGTCCGCGGCCGCGCGGATGTGGTCGGTGTAGAGGGTCCGGTCGCGGTCGAGCCCGGCCTGCAGCGCCATCAGGATCGGGTACGCGCTCTCGTCGAGCTGGTCGCCGCCGGAGTCGGGGGCTTTCTTGCCGTTCAGCATGGAGTTGCGCGGAAACCGGCCGTCGGGCTGCTGCTGGCGCGTGAACAGCCAGCGGACGCTCGCCCGCGCCGTCTCGCGGTCGCCGGCCGCGAGCAACCCGGAGAAGCTTTCGTAGAGGTCGCGGGCGAAGATCTCGCGGTAGGAGCCGAAGTAGACCGGCTTGCCGCCCGGCGCGTCGCCCGCGGACACCGCCTGGCCCCACGGGCTGCCGAGCGAGGCGACGACCGCGCCCGGGAACGTCTTGTCCTCGCTGGCCTTCACCACGTTGACGGACTGGTAGTACGCGTCGGAACCCTGGCCCCGCAGCGGGATCAGCCCGTCGTCGTAGTCACGCCACTCGCGCGCGTACTGGCGGTAGCTCTGGTCGAAGGGTGTGCGCAGGCTCGCCCCGGCCGTGGCGACCGCGGCCCGCGCGTCCGCGCCGAAGCCGAGCGCCAGCACGGCCGGGCGGCGCGGCTGCAGGTCCAGCTGGGCGGTCTGGACGACGTTGCCGTTCGCCGCGGTCGGCGTCGTGTCGGTGAGCCGGTGGTCGCGGTCCAGCTGGGCCAGCCCGTCGCCGGCGGTGCCGGCGAAGCCGCTGCCGGTGGCCAGGAACCGGCGGTCGGCGCGCAGCGCGGCGGCCAACGGGGTGCCGTAGTCGCGGGCCGGCGCGCTGGACACCGTGTTCGGGTCGGCGCTGACCAGCGCGGACGTCGCCGCGTCGACGGTCGCCGTGTCGCCGCCCCCGTTCGCCGGGCCACCTCCGCCGTTGCCGTTGACGCTCGCGTCGAACCGCACGTAGACCTTGAGGTCCCGGCCGGAGTCCGTCAGCGGCTCGAGCCGGGTCCGGATGAGCACGCCGGTCCGGGCCGGGTCGGCCAGGTATTCGGTGACCAGCCGGTACCGCCCGCTGCGCGGGGTCGACGTCACCTCGCAGGCCATCCCGCCCGCGCTCGTGCGGACCGTGTAGGTCATGTCCCGCGCCTGCAGGTCGGTGAAGCTGCGCCCGTCGGTGACGGCGAACTGCAGCGTCTCGACGTTGGTGTTGTCGATCACCGGCGCGTAGACGTCCGACAGCACGCCGTCGGCGACGGTGAACCAGGCCTTGCTCGCCGTGTTCCGCGCGGTGCCCAGGCAGTCCTTGCGGGCCACGCCGAAGTGCGAGACGGCGCCCGGTCCCGGCGCCGCGGTGGCCGCGTCGGCCACGGGGGCGGGCAGGAGGGTCGCGGCCAGCACCGCGCACAGCACCACGGACGACGTCGACCGAGTCATCCGCCCATCCGATCACGGCGGGCCGGGGCCGCACCAGGTCCGAACGGCGCCTGGGGAGCCCATTACCGGTGATTGAGAATCCGAACCCGTGGGTAGCAAACCTGGTGTCCCCCGAGGAGGTGAACGTGGAAGAGCTGGGATCGGACGGATGGCGGTACCGCGGCACGATTTCGCCACGGACGCTGCCGAGCCTGCGCCGGCACCTGGTGTCCTGGTTGCGGCGGCGCGCCGGTGACGAGGTCGGGCGGCAGGCCGACGACGTCGTGCTGGCCTGCTGGGAAGCGATGGCCAACGTGCTCGGCCACGCCTACCACGGCCGCCCGGGGCTGATCGACGTCCGCGCCCGGATCGACCAGGACGTGCTGATCGTCACCGTCGCCGACCAGGGCCGGTGGGAGTCGGTGGCGGAGCGCGCGGACGGCGGCCGCGGGCTGCGCCTGATCCAGGCCCTCGTCGACGGGCTCGACCTGCGCTCGACCGACGGCGGCACGGTCATCACGCTCACCTGGCCGTTCCCGGCCCGCCACACCGCTTGAGCCGCTTCAGCCGGCCGAGGAGAGGTCCTCGACGAACCGGGTCGCGATGTCCCGCAGCTTCACGTTGGTCCGCTGCGACTCCGTGACCAGCCGCTTGATCGCGTCGTCGGCGCTGATCCGGTGCACGGCCATCAGGATGCCCTTGGCCTGCTCGATCACCGCCCGCGACCGCATCGCCGCTTCGAGTTCGACGGCCCGCTGCCGGGCCTGGTGGTAGCGCCGGGTCGTGCGCAGCCCGAACGAGACGACCGTCGTGTAGAGCTCCAGCAGCCGCGAATCCGTCTCCGCGAAGCCGTGGTTGCCGTAGCCGAACAGGTTGAGCGCCCCGGACAGGCGCTCGTCGACGCGCAGCGGGGCGGCGAGGTAGCTGCCGACGCCGAGGTCCAGGGCCCGCGCGGTGAACTCGGGCCACGCCGCCCCGGCCGTGGCCAGCGGCACCCGGACGATCTCGCCGGTCTCCGCGGCCTGCAGGCACGGGCCGGCGCCCGCCGCGTACTGGGCCCGGTCGATTTCGACGGCGTGCGCGTCGGTCGAGGCCGCGGTCGTCGGCTCGCCCTCGCGGATCGCGGTGATGCTCGCCATGTCGGCGCCGGGGATGGCCCGGACGGCTTCGGCGCAGACGGCGTCGAGGACCTCCGCTTCGGTCGGCTCGGTCTCCAGGGCGCCCGTGAGGTCCGCCATCGCGGCGGTCAGCTCGTCGAGTTCCTCGGGCCGGATCGGTTCACCGGTCACTCGATCATCTCCGTCCCGGACTGCTGCGGCTCGTGCCGGACCGCTGCTGCTTCAACGGAACGGCAAAACCTTACTCGCGTCCGGCTCGCCATCCGCAACACCGAGACCCCGGAGAGGGCGGTGGCTCCGGCCCGGCGCTCGCTGCTGAACGTCGTGGGTTGGGCGCCGGGGCCACCTGGCGACGAGCGGCAGCACAACCCACCCGACCGCGGTCGCTACCGCCCGCTTACCCCGTGTGCCCGGGGTCAACCGTTCAGCGGACCATGACCTTCGTGACCTGGGTGAGCCCGGACACGCGCAGCACCCGGTCGAGCAGCCGCGGCGCGAGGAGCCGCAGGTCGTGGGAGTCCGCCCGGTCGAACAGCACCGCGACGCCGGCGCTGTCGAGGTAGGCCACCCCGGTGAGGTCGACGGTGACGGCGGTGCCCGCCGCCAGCTCGCGGTCCAGCGCGGCGCCGAACTCCGCGGCGTTGCTCATGTCGATCTCCCCGGTGACGGACAGGACCCGGTCGCCGTCGTCACCCGGGCCGCCCACCAGCGTGAGTGCCGTCGTCACGAACCCATCCTCCATTCCAGCGTGACGGTGGTCCCGTTCGCGTCGTGCCGGATCGCGACCGCGTCGGCCAGCGCTTCCATCATCGGCACGCCGCGCCCGCGCAGCACGTGGTTGTCCGGCGGCGGCTGCTTCCAGCGGCCCCGGTCGGTCACCGTGACGACCAGGTGCGCGCCGGTGAACCGGGCCGCCAGGTGCGCGGTCGCCCCGGCGCCGCTGCGGTAGGCGTGCTCGACGGCGTTGGCGCAGGCCTCGCCCGCCGCGACGAGCACGTCCTGGGCGAGGTCGGGGTCGAGGGCCGCGTTGTCCAGCCACGCGCGCAGCCAGTGCCGGGTCGAGGCGAGGTGGTCCGGGTGCGCCGCGAACTCGAACTCCAGCGTGGGCACCGACCGGCGGTAGAGCAGCAGCGCGACGTCGTCTTCGTAGCCGCCGGCCGGGCGGAGCCGGTCCATCAGGGCGGCCGCCAGGTCGCCGAGTTCCGCGTCCCGCGTGTCGTGGGCGACCTCGGTGGCCCGGTCCATGCCGTCGTCGAGCGATTCGCGGCGGCGTTCGACCAGCCCGTCGGTGTAGAGCATCAGCAGCGAGCCGATCGGCACGACCGCCGTCGCCTCCGGCCGCGGCGCCGCGGTGCGGACAGCCAGCGGCAGGCTGCCGCCCTCGTCGAGGAACTCCGCCGTGCCGTCGCGATGCACGAGGGTGGCGGGCGGGTGCCCGGCGCTGCTGTAGGTGAGCGTGCCGGTCGCCGGGTCGAGCACCCCGCAGAAGACGGTGGTGCACAGGGCACCCGGCAGCCGGCCGGCGAAGTGGTCGAGCGCGCTGAGCGTGTGCGCCGGGCTGCTGGCTTCCAGCAGCAGCGCGCGGCAGGCGCTGCGCAGCTGGCCCATCACCGCGGCCGCGGCGAGTCCCCGGCCGACGCAGTCGCCGACGACGATGCCGATCCGGTCGCCGGCCAGCGGGACGACGTCGTACCAGTCGCCCCCGACCTCGAGGGGCGGGTTCGCCGGCTCGTAGCGCACCGCGAACCCGCCGGGCAGCCGCGCCGGGCCGAGGATCGAGCGCTGCAGAGCGAGGGCGACTTCCCGCTGCCGGTCGTCGCGGTGGGCGCGGCGCAGGGCGTGCGCCAGCGTCCCGGCCAGCAGCGCCAGCAGCGTCCGGTCGTCGGCGCCGAGCGGGCGGCCCGGCGCGGGGTCGACCCAGAGCGTCAGCAGGCCGCCGGGGTGGTCGACGGTGGTGCCGGCGCCGTTGTCGGCCGGGGTCGCGTGCAACGCCGGGAGCGAGCGGACGTGGTCGAGGGTCTCGCGCAGCGGCGCGGCGAGGTCCGCCCAGCGCCGGTCGGCGGGATCGGTGGACGCGAGCTGCGGCTCGCCGTCCCGCGGCCAGGTCACCGCGAGCACGCGCTGGGCGTCCCACAGCTCGCGCAGCAGCACCAGCGCGGTGCTGAGCACCTCCGGCGCCCCGCTGATCCCGGCGAGGCGCTGGTTCATCGCGGCGAGCGCGCTTTCGCGCTGCACGGCGTACCGCTCGGCCGTGACGTCGCGGATCGTGCCGACGAGCCGGCGGTGGCCTTCGTCGTCCTGCAGCTGGTTGTAGGCGAGCGCGACCCACAACCGGTGCCCGTCCCGGTGCCGCATCGGCAGCTCGAAGCTGCCGGCCGGCTCGTCCCAGGCGCCGCCGAAGGCGTCGACGACCTGGCGGTGCGCGGCGGGTTCGGCGGCGGAGTCGGGCCACCACGGGAACGGCGGGGCGTAGGGCAGCCCGTCGGTGCCGAAGCCCAGGAGCTCGGTGAACGCCGCGTTGATCTCGACGACCCGGCCCTCGGCGTCGCAGACGAAGAAGCCTTCCTGCAGCGACTCGATCATCGCCGCGCGCCACCGCGCGTGCTGGGTCCGCAGCCTCGCCAGCTGGACGGTCGTGCGGACGCGGGCGAGCAGCTCGCGCGCCGAGAACGGCTTCACGAGGTAGTCGTCGGCCCCGGCGGCCAGCCCGTCGACGGCGGCTTCCTGCCCGGCCCGCGCCGACAGCAGCAGCACGGGCACGGCGGCGGTGCGCGGGTCGCCGCGCAGCTCGGCGAGCAGGCCGAGGCCGTCCAGCCGCGGCATCATGACGTCGCTGATGATCAGCTCGGGTGGCTCGGCGCAGGCAGCGGCGAACGCTTCGACGCCGTCGCGCACCGCGGTCACCGCGTAGTCGTCGCGCAGCAGCCGGACGAGGTAGTCGCGCATGTCGGCGTTGTCGTCGGCGACCAGCACGCGGGCGCCCGCGGCCGCGGTGGGCGAGGGGCGGGCGGCGGAGCCGGGGTCCGGCAGCCAGCGCAACGCCTCCAGCACGTACGGTTCCGCGGACTCCGCGGACTCCACAGTGAGCCCGCCGGTCGTGGATTCCGCGACGACGTGCTCGGCGGGCAGGTGCCGGGTGCCCAGCGGCAGCCGCACCCGGAACGTCGTCCCGGCACCCGGCGCGCTGTCCACCGTGACGCTGCCGCCGTGCATGCCGACGAGCTCGCGCACCAGGGCCAGGCCGATCCCGCTGCCCTCGTTCGACCGGGCCCGCGCCGACGGGATCCGGTGGAACCGCTCGAACAGGCGCGGCAGCTCGATGGCGTCGATCCCGATCCCGGTGTCGGACACGGCGACCACGGCGTGCCCGCCTTCGACCGTGCTCGTCACCCGGATCGCGCCGTCGAAGGTGAACTTGACCGCGTTGGACAGCAGGTTGAAGACGACCTTCTCCCACATCCCGCGGTCGACGTGCACCGGCTCGGCCGACGGGCGGCAGTCGACCTGGAACACCAGCCCGGCCCGCTCGACGGCGGCGCGGAAGACGCTCGCCAGCTCCGCGGTGAACGTCCCGAGGTCCACCGGTTCGAAGCGCGCCTGCATCCGGCCGGCTTCGATCCGGGAGAAGTCGAGCAGGTTGTTCACCAGCCGGCCCAGCCGCAGCGCGTTGCGCTGGATGACGTCGACTTCTTCGCGCACCCGCTCGTCGGCGCCGCCCAGTGCCTCGCGCAGCTCGGCGGCGGGACCCAGGATCAGCGTGAGCGGGGTCCGGAACTCGTGGCTGATGTTGGCGAAGAACGTGGTCTTCGCCGCGTCCAGCGCGGCCAGCTCTTCGGCCCGCTGTTGCTGGGCCTGGTAGGCGATCGCGCCGTTGACCAGCGCCGTCGTCTGCTGGGCGACCAGCCCGAGGAACGTCCGGTACGACTCGTCGAGCGCGCGCCCGGAGCTCGCCGCCAGCACGATCACGCCGGTG
>NZ_MUMI01000570.1 GCF_002155975.1 Amycolatopsis kentuckyensis
GTGCAGGCTTCGGATCGGGGCGGTGGGGGGGTCTGGGTGGGGTGCCGGTCAGGCGGCCGCGTGCCGTTCGCCGCCCCCTAGACAGCCGCTGGTTTCTTCGTCAGCTGGTTCAGGAGTTTCGTGCACCAGTCCAGTAGTTCCTCGTCGCGCAATGTTGGGGCGCCGATGCGGCCGCCGGCCGGGCCTTCGGTCGGCTTTGGCACCGATACCGTGTTCGTCACCGCCTTGTACACCGCCTTCGGGTACAGGCGCTTCAGCCGCACCATCTGCGAGTCCAGCAGGGGCAGTGGTGCGAACCGGATCGTGTTGCCCTGGACCGCCACCTCCGTCACGCCCGCCTCGCGGCACGTGTGCCGGAACTTCGCCACCGACAGGAGCCGGTTGACCGGCGCCGGTGGCTGGCCGTAGCGGTCGATGAGCTCCTCGCGGACCGCGTCGAGGCCCTCGGTGTCCGGTGCCGCCGCGATCTTGCGGTACGCCTCCAGCCGCAGCCGCTCGCCCGGGACGTAGTCGTGCGGGATGTGGGCGTCGATCGGGAGGTCGACGCGGACCTCCGCCAGCTCCTCGTCCTCCGCCGGCTCCGCGCCCGCGTGCCGGCGGAACGCGTCGACCGCTTCGCCGACCAAGCGCACGTACAGGTCGAACCCGACGCCCGCGATGTGGCCGGACTGCTCCGCCCCGAGGATGTTGCCCGCGCCGCGGATCTCGAGGTCCTTCATCGCGACCGCCATGCCCGCGCCGAGCTCGGTGTTCTGGGCGATCGTCGCCAGCCTGTCGTGCGCGGTCTCCGTCAGCGGGGCCTCCGGGGGGTACAGGAAGTACGCGTACCCACGGTCACGGCCACGGCCGACCCGGCCGCGCAGCTGGTGCAGCTGGGCCAGCCCGAGCAGGTCACCGCGCTCGACCAGCAGCGTGTTCGCGTTCGAGATGTCGAGGCCGGTCTCGACGATCGTGGTGCACACCAGGACGTCGTACTCGTTCTCCCAGAAACCCTGGATGATCTTTTCGAGCTTGTCCTCGTTCATCTGGCCGTGCGCGGTGACGACGCGCGCCTCCGGCACCAGCTCCCGGATGTGCCGCGCGGCCTTCTCGATCGAGGAGACGCGGTTGTGGACGTAGAAGACCTGGCCGTCGCGCAGCAGCTCGCGCCGGATGGCCGCGCCGACCTGCTTGTCGTCGTACGCGCCGACGTAGGTCAGGATCGGGTGGCGATCCTCCGGCGGGGTCAGGATCGTCGACATCTCGCGGATGCCCGCCAGGGACATCTCCAGCGTGCGCGGGATCGGCGTCG
>NZ_MUMI01000571.1 GCF_002155975.1 Amycolatopsis kentuckyensis
GGCCCCGGTGGGTGGGCCGCCGGTGCAGCGGGTCGTCGCTCCGGAACCGCCCGAGTTGCCGCTGGCGCTGCCGGTCGTGGCGGGGCGCGAAGTCGTGCCGCCGTTGACGTCGGCGGGCAGCGTGGACACCCCGCCGGTCCGGACCCTGCAGGCGATCGCGGAACCGTCCCCTGTGGACACCCCGGCGGCCGAGACCACCCCGGTGGTGCCCTTGGCAGCGCCGGACCCCGAGCCGGCCGAGCCGGACCCGGTCGAGCCGGAGCGCCCGGAGCTGCCCCTCGTCCAGCGGACCGAGCAGGCCACCCCCCGACGGCTGGGACTCGGTGCGCCGGTGCTGCCCGCACCCGCCGCGCCGGTCGGAGGACCGCTCCCGGTGTCCCGCCTCGCGGACGCACCGGGACCGCCACCGGTGTCGCGGACAACCGGTTCGCCGCCGGTGAACAGCTTCCGCCCCATCGACACCACGGAGCCGCCCGGGACACCGGGCGGCTCGACGAGCGTTTCCGCGCCGTTGCCGGTGACACGGGTGGAGGAATCATCCCTTCAGGGGACGACACTTCCTGCCGCCTCAACGGGCCAGGTGCCGGTGCTGCCGAGAGCTGCGTCCTCGGAGGCCTCGGCATCCGCTGGTGGGCCGGTGGTGCAGAAGTTGCCGGCGGCCGGGACTGCGGACCGCGCGACGGAGGCGGCACCGCTTCCGGTGATGCGGGCCCTCGAGACCGCGCAGGAACCCTCGTCTCCGGCGGGCGGCGGCCCGGCGCTTCCCGTGCTGCGCACCGCCGAATCTCCGGTCGGCCCGGTGATGCGAGCGACAGAGACCCCGGCACTTCCGGTCACGAAACCGCCGACGGCCGCATCGCTTCCGGCGACACCGGCCGGTGAGGGGCCGCTGTTCCCGATCGCGCGAGCGGTCGAGGACGCACCGGCCTCGCCGCCGGGAGCGCCCCAGAGCACTCCGCTGCCGGTGGCCCACGCGGAAGAAGGACCGGCCCCGGTGGCGAGGGCCATCGAAACCGCAGGACTTGCCGCGGATCGCGCGGCCGAAGGCCCGGCAGCGCCGGCGGGCGGGGCAGGGACGCCGCCGCTGCCGGTGGCGAGGGCGACCGAATCCGGAGCCCGCGCGGCCGAAGGCTCGGCGGGCGGGGTTGCGGTGCCGTCGTTGCCGGTGGCGAGGGTGATCGATTCGCCGGAACTGTCGGTGGCTCGTGCGGGTGGTGACTCCGCGGCGCCGGTGGGTGGGGCGGTGCTGCCGGTGGCGAGGGCCATTGATTCGCCGGGGCTCTCGGTGGCTCGCGCGGGCGATGACTCCGCAGCGCCAGTGAGCGGGGCTGCGTTGCCGGTGGCAAGGGCGATCGATTCGCCGGAGCTCTCGACGGGCGATAACTCCGCAGCGCCGGTGGGTGGGGCTGTGCTGCCGGTGGCGAGGGCCATTGATTCGCCGGGGCTCTCGGTGGCTCGCGCGGGCGGTGACTCCGCAGCGCCGGTGGGTGGCGCGGTGCTGCCGGTGGCGAGGGTGATCGATTCGCCGGGACTCTCGGTGGCTTGCGCAGGCGATAACTTCGCAGCGCCAGTGAGCGGGGCTGCGTTGCCCGTGGCGAGGGCCGTCGATTCCGCTGGGCTTGCCCGCGCGGATGAAGGCTCGGTGGGCGCTTCGGTACCGCCGCTGCCGGTGCTGAGGGCCGTCGAAACCTCAGGACTCTCGGGGCTTCACGCGGCCGGAGGCTCGTCTAGCGGGGCAGGGATGCCGTCACTGCCGGTGGCGAGGGCGATCGAGACTCCGCAACCGCCCGCAGCGGGAACCGCGCTGCCGAGCGCGCGAGGGACCGAGACCCCGGCTCTTCCGGTGGCGCGGCCCTTCGAGGGCCCGCCGTCGACGGGCGCGGCACGGGCGATCGCTCGCACCGCCGAAGCCACTCCGGTGCCGGGACCCGGGCAGCCGGCGCTCCCGGTGGCTCGTGCGGTCGAAGGCTCGGCGCCCGTGGCAGGCGCCGCGCTGCCGCTCCTGGTGGCTCGCGCCGTCGAAAACCCGGGGCCGGTGGCGCGGGCCGTCGAAAGCCCGGGGCCGGCTGCGGGGGCTGCCGTCGGCTCGGCGGGGCCACCGGCCGCCGATGGGCTGGCGGGGGCCGCGCTGCCGCCGCTGCTGGTGGCACGAGCCGCCGAAACCTCGGCTTGGGCGGCCGATGTCGCCCCGGCGCTGCCGCTCACCGTGGCTCGCACCGAAGACCCCGGAGCGCGCACCGCCGAGAGCACCGCGCCACCGCTTCCCCTCGCCCGGGCGATCGAGGCCCCCGCGCGCTCCGATGCGGTGCTCCGCAACGGAAGACCCGCCGAGCTTCCCGTCGCGCGAATCCCCGACCCGCCTCCACCGTCCACACCGGACCCCGTGCCGGCCCCCGCCGTCACCACGGTCGTCCAGCGCGATCCCGAACTCGCCCCGGCGCCGACACCCGCACCCGCCGCGGCACCGCCGCCGCAGCCGGAAACCGAAGAGCTCGTCAAGAAGCTCTTCGACCCGCTGCTGCGCCGCCTCAAGACCGAACTCCGTCTCGACCGTGAGCGCCGGGGTGCGCTCACCGATCGCCCGCACTGAAGGAGGAGCCGATGCCGGACACCGAAGAGGCCGTTGCCGTCTGTTACGTCGTCAAGCTGGACGACAAGAACCTCGGCAACCTCGGCGCGTTCTCCAGCTGCGATGGCCTCGGCTGCGAATTCGTCATGGAACAGCGGGAAGAAGGCGGCAACAACGGCATGGTCTGGCAGCTGCCGACCCGGATCAAGTACTCGAACATCAAACTCTCGCGCCCGGTCACCGAGGCCAGCTCGCAGATCACCAAGTGGTTCGCCAGCCTGGCGAGCGGGATCGAACGCAAGACCGCCACCATCGAGGCCCGCACGCTCGAAGGCAAGGTGATCGCCAGCTGGGCCCTCGAAGGCGTCGTTCCGGTGCGGTGGAGCGGCCCGCAGCTCTCGCCCGACTCGCCCAAGGTCGCCACCGAGACCCTCGAACTGGCCCACCACGGCTTCCTCAGCCCGGCGAAGAAGGGCTGACGCCGATGTCCTCACCCGTCACCTTCACCTCCGCCGGCTCGCAGCCGCCCGCCGCCTACGGTTCCGGGGAACCGGCGCCCAGCAACCTGCAGCGCGCGCTGCTCGAAGTCCGGAAGCCGCCGCAGTCGGGGGGCACCGGGCAGCCGCCCGGGGACAAGCTGTTCGACATCAAGTTCCAGTTCAACCCCAAGGAACTGTCGGTCAGCAAGAACGCCAAGTGGGGCCGCGACGCCCAGCCGAACGCCAAGAAGAGCGCGCCGCCGCAGTTCAAGGGGTCCGATCCGGCCAAGCTCGCGCTGGAGATGTTCCTCGACGCCACCGACAAGATGGACGACGCCGTCGTCAAGAAGGTCGAGCAGCTGTTCACCTGCTGCGTGGCCACCGAGGACAGCCGCCAGCACCGCAAGCCCTCGCCGCCGTGGGTGATCTTCAAGTGGGGCGGCATGACCGGCTTCCCCGCCTACGTCTCCAGTGTCACCGCGAAGTACACGCTCTTCACGCCGTCGGGCACGCCGGTGCGCGCGGTCTGCACGGTCAACCTGGAGGAGATCTCCGGCGAGCTGGGCGGGCAGAACCCGACCTCCGGCGCGCTCGCGGCCCGGGACACGCACGTCCTCGTCGCCGGGGACTCGCTGCCCTCGGTCGCGTTCCGCGCCTACGGCGACGCCGGGAAGTGGCGCGAGATCGCCGACGCCAACGACATCGACGACCCGATGCGGCTGCGGCCCGGCACCCGGCTCCTGGTGCCCGCGCTGGAGGAGCTCGATGGCTAACGAGACCTTCACGAACACCCTCATGGTCGAGGTCGAGGGCACCGCGCTGCCCGACGACGTCAAGGTGATGCTCGGCTACGCCTACGTCGACGACAGCCGGAACCTGCCGGACACCTTCGTGCTGCGCTTCCGCGACCCCGGGACCGTCGTGCTGGAGAAGGGCAAGTTCAAGGTCGGGGCGAAGATCAAGCTCAAGGTCCAGACGTCGGACCCGGAAGGCCCGCAAGACCTGCTCTCGGGCGAGGTCACCGCGGTCGCGATCGACCTCGACGCGCACGGCACCTTCACCGAGGTCCGCGGGTACGACCACGCGCACCGGCTGTTCCGCGGCCGCCGGGTCGCGGCGTACCCGAACATGACCATCGCGGACGTCGTGCGCAAGGTCGCCCAGCGCGCGAACCTCCCGGTCGGCAAGATCGACAACGTCAAGGGCTTCGGCGGCCGCCCGAACACCCAGCTGTCCCAGGACAACGTCAGCGACTGGGAGTTCCTGTCCCGGCTGGCCGACGCGGTCGGCGCACAGATCGCCGTCCGGGACGGGAAGCTGAACTTCGAACTCCCGGAGAAGCCGGCCGGCGCGCCCTCGGCCACCACCAAGGCCACCGCCGACCCGCTCGTCCTCGAAGCCCACGGGACGCTGCTCAACCTGCGCGCCAGCGTCACCGCGGCCGAGCAGGTCCCCGAAGTGCGGGTCAACGGCTGGGACTACGAGAACAAGCAGCCGATCACCGCCAGCGCGACGCCGAAGAACGCGGGCACGGACGTCCCGGGGGTGGACCCGGTGGCGCTGGCGGGCAAGTTCGCGAGCCCGCCCTTCCTCGACGCCGCCGCGCCCCGGCGCGCCCAGGGCGAGGCGGACGCGACGGCGAAGGCGCTGGCCGAGAAGTTCGGCAGCGCCTGCACCGAACTCGACGGCGTCGCCAAGGGCAACCCGAAGCTGCGCGCGGGCGCCCCCGTCACGCTGACCGGCGTCGGCCAGCCCTTCTCCGGCAAGTACACGCTGACCAGCACGCGCCACCTGTTCAACGACGAGGTCGGCTACACCACCGAGTTCGCCGTGTCCGGCCGCCAGGAACGCTCGCTCTACGGCCTGGTCGCGGGCGGGGCGAAGACCTCGGCGTGGCCGGGGGTCGTCCCCGCGCAGGTGACCGACCTCAAGGACCCGGCGAAGCTCGGCCGCGTCAAGGTCACCTTCCCCTGGCTGGACAAGGACTTCTCCAGCACGTGGGCGCGCACGGTCCAGCCGGGTGCGGGCAAGGACCGCGGCGCGCTGGTGCTGCCCGAGGTCGGCGACGAGGTCCTGGTGGCCTTCGAACACGGGGACTTCGAAGCGCCCTACGTGCTCGGCGGCCTCTACAACAACAAGGACACGGCGCCGTCGAAGTTCACCAAGCCCGCCGTCGACGGCAACAGCGGGGAGGTCGCGCTGCGCGGGTTCGTCTCGCGGAAGGGCCACAAGCTCGAGTTCGCCGAGGACGACGGGATCATCCTGTCCTCCGGGGACGCGAAGTTCGTGGTCAAGATCGACCAGAAGAACCAGGTCATCGAGGTGACCAGCGGCAAGAGCGTCACGGTCAAGGCGCAGAACGGCGTGAGCATCGACGCCGGCACCGGGCCGCTGGAGCTCAAGGGCCAGAAGGTGTCCGTGAAGTCCCAGACCGACGCCAGCATCGAGGCGAGCAGCCAGCTGAAGCTGAACGGGACGGCGGGCGTGAAGGTCGAGGGCGCCAGCGTTTCGGTCGCCGGCCAGGGCCAGACGGAGCTGACCGCGAGCGGTGTCGTCACCGTGCGCGGCGGCGTGGTCAAGATCAACTGACGGGGGAGTGCGCATGCCACCAGCCGCGAGGGTCGGCGACCCGACCGGGCACCCCGGCGTCATCGCCGGGCCGGGGGTGCCGACCGTGCTGATCGGCGGGATGCCCGCCGCGAACGTCGGGACGCTGCACACGTGCTCGTTCCCGCCGCCCGCGGTGCACCCGCCGACGCCGATCGCGCCGCCGGGCTGCCCGACGGTGCTCATCGGCGGCATGCCCGCGGCCCGGATGGGCGACATGGCCGCCTGCGGCGCGCCGATCGTCATGGGCTGCCCGACCGTCCTGATCGGAGGCTGAAGTGGATTTCCTCGGCCGGGGACTGGCGTTCCCGTTGCACACCGACGCGACCGGCTCGATCGCGCTGGTCGGTGGCGAGCGCGAGGTCGTCGAGAGCATCCGGCTGATCCTGGCGACCTCGCCCGGCGAACGCCCGATGCGCCCCGAGTTCGGCTGCGCGGTGCACGACCTCGTGTTCGCGCCCGCCGACGCGGCGACCGCCGGGCAGATCGCCTACGAAGTCCGGGTCTCGCTGGAGCGCTGGGAGCCGCGGATCACGCTCGACGACGTCGTCGTCAGCTTCGACGAGGCCGACCGGGGCACCCTGCTGATCGACATCCGCTACCGCCTGCGCGGCACCAACGACCCGCGCAACCTCGTCTTCCCCTTCTACGTCATCCCGCCGCACGATTCAGGCGAGGACGGTGCGTGATGACCCTGCCGATGCCCAACCTCGACGACCGCCGGTTCCAGGACCTCGTCGACGAAGCCAAGTACCTGGTCCAGCGCAACTGCCCGGAGTGGACCGACCACAACGTCTCCGACCCCGGTGTCACGCTGATCGAGACGTTCGCGCAGATGGTCGACCAGCTGCTCTACCGGCTCAACCGGGTGCCCGACCTGCACTACCTGCGGTTCCTCGACCTGATCGGGGTCCGGCTGTTCCCGCCCGCCGCGGCGCGGACCGACGTGACGTTCTGGCTCTCGGCCGCCCGCGACGTCCCGGTGGTCGTCGCGAACGGCAAGCAGGTCGCGAGCGTGCGCAACGAGGTCGAGGACCCGGTGGTCTTCACCGTGGAGCGCACCCTGAACATCGTGCCGTGCTCGCTCGCGCACCTGGCGACCAGCACGGCCGACACCGGCCTGCCGCCGGTCGACCGCACCGACGAACTGCTCGTCGGCGGCGGCCCCGCGGCCTTCTCCGAAACCCCGGCGCCCGGCGACGCGGTCCTCTTCGGACTGTCGGACGCCGTGCCCGGCTGCGCGGTGCTGCTGCGGATGAACTGCGAGGTCGAGGGCCAGGGCGTCGACCCGCGCGACCCGCCGTGGCTGTGGGAGGCCTGGGACGGCACCGGCTGGGCGGCCTGCGAGGTCGACCGGGACAGCACCGGCGCGTTCAACCGGGCCGGCGACATCGTGGTGCACGTCCCGGACGGGCACGCGATGTCAGTGCTCGCGCGGCAGCGGGCCGGCTGGCTGCGGTGCCGGCTGGTCCAGGCCAACCAGAACCAGCCGTTCTACCAGCGCTCGCCGCGGCTGCACGCGGTCGAAGCCTCGACCATCGGCGGCACGGTCGCGGCCGTGCACGCCGAGATCATCCGCAACGAGGTCGTCGGGACGTCGGACGGCACGCCGGGCCAGCGGTTCCCGCTCGGCCGCCCCCCGGTGGTCGTCGGGGAGGGCGAACTGGTCGTCGAGGTCTCCGGCCCGGACGGCTGGCAGCCGTGGACGGAGGTCCGCTCCTTCGCCGACTCCGGCCCGGACGACCGGCACGTCATGCTCGACCGCGTCGGCGGGCAGGTCGAGTTCGGGCCGGCCGTGCGCCAGCCCGAGGGCGGCCTCCGGTACTACGGCGCCGTCCCGGCCAAGTCCGCCGCGATCCGCGTGCCCGAGTACCGGTCCGGCGGCGGGCGGCGCGGCAACGTCGCCCGCGAGGTCCTCGAGGTGCAGCGGGACCCGATCCCGTTCGTCAGCAGCGTGGTCAACCGCCGTCCCGCGATCGGCGGGGTGGACGGCGAATCGGTCCGGGACGCGGCGGTCCGCGGCCCGTTGCTGCTGCGCACCCGCGACCGCGCGGTCACCGCCGAGGACTACGAGCAGCTCGCGCGCGAAGCGGCACCGGAAGCGGCCCGGGTGCGGTGCATCCCGGCGCACGGCGCCGACGGCCGAGAAACCGGCGCGATCCGGGTCCTCGTCGTCCCGGCCGTGCCCGACACCGGCGAGCTCGCCTTCGCGACCCTGATGCTCGAAGCCGGCATGCGCGCCCGGATCGAGCGCTACCTCGGCGAACGCCGCTGCGTGGGCGCGCTCGTGTCCGTGGAACCGCCGTTCTACCAGGGCGTCACGGTGGTGGCGCGGCTGCGCGCCCGGCGCCGGACGACGGCGGGCACGCTGGGCGCCCGGGCGAGCCAGGCCCTGTACGACTACTTCAACCCGATCAGCGGCGGCCCGGACGGCGACGGCTGGCCCTTCGGCCGCCCGGTGCAGTCGGGCGAGGTGTTCGCGGTGCTGCAACGGCTTCCCGGCGTCGAGCTGGTGGAGGACGTGCGGCTGTTCGCCGCGAACCCGATCACGCGGGAACGGGGTGAGCAGGTGGACCGGCTCGACCTGCCGCCGAACGCCCTCGCCTTCTCGTTCGGGCACCAGGTCCGGGTGCGGGAGGCGGGCGCATGAGGACGGGGGTTCCCGGGCTGCCGACCCCGCACCCGATCGGCGAGCAGCTGCCCGCGGTGTACGCCGAGGACCGGTTCGTGCAGGGCTTCACCGGCGCGCTGGACGAGGTCCTCGCGCCGGTCATCTCCACCTTGGACAACTTCGCGGGCTACCTCGACCCGGGCGTGGCGCCGGCCGATTTCGTCGGCTGGCTGGCCCACTGGGTCGCGTTGCGGGTCGACGAGAGCTGGGATCCGGAGCAGCTGCGGCAGCTGGTCACGCGCTCGGTCGAGCTGCACCGGTGGCGCGGCACGCGGCGCGGGCTCACCGAACACGTGCGGCTGCTGACCGGCGGCGCGGTCGAGGTGACCGACAGCGGCGGGGTCGTCGCCGACCCGCAGCCGGGCGCGCCGTTGCCGGACCCGGGACCGCCGTGGGTGCAGGTGCGCGTGCGGGTCCCGGACCCGGCCCGGGTCGACGTGCGCCGGCTGACGGCGACGGTCGTGGATGCGGTGCCCGCCCACGTGCGGGTCACGGTGGAAGTGCTGGAGGGCTAGCGGATGGTCATCTACGCGGAGTGCGGGCACCAGGGGCCCGCCGACGTCGAGTTCTGCGGCGAATGCGGCCGCTACCTGAAGTGGGACGACGACGGCCCGGTCGCGGTGAAGGCGCAACCGGTGCTGCAGCAACAGCAACAGCAGGTCGTGCAGCCGGCCGAACCGATCGCGCCGGTCCGGCAGCCGGTGCAGCAGACGGTGGAGGAGCAGGTCCTCAACCCGGGCGACCTGATCTGCGGCCGGTGCGGCAAGGGCAACGCGCCCACCCGCAACTTCTGCAGCCGCTGCGGCGCCTCGCTGGCGGAGTCCGAGGTCGTCAAGACGTCGTGGTGGCGGCGGCTGTTCGGCCGCAAGCCGAAGGAACACAAGGCGGGGGCGCGGCCGGGCAAGGACGGCGTCCGGCGCCGGACCGGCCGGGCCGGGGCCGCGCGCCGGACCGTCGGCAAGGTGATCCGCCGGGCCGTCGCGGTGGCGCTGATCTTCTCGGCGCTGATCTACGCGCTGTACCAGCCGTTCCGCAGCGCGATCAACACCGCGGCGGTGGGGGTGTGGAGCCAGGTGACCGGCATCTTCGAGGCCAAGCTGAACCCGATCCACCCGGTCAAGGTGACCGCGACCGCGCAGGCGGACGGCCACGCGGCGCCACTGGTCACCGACAACGCCAAGAACACGTTCTGGGCAGCCCCGGGCGACCGGGAACAGGTGCTGGTGTTCACCTTCGACCACCCGGCGGACCTGCGGAAGGCGATCGTGTACTCCGGTGACGCGGCGAACTTCCCGGCCGCGCACCGGCCGCAGAAGCTGCACCTGGTGTTCTCCACCGGCAAGACCTACGACATGGTGCTGGCCGACACGCCGGACTCCCAGGAAGTCGCGATCGAGAACAGCGAAGGCGCCACGAGCGTCGAGCTGCACGTGACCGGGTTGTACCGCTCGCTCAACGGCACGGACGTCGCGATCTCCGAGATCGAGCTGTTCGAAGCCGGCTGAGTCACCGAAGTCTTTTTTGGGGAGGACCGACCATGCGCGCGAACCGAGCGGTGGCGGGCATCGCGGTCGTCGCGGTGCTCGGCGGCTGGGCGATCAGCGGAGCGCTCTCGCCGACCGAAGCACAGGCACCGACACCGGTGGCCGCGCCGTACCGCGTCGGGTACGTCAGCGCGGCCACCACCGGCCTGTACCAGGCGACCGGTGAAGGCGCGGTGGCTCACCCACA
>NZ_MUMI01000572.1 GCF_002155975.1 Amycolatopsis kentuckyensis
TCCCGGCCCACCCCGCGCCGCCCACCGCGGCCGAGACCACCGGTCGCCACGCGCTCGTGAACCCGCGCCGAGCGGTCACGGCCTGACCCCCTGACAGGCGAGCCGCGGCCGGCCGATCGCCCCATCGGACCCGCGTCTGCTACTCGCCTCGGGCCGAGGACTGTTTCGCCCGCACCCCCGAGCAGCGCGAACCAGTCCTCGGCCACCACCCGGTCCCCACCGCGATTAATCGAAAAAAATCCGCGTTAGGCCTAGCCCAGGCGGTAATCCCCCGCTAGATTGATCATCGAAGGCAGCTGGATCATGGGTCTGATCCCGCCGTCGCCCCGCCTCAGAGCGGCCCTCGAATTCCGCGGGCCGGTGCCGTTGCACTCCCCTCCCCCGACCGGCACCGGCCCGCGGTTCCATACCTGCAACGCCGTGAAGGCCACCCTCGAAGTCCGAGGGTGGCCTTCACGGCTTGTTGCGCTTAGCGGACCGCCTTCACCCGCAGCACCAGCACTGAGGCCAGCAGCGTCGCGACCGCCGAAGCCGCGAAGAGTCCCGGGTAGCCGCCGAGGTAGGTGAGCACCAGCGGCGTCACCAGCGGCGCGACCACCTGCGGCAGCGAGTTCGCGATGTTGATGATGCCGAAGTCCTTGGCCCGGTTCGCCGCCGCGGGCAGCACCTGCGTCAACATCGCCAGGGCGACGGCCATGTACGCCCCGAAACCGACGCCGAGCAGCGGGGACGCGGCGAGCGCCACCGGCCAGCTCTGCCAGAGGACCAGCAGCAGCGCGGCCAGTGCCATCACTCCGGAGGCCACCAGGACGTACGGCTTCCGCCGTCCGGACTTGTCGGAGAAGTGCCCGGCGAGCACCGCGCCGCCGACGAGCGCGACACCGTACAGGCCCATCATGACCAGCAGGCCGGTCTCCGGGTCCGGGTAGTGCACCGCGTCCTGGAGGAAGAACAAGAGGTAGAGCGTGCCGAACGCGTTGCCGAGGTTGATCATGAAGTGGCAGCTCCAGGCCCACGCGAAGTCGGGGTACTTCCGGGGCGAAACCCAGAAGTCCCGGAGCACCTGGCGCAGCACCCACGGCGGCCGGGACTCGATCGGCAGCCGCGCGTCCGGCGTCCGGAGGACGAACAACGCGGCGCCGATCACGACGATCCCGGCGCAGACCGCGTAGGCCAAGGACAGCCCGGCGATGCCGAGCACGACGACGACCACGACCGCGCCCAGAACCGTGCCGAGCATCTGCGCGATGCCGACGAGGCCGCCGACGACGGCCAGCTGCTGCACCGGAACCCGATCGGGCAAGGCCGCCATGAGAGCGGCGAGCATGCCGTTGAGGCCACCCTGCACGAGGCACCAGCCGACGATCATCACGGCGACCGTCGGAGCCAGCGCCAGCACCACCAGCCCGGCGGCGGCGACGATCGCGCCGGCGACGGTCCACGGGTGCCGCCGGCCGAACCGCGAGCAGGTCCGGTCGGACAGCAGCCCGATCGCGGGGTTGGCGACCAGCGCGACCGCAGCGCCGAAGCCCATCACCAACCCGAGCACGGCTTCTTTGTTCACGGCGTCGAGCAGCTCGGCCTGCTTCGGCAGCAGCACCTGGATCGGCGCGTAGACGCCCAGCCACAGCGCGATGTTCGCGAAGAACAGCAGGCTCATCCAGCCGGGCCGCACCCGCACCGTCGGCTCGGCGAGCGCCTCCGGGAGGGCTTGGGTCGCTTCACTCATTCCGCACCAGCTTCCGGTACCAGTGGAACGAGTCCTTCGGCGTCCGCCGCAGGGTCTCGTAGTCGACGTGCACCAGGCCGAAGCGCGGCGCGTAACCCTTGGACCATTCGAAATTGTCCAGCAGGGACCAGCAGAAGTAACCACGGACGTCGACGCCGGCGTCCATCGCCTCGCGCAGCGCGACGAGGTGACCGTGCAGGAAGTCGATGCGTTCGGGATCGTGCACACCGCCGTCTTCGGCGACTTCGTCGGCGAAGCTGCAGCCGTTCTCGGTGATCTGGATGGGCGGCAGCTTGTCCTGGTAGCGGTGGTGGAAGTCGAGCAGCAGTTCGCGCAGGGCGTGCGGGACGATCGGCGAGGCGTTCGTCGTCATCGGGTAGCCCTCGATGTCGCGCAGCTCGAAGGGCAGCGGGTTGCCGGGGCCGGGCATCGCGACCCCCTGCGGTTCGTAGTAGTTGATGCCGTAGAAGTCGAGCGGCTGCGCGATGGTCGGCAGATCGTCGGCGAACCCGGCGGGCAGGTGCTGGTGCAGCTCCTCGGGGTAGGTGCCGAGCAGCATCGGATCGGCGTAGAGCCGGTTGAGCAGCGCGTCGAGGTACTTCGCCGCGTCCTGGGCGTCGTCGTCCACGGGCCAGATGGGCGAGTGGTTGTTCGCCGTACCGACGTTCGTGGCGCCCGCCGCTCGCAGGGCCTGGACGGCGAGGCCGTGCGCGAGGTTCTGGTGGTGCGCGGTCGGGATGGCGTCCAGCAGCAGCACCTTGCCGGGCGCGTACTCGCCGATGCCGTAGCCGAAGATGGACATGACCATGGGCTCGTTGAGCGGAATCCACAGTTTCACCCGATCGGCGAAGCGCTCTCCGATGATCTGGGCGTACTCGGCGAAGCGCTCAGCGGTCGCCCGGGCGAGCCAGCCGCCGTCGTCTTCGACGGCCTGGGGGGTGTCCCAGTGGTAGAGCGTGACGGCGGGAGCGATGCCGGCCTCGCAGACGGCGTCGATGAGCTTGTCGTAGAAGCCGAGCCCTTCGGGGTTGGGCGCGCCCTTGCCCTCGGGCTGGATGCGCGGCCAGGCGATGGACATCCGGTAGGCCCCGACGCCGAGTTCCGCCATCAGCGCGATGTCTTCGGGGTAGCGGTGGTAGTGGTCGGCGGCTACGTTGGCTTGTTCACCGCGGGCGATCTTGCCCTCGGTCGCGGTGAAGGTGTCCCAGATGGACGGTCCGCGCCCACCTTCGCTGGTGGCGCCTTCGATCTGGAAAGCCGATGTCGAAACACCCCAGAGGAAGTCGGGCGGGAAGATCGGGTTCTGCACCGGCTGCTGACCCCTTCGTCAGGGCACCCGTACGGGTGAACATGAAAAGTTCTCATATACTAGGTCTTCACTCGTCCGTGGGGAAGCCCGTCGGCACGATAAAGTCCCAGATCAGACGAGGAGGAGCGCCGTGTCCGACATCCAGGCCGCGAAGGTGCCGGCGGAAGCCACCCCCTTACGCCGCCAGCCGGTCCAGCAGCGAAGCGCGAAGCGGGTCGAGCAGATGCTCGACGCCAGCGCGGCGTTGATCGACGAGCTCGGTTACGACGCGCTGACGACGACGCTGATCGCGAAGCGGGCCGGCGTCGCCGTGGGTTCGCTGTACCAGTTCTTCCCGGACAAGAGAGCGGTCGTCCAGGCGCTCACCGCCCGGAACCTGGAACGCTTCGTGGGCGCGGTGAACGAGCGGCTGAAGCAGCTGGGGCCGGAGCACTGGTGGGACGTCGTGGACTCGATCCTCGACATCTACCTGGAGATGCACCGCACGGTGCCCGGATTCTCGAAGGTCCACTTCGGCGACATCATCGACCGGCAGCTGCTCGACGAGACGCGCGACAACAACGCGGTGATCGTGGATTCGCTGACGGACCTGGTGGCCAAGCAGGTGGACCGGCCGGTGGAGGACCTGCGGTTCGCGATCACGATCGCGAACGAGGTCGCCGACGCGCTGATGAAGCTGGCGTTCCGGCGGGAGCCGAGCGGGGACGAGAAGATCGTCGCCGAGGCCAAGTACGTGGTGAAGGGGTACTTGGCGGCTCGGTTCGGGGAGCGGTCGTAGCTGTCCACAGAAGTTGTCCACAGGTATGCACAGCTGTGGACAACGTGCTGGTTTCGGGGCTGGTTGTCGGTGGGGGCCGATAGACTGGAAGCGGGGGTTCCCCCAGGGAGGGTGGGCCGCGCGCGTGCGGGCCGAGTCCATGGCGGCAGCACCGGCGGGCTTGGTAAGCCGAGAAACAGCTACGGGGACTGTTCGTTCCTCCCCTGTGCACCTGTGTCGACGACGGGGTGTTTGCCGCGGTTGACCGGGGAAGGTCCGGTCACCTCGCCGCCCCCGGCACCCTGGTGATCGAGCCGTCAACGGCGATCTGATCGCGGGTGAGCCGACCATGCGGTCGCAGGAATCGCGAGCGGTTGCTTGAGCTGCGCGGAGACGACGAGGGCGATCGACTCGTCGCGGCGGTTGCGGATCGTGCCGGTTGGGCCTCCCTCGCGCGCCGCGAGGCGGAATTCGGCGCGTGCACTCAGGTCAGCCGAAGTTCTGGTGCTCGCCCCGGTACGTCGGGACCGTTCGCTCGACCCGGTCGCCCAGGACCAGGTGGTAGTGGGTGAACCGCTCCGCCAGCTCGCCCGCCTTGGCGTGGCGGAGCCACACCCGGTCGCCCAGTTTCAGGGTTCGGGCCGCTCGGCCCGTGACTGGGGTTTGGACTTCGCCCGCCCCCTCGAAGCCGAGGAACTTGAGGCCCTTGGGCAGGTACGGCTGCGGCTGGCGAGAGGGGCCGGTGGGGCCGGAGGCGATGTACCCACCCGAGAAGAGCGTGGCGATGTTGCGGGTCGGGCGCCGGACCACCGGCAGGGCGAACAACGCCGCCGGGCGGGGCTTGAACCGGGTGTAGCTGTCGAACAACGTCGGCCCGATCAGGCCTGAGCCCGCCGCTATCTCCGTCACCACCGCGTCCGCGCCCGTTGACTCGAGGCTGCCCGTTCCGCCTCCGTTGACGAACTCCAGGGGCGTCACCGCCTCGACCGCCCGGACCGCTTCGCCGCGGCGGCGGGCCAGCTCGGCCGCCGATCGGCGCTGCATCCAGCCCACCACCGCGCGGTTGAGGCGGGGGCCGGCCGCGTCGCCGAGGCCCGCGATCTGGCCTTCGTACGCCATCACGCCCACCAGGCGGAAGCCCGGGCGGGCGACGATCTGGCGGGCGAACGTCGAGGCCTGCTTCGGGGTGAACACCGGCGAACGCCGCGTGCCGACGTGGATGCCCGGGAAGGGCCGCCAAGAGGCGTCCAGCTCCAGGCAGACGCGGATCTCGGGGTGGCCGTGGCCCAGGGCGGCGTCCACCAGGTCGAGGTGTTCGGGCGAATCCACCATGATCGCGATCGCCGCGCGGGCCTGTTCGGAGGTGGCCAGGCGGCGGAGGGCTTCGTGGTCGGCCGTGGGGTAGGCGACGACGATGTCATCGGTCGTGCCCTGCTCGACGTGCCAGACCGCTTCCGCCAGCGAGTAGCACATCAGGCCCTCGAAACCCGGCATCGTCAGCACCCGCTGCAGCAGCGCCCGGCACCGGACCGACTTGCTGACGACGCGGATCGGCTTGCCCGCCGCGCGGCGACGGAGGTCGGCGGCGTTGGCGTCGAACGCCGCCAAGTCGACCACGGCCAAGGGCGGATCGAGGTCCTTGGTCGCCAAGTCGTACACCGTCGCACTGGTCACGAGGTCTAAAGTACGACACGAAGGCTTGAAACGCGAATACTATTCACTTACTGTTTCGGCACTCACGGATGAAGGGTGCGCGCATGACCCGGTGGACCAACTGGGCGGGTACGGCGTCCTCCTCGCCGCAACACGTTCACCAGCCGCGCAACACGGCGGAAATCGCCGCGACGGTCGAGAGCATCGCCGCCGCCGGCCGCACCGTGCGCCCGTGGGGCAGCGGACACTCCTTCACCGCCATCGCCGCCGCCGACTCCGACGCGCTCGACCTGCGGCACTGGACCGGCGTGGAAAAAGCCGACCTCGAGACCGGGCACGTCACCGTCCGCTCGGGCACCAAGCTCCGGGAACTCAACGCCGCCCTCGACGCGCTCGGGCTGGCCATGACCAACCTCGGTGACATCGACGCGCAGACCGTCGCCGGCGCGATTTCCACCGGCACCCACGGCACCGGCGCCAAGCTCGGCGGCCTCGCCACCCAGGTCGTCGCGCTCGAGCTCGTCCTCGCGGACGGCTCGGTCGTCAGCTGCTCGGCCGGCGAAAGGCCCGACCTCTTCGCCGCGGCCCGCGTCGGGCTCGGCGCGCTCGGCGTGATCACGACCGTGACGCTCAAGTGCGAACCGTCCTTCGTCCTGCGCGCGCAGGA
>NZ_MUMI01000573.1 GCF_002155975.1 Amycolatopsis kentuckyensis
TCCCACCACCCCGATCCGAAGCCAAAAACACGGACGGTGGTGCCGGGTCAAGGCACGCTTTCCCGCCTTGACGCGGTACCACCGTCCGTAGTCACAATCAGGCTTCGGGGTGATGGGCCAGAAGCTTCGGGGTGATGGGCCAGAAGCTTCGGGGTGATGGGCCAGAAGTTTCGGAGTGATGGGCCAGAAGCTTCGGGGTGATGGATCAGAAACGACCGCGTGGGGTGGCCCACAGTGACCGGGTGCTTCTGTCGGGTACCCGAGCAGCCCCCGTAGGGTGGACCGATCCCGGAGCTGGCAAAGGAGCCTGGCAGTGCCGTCCACCACGTTTCAGCACACCGAAGTCCTCCCGCTGGGCAAGGACACCACCACCGAATACCGGTTGGTCACCGACGAGGGCGTCGAGACCGTCGAAGCCGCCGGGCGGACCTTCCTGAAGATCGCCCCGGAAGCGCTCACCACGCTCGCTCGCACCGCCATCACCGACATCCAGCACCTGTTGCGCACGTCACACCTGCAGCAGCTGCGCGCGATCGTCGACGATCCCGAAGCGAGCGGCAACGACCGGTTCGTCGCCATGGACCTGCTGCGCAACGCCGCCATCTCCGCCGGTGGCGTCCTGCCCATGTGCCAGGACACCGGGACCGCCATCGTCATCGGCAAGCGCGGCGAAGGCGTGCTCACCGGCGGTGACGACGAGCGCGCCCTCTCGCAGGGGATCTTCGACGCCTACCAGCAGCTGAACCTGCGGTACTCGCAGATGGCGCCGGTCAACTTCTGGGACGAGCGCAACACCGGCACCAACCTGCCGGCGCAGATCGAGCTCTACCACAAGGACGGGGACCCGACCTACGAGTTCCTCTTCATGGCCAAGGGCGGCGGCAGCGCCAACAAGACGTTCCTCTACCAGGAAACCAAGGCCGTCCTGAACCCGAAGCGGCTCGCGCGGTTCCTCGACGAGAAGCTGCGCAGCCTCGGCACCGCCGCCTGCCCGCCGTACCACCTCGCCATCGTCGTCGGCGGGATGTCCGCGGAGTTCAACCTCAAGGTCGCGAAGCTCGCCTCCGCGCGCTACCTCGACAACCTGCCGCAGGAAGGCTCCGAACTCGGGCACGCCTTCCGCGACCCGGACCTCGAGCAGCAGGTCCTGGAGATGACCCGGCAGTTCGGCATCGGCGCGCAGTTCGGCGGCAAGTACTTCTGCCACGACGTCCGCGTCATCCGGCTGCCCCGCCACGGCGCGAGCTGCCCCGTCGGCATCGCCGTCTCCTGCTCCGCCGACCGGCAGGCGAAGGCCAAGATCACGGCCGAGGGCGTGTTCATCGAACAGCTCGAGCGCGACCCCGCCCGCTTCCTGCCCGACGTCACCGAGGAAGACCTCTCCGACGACGTCGTCGCCGTCGACCTGAACCGGCCGATGGCCGAGATCCGGGCGCAGCTCTCGCAGCTGCCGGTCAAGACGCGGCTTTCGCTCACCGGACCGCTGGTCGTCGCGCGGGACATCGCGCACGCGAAGATCGCCGAGCGGCTCGACGCCGGCGAGGAGATGCCGGACTACCTCAAGAACCACCCGGTCTACTACGCCGGCCCGGCGAAGACGCCCGAGGGCTACGCGTCCGGGTCGTTCGGGCCCACGACGGCCGGGCGGATGGACTCCTACGTCGAGCAGTTCCAGGCCGCCGGCGGCTCACTCGTCATGCTGGCCAAGGGGAACCGCTCGAAGCAGGTGACGAACGCCTGCCAGGCGCACGGCGGGTTCTACCTCGGCTCCATCGGCGGCCCGGCGGCGCGGCTCGCGCAGGACTGCATCAAGCAGGTCGACGTCCTCGAGTACGCCGAGCTCGGCATGGAAGCCGTCTGGAAGATCGAGGTCGAGGACTTCCCGGCGTTCGTCGTCATCGACGACAAGGGCAACGACTTCTTCGCCAGCACCGGCGATCCGGTGCTGCAGATCAGCTTCCGCTAGCCCACAAGAAAAGGGGACACCGGCCCGCCGCCGGTGTCCCCTTTTCCCCGCTCAGCCGACGCGCTCGATCCGCGCGCGCCGGATGAGGAACTTCCCCGGCTCCCGGACTTCTTCGAAGGCCGCGTTGTTGAGCAGCGTGCAGCTGCCCGACACCGACGTCACCGCCACCGTGGTGGACTTCGAGTTGTCCAAATTGGTCACTTTGAGCTTCGTCCCGGCCGGGAACTGGTTGCTCGACGCGGCCGGCGCGCCGGCCTCGCCCGAGAGCGTCACCGTCGAACCGGGACAGACGACCTCGCCCACCGCGCCACCGGCGGCCGGCTGCTCCTGCTTCTTCTGCTGCCCGGGCGCCTGCGCCTTGCCCGGCGCGTTGCCGGAATTCCCCGGCGCCGCCGCGGCCTGGCCGTTGCCCGCCGCCACGTTCGCCGTGCAGCCCGCCACTTGCCGCCGCTGCTGGATCAGGTCCACCACCGCCTGCCGGTTGGCGATCCGCGCGGCCGACTGCGCGTCCGGGTTCGCCTGCTGGCCCGCGATGAAGGTCAAGTTGTTCTGCAGGGCGGTGTCGAGCCCCCCGCAGTTCTCCTTGGGCGCTTCGGCCGCGTTGCCCGCGGGACTGCTCAGCGCGATGGCGGCCGCGGTGATTCCGGAAACACCCAGCAACGCGGCCAGTCCGACGGTCGCCTGCTTGCGGTGCCGGCCACTGCTCAACCGGGGCATGGGCCCCTCCTCTCTGATCGCCACCTCACCCCGGGACACGGCCCGGTCACGACGGCGGTTCAGCGGGAGCCCTGACAATTTTCGACAACTTCGACGAACCGGACCACGGGCCCACCGTGGTCCGGACCACCGCCCGGTGATCGTCCACTGCGGACAGCACACGGCCCCCGGAGCCGTTCTCCGGGGGCCGTGTCAGGAGCAGCTCCTACTTCGGCGGCGTCGTCTTCAGCACCACCGTGCGCTGGTCGAGCGGCGCGGCCAGGGTGACCGAGATGACCGGGTACCGGATGTCCATCGTGCACATCTGGTTGGTCTGGGCCTTCGTCTCGCTCAAGGTGACGACGACGTGGTCGCCCGCCTGTTCGCCCGCCTCGCCGAGCGCGTGCCCGCAGCCGCCCTCCTGGGCGCGGATGTTGAGCACGGTGCCGCCGTTGGCCGTCCACACCTCGCGCGGGAACCCGGCGGGCAGCGCGGTCGCGTCGATCTGGCCGGCCGGCACCTGGGTGCTGCCCTCCGGCACGGTCAGCCGGGGCTTGCCGGGCGGGTTGGGCTCCGGCGGTGCCGGCAGCACCGATTCACTCGGCGACGGCGACGGCGACGCCGGCGTCGACACGC
>NZ_MUMI01000574.1 GCF_002155975.1 Amycolatopsis kentuckyensis
GCGGCCGGCGTCGGTGAGTGTGACGCCGCGGGCGTGCCGCTCCAGCAACGGCTGCCCGGCCTCGGCTTCCAGGCGGCTGATCTGCTGCGAAACCGCGGACGGCGTGTAGTTCAGCGCGCGGGCGGTCGCGGTCACCGAGCCGCGCCGGGCCACCTCGGCCAGCAGCAGCACCCGTCGGACGTCCAGCATCACGCACCAAGACCGTTCAGTTCAGGTTAATACCCATGCAGATTTTCGAGATTGTACTTCACTCTCCGGTCGTCGATGGTGGAAGCACGGAGTCCACAGAGGAGGGCGTTGTGCTGCAGATACCGGGCGAGATGATCCGCGGGGGAACCAGCAAGTGCTGGATCTTCGACCACGACGACGTCGTCGCGGCCGGCGTGGACGTCGACCTCCTGCTGCGCGCGGCCTTCAACGCGGCCGACCCTCGGCAGATCGACGGCGTCGGCGGTGCGTCCTCGACGACGTCGAAGGCCGCGATCGTGCGGACCGCGACCGAGCCGGGTACCGACGTCGAGTACGCCTTCGCCCAGGTGGGCATCGGCGACGAGCGGGTGGAATGGGCCGGCAACTGCGGCAACTGCGCCACCGCCGTGGCGCTCTACGCGGTGCACCACGGCCTCGTCGTCCTCGGCACGCCGACCACCACCGTCCGGATGGTCAACGCCAACACCGGCGCCCGGCTCACCGCCACCATCCCGACGCCCGGCGGCGTCGCCCCGGACGAAGGCGACGCGACGGTGCCCGGAACCGACGCCCGCGGGGTGCCGGTGCTGCTCGGCTTCCAGGATCCGGCGGGCTCGACGACCGGTGCGCTGCTGCCGACCGGACGCCCGATCGACACGCTGGCCGGACCGGACGGTGCCGTCGAAGTGTCGCTTGTGGACGCCGGGGCCCCGGCCGCCCTGTTCGAGGCCAAGGCCTTCGGTCTCGACGGCTCCGAATCTTTGATCCGCTTCGCCGCCGCGGTGCCCGCTCTCACGACACTGCGGCGGGAAGCGGCGCTCGCCATGCGGCTGGCCGGGCCGGACGATCCGGTCAGCCACGCGGTACCCAAGGTCGGTGTCATCGCACCCCCGGTGGCCTACCGCACGACCCACGGCGTCGAAGTCGCCGCGGGTTCCTACGACCTGGCCGTGCGCATGGTCTCCATGCACGCTCCCCACCCGGCGATCGGCCTGACCTCCGCGGTCGCCCTGGCCACCGCCGCCGCCACCCCGGGCACCCTCGCCCACCGCGCCGCCCGGCCGACCGCCGGCGGCACGCTGCGCCTCGGCACACCCGCCGGCGTGCTCACCACCCGGACGGTGCCCGGAAACCCGTCCTCCTCGCCCACGGTGCTGCTGCGCCGCGCCGCCCGGCGCATCGCCCGCGCGGAACTGCACGTTCCGATTCCCGCGCCGCTGTAGAAAGGAAGCCCGCCATGAGCCGCAACGCCGCCGCCATGGGCCACGCCCGACCCACGTCCTCGCGCCGCATCCGCCGGCTGCTTTCCCACCTCTACATCCAATGCCTGATCGGGGTCCTCCTCGGTGGTGCGGTGGGCTGGCTCTGGCCCGCCTTCGGTGCTGGGCTCAAGCCGCTCGGAGACGGATTCATCGGACTGGTCAAGATGATGATCGCGCCGATCATCTTCTGCACCGTCGTGCACGGGATCGCCACGATGGGCAACGCGCGCGCCGTCGGCCGGGTCAGCATGAAAGCGTTGCTCTACTTCGAAGTCCTGACGACCGTCGCCCTCGTGATCGGACTGGTGGTGGTCAACGTCGTCCAGCCCGGCAGCGGGCTGCACGTCGACGTCTCCACCCTCTCCACCGAGCACCTGCCGGCCGCCGCCAGCCAGTCCCACGAGGGTTTCGCCGACTTCCTGCTCGGCATCATCCCGGCCACTCTGGTCAGCGCGCTGACCGGGCAGGAGATTCTGCCCGTGCTGCTCGTCTCCGTGCTGTTCGGATTCGGCCTGCACGCCACCGGCGAGGCCGGCGCCGGCGTGGCCCGCGGGGTGGAGAAGATCTCCGGCGTCCTGTTCACGATCATCCGCTGGATCATGCGGCTGGCCCCGATCGGCGCCTTCGGCTCGATGGCCTTCACGATCGGCAACTACGGTCTGGGCACCCTGCGCCACCTCGCTCTCCTGGTCGGTTCCTTCTGGCTGACCGCGCTGTTCTTCGTCCTGGTCGTCCTCGGCACGGTCATGCGGCTCAACGGGCTCCGGCTGCTGCCCTTCCTGCGTTACATCAAAGAAGAACTCCTCATCGTCCTGGGCACGTCGTCCACCGAGCCGGTCCTGCCGCGCATGATGGCCAAGCTGGAGCACGCGGGCGCCGCCAAGCCGGTCGTCGGCATCACCCTGCCCGCCGGGTACTCCTTCAACCTCGACGGGACCGCGATCTACTTGACCATGGGCGGCGTCTTCCTCGCCCAAGCCCTCGGTATCCACCTCACTTTCGTCCAGCAGCTGACCATGCTCGCCGTCATGCTCCTCACCTCGAAGGGCGCCGCGGGCGTCACCGGGTCCGGGTTCATCGCGCTCGCCGCCACGCTCAGCGCCATCCCGCACGTACCGGTGGCCGCGCTCGCCTTGATCTTCGGCATCGACCGGTTCATGTCCGAGGCCCGGGCGCTGACGAGCCTGGTCGGCAACGGCGTCGCGACGCTGGCCGTCGCCCGCTGGGACCGTCAGCTCGACATCGCCCGTGCGCAAGCTGTCCTGCGCGGCGAACTGCCGTTCGTGCCCATCCCCGAGGTTGTGTCGTCGCCGACGGTACCGCGCGGGCCGATCATGGAGCCAGTGCCGTCGATCCCTTGTGCAGCAAAGGAAACCGCTGCTCAAGGCCGGTTCTGAGTTCACCCGTTCCAGTGATGACCTTCGCACATTTGTTCGGGTACGGTCGGAGACATGACCACGACCCGAAGACCTCGGCAGCACCGCGATCCGGTGCTGCGCCAAGGAAAACCCCTATCGATCGAGGAGTCGCCGGAAGTGCTCCGGCAGTGGCAGCTCCCGCGCTTGCGCCCGTGTCAGCCAAGCGAAGTCGTCGTGCTCCTCAGGATTGAGCACGACCTCGCCGGTGCCTTCTTCCTCCACTGTGTATACGAAAGCGTGGATGCGCAAGGCCCGCCCCGCCACGTCCGGCCACGCGTCGCGCGCCAGTTCACCCGTGACGCGGACCGCCAGCCCGGTCTCCTCCGCCGCTTCGCGCGTCGCTGTGTCCTCGAAGTGTTCTCCCGGCTCGGCCGTGCCGCCGGGCAGTTCCCACCGGCCGGCGAGGAAGACGCCGGGCCCGCGGCGGAGGAACAGCACCCGGTCGCCGCGGGCGATCCAGCAGTAGGCCAGGTGCTTGTGCGCGATCTCCGTCATGCGCGCAATCCTCGCTCAGTTGGTCTTCGACGTCGGCAGGTGGGCGCCGAGGTACCCGACGTACACCGTGCCCGTGCGGTCGGTGTCGTCGAGGAAGTGCAGGCGCGGAGCCGGCGATTTGAAGCGCTCCAGGGCGATGTGGGCGCCGAAGTAGTCGCGGCCCGCCGGGTTCGTCCGGGGATCGACGCGGAACGTGCGGGCCTGGCGGAGCCGCTCGTTCGTGGTCACCGTGTCCGACTCGGCCAGCGCGATGATGTTCGCGCTGATCAGCGAACCCGGCTGGCCGGTGCGGGCGAACGCGAGCACGTCCGAGAGCTCGGGGCCCGGATCCTGTCCGGCGTCGAGCAAGGACGTCCGGGCGCCTGCGTAGGCGTCGAGGGTGCGGAGCGCGTCCCACGCCTTGCGGCGCCAGGCGGCGGCTTTGGGGTGGTGGTCGAGGATCGCCGCCGGCGCCGGCTCGGCCGTGATCGCGAGGTGCTTGAGCGAAGCGCTCGCGGCGACGATCAGCTCGGCGAAACTGGGGAAGTCCTCCGGCGGGCGCTCGGCGGCGGCGATCTCGTCGTCGGCGTCGTGGTGGCGGGCGAGCCGGCCCGCCAGCAGCCCGTTGACGCGTCTGAGCTCGTCGCGTTCGGCCTCCGTCTCCTCGAACGCCCGCGCGTAGTCGTCCACCTCCGCCTGCAGTTGCGCGAGCTGGTCGCGCAGGCAGGCGACGTCGGTCGCGCACGCTTCATCGAGGCGGCGGCGAAGCGTCTTCACCTCGCAGGCGTGCCGGTCCCGTTCCTCGGCGTGGGCCTTGGCCTTCTTCCGCAGGATCGTGATCACGCCGCGCGCCTCGGCCAGCTCCCGCTCGGCGCGGCCGAGCTTGTCGACCAGCTCGGCGTCGGGCTCGTGTTCGGGCGAAGCGAACGGGTCGGCCTCGTACCAGGCCCGCACACTCGGCACGTCCGCCCACTCCTCGGGCAGGGGTGTCCGGCCGCGGGCCTGGATGAGCCGGGTGATCGCGCCTTCAAGGGCCTCGCCGGACACCGGGCTCTCGGTGAAGACGAAGTCCGGGAGCTGGTCACACGGCGGCACGTAGAGTCGCGCGCCCTGCGGCAGGGCGCACCCGAGCGGCAGGTGCCGGTTGAGGGTGTGCCGGAAGCGGTCATCGACGTCGAAGACGTTGACCAGGCCGGGCCAGCCCTCCACGGGCACCGTCGGCGGCTCGGTGAGCACCAGCACCGCCGAAGAGCGCCACGGCGCCGCCAGTGCCTCGCCGAGCAGATCGGCGAGGTGGTCGCATTCCTTGCGCGACCAGCCGCGCATAGCCAGCACGGGCGTCTCGATCGGGATTTCGTCGCTGCCGCTGGCGCCCAGCTCCTCCAGCCCGATCCGCCAGGCGGGCGCATCGTGGCAGCTGCGCCACGGCCGCGTGCAAGCGGCGGTCAGCAGCCACGTCACCCGATCTTCGCCGGCTCGGTAGCACAGCGAAAGCAATACCTGAACGGAGTAGCGCCCTTCGCTGCCCTCGTAGGCGAACTTGAGGTCACACCGGCGCGAGCCGCCGTCATCGGACGACCCGAGATCGGTCACCGTGTAGTCGTCCTGCTGCCGCTGGCGGCTGATCAGCCTGCTGCGCAAGGCGTCCAGGGGGCGTTTCCCCTCGGTGGGGACCAGTCCGTGGTGCCAGATCCGGTGCACCCCCACAGGACTCAACTCCGTTCGCCGGGAACAGGACCACAGCCGAACATAGCGGATCCTGTGACCATCCGAACGCGGGGCGTCACCTCACTCCGCCCCGCCTCCCTGCCGACAGCAATCACCGCGCTTCCGCGCCACGAGCGCCCACTCTGCGTTGGTGGCGGCATGGGCCGTGCTTCCGCGTCACGAAGGCCCGCTCTGCCTTGCTGGCGGCATGGGGCGTGCTTCCGTGTGACGAGCGCCGCGCCCGCTTCGCCTCGCGGGCCGTGCTTCCGCGCCACGAGCGCCCGCTCTGCGTTACTGGCGGCGCTCACCGTGCTTCCGCGCCACGAGCGCCTGCTCCGCCGTGCTGGCGGCATGCGCCATGCTCCCGTGGCAGCAGCGCCCGCTCCACGGCATTGCGCGCGAGATCGATCGCCGCCGCGCACACCGCGACCGCCTCCTCCGCCGGTCGGTCCGCCCGCCCGCCCGCGAGAAGGTCCGCCCGAATCGCGCAGAACCGCGGAAACCACGGCAGCCCGAGCTCCTCGACCAGCGCCAGCGTGCCGGAGGCCGTCGACCTCGGCAACCGCGACCCGCGGGGGTTCGACGTCGCCCTTCGCGGATCCGAGCGCGGCTCCGGTTTCCGATCCCGGGCCGGTGCGGCGGCCGGGGCCGGTTGCGGCTGCCCGGTTGGCGGTCGCCTTCGCGGATCCGGGGCGGCTCGAGTTCTCGCCCCACAGCCGGTCCGGCCGCGGGACCGCCGACTGCGGGCTACTCGCTCGACCGTCGCCTCTGCGGATCCGCGGACAGGCCGGGGCTCTCAGCCACCACCGGCGCGGCGACAAGTCCGTCGATCCCGGCGACTGCCACCGCCCGGATCGCTCGGAACAGCGGCAGGTCGAGGATCTGGCCCGGGCGGGCGGTCGACCGCCCGCCCGGCCCAACGTCACCCCGTGCGCGTCCAGAGGCAGAACGGGTGCCCGGCCGGATCGAAGCAGACTCGGACGTCGTCCTGCGGCTGGAACTCGGCGACCACCGCGCCCGCCGCGGTCGCCATCGCCGTCGCCTCCTGGAGGTCGTCGACCTCGATGTCGAGGTGCAGTTGCATCTGCTGGGCGCCGTCGGCCGGTGGCCACACCGGTGGGACGTGCCCGGTTTCCAGCTGGAACGACAGTCCCGCGCTGCCGTCGTCCGGGCGCAGGGTCACCCACTCCGGTTCGTCGGTGCGGATCGGCCAGCCGAGGAGCTTCGAATAGAACTCGGCGAGCGCGCGGGGTTCCGGCGTGCCGAGCACAGTGGAGGTCAGCTTCATGATCGGACTGGTACCCGCGCGGCGGGGTCTCTACCGCGGTCTGGATCCTCCCGTGTCCAAGTAGGCGATCGGCGGGCCGATCCGGTCCCACGACGTCGTCGCGAACACCGCGGCGCCCGACAACGCGACAAGGCGGTGATGACGGCCGCCGTGGCACCGTCCGGGCGGCAGCAGCGCGAACACCCGCGCTTGCCAAGAAATCAACCAGGCGACCGAGCGCACCGGCCGGACGAGCAGCCAGGCCGCCCAAGTCGCGACCGCCAGCGTGAAGCCGGACGCGCCGATCGCCAGGCCGGGGCCGGGCCAGGGGCCCCATGACGCACCGGGGCGGTCGTGCGTCACGGAATACCTCGGCATCGTGGGGGTTGGTTCCTGGCGCAGGCATCGAGATCACCGAGGGAGCTGCCATGCCGTCCGAGCACGTCCAGGGCACCGTCGCCCATGGGTTCGAGTCCGTCCGGGAAGAGTTCGCCGCCGTCGCGGCCGACGAGGGCGGTGACTACGCCGCGCAGCTCGTCGCGCACGTCGATGGCGAGCGGGTCGTCGACCTGTGGACCGGGCCCGCCATCACCGGCGACTCGCTGACCGGTGTGTTCTCCTCGACCAAGGGGGCCGCGCACCTGGTGGTCGCGCTGCTCGTCCAGGACGGCGTGCTCGACCTCGACCAGCGGGTCGCCCACTACTGGCCGGAGTTCGGCGCCGCCGGCAAGGGCGGGATCACCCTGCGGGACCTGCTGGCGCACCGCGCCGGCGTCGTGGGCGCCGACGAGGGGTTCAGCGCCGAAGAGATCGCGGACGACCGCGTCATCGCCGAACGGCTCGCCCCGCAGCGGCCGTACTGGCGGCCCGGCACGGCGTTCGGCTACCACGCGCTGGTGATCGGCGCGCTGACCGGTGAGGTCGTCCGGCGCGTCACCGGCCGTAGCATCCAGGAGCACTACGAGGAGCGCGTCCGGCAGCCGTTCGGCCTGGACTTCTACCTGGGGCTGCCCGAGGAGCTGGAGCCGCGCTTCCTGACCACCCAGCCGATGCTGCCGACGCCGGAGCAGCAGGCCGAGCTGAACGCGAACGCGACCGGGCCGAACAGCATCACGGGCATCGCCTTC
>NZ_MUMI01000575.1 GCF_002155975.1 Amycolatopsis kentuckyensis
GTGGGAGGGGGTAGAATCTTTTGCGCAGTCCGTTTCAGCGGGCTGACTTCGCGTGCACGTGCGCGTTCTCCCTTCTGGAAACAGCCGGGGGAGCGCACGGGGTCCGGCGGTCCTCAGGGGTCCTTCACTCCCGGGGTCCGGACGCCGGCGCGGGCACCAGGGCGAACGGCCACCCGGCCGGGAGCGACAAACCGAGCAGCGCGTCCGCGGTGGCACCGCGAGCGCGCACTACACAGAAGAGGTGTGATTCCGGCAATGGCCGTCGTCACCATGAAGCAGCTGCTCGACAGCGGCGTGCACTTCGGGCACCAGACCCGTCGGTGGAACCCGAAGATGAAGCGCTACATCTTCACCGAGCGCAACGGCATCTACATCATCGACCTGCAGCAGACGCTGACCTACATCGACCGTGCGTACGAGTTCATCAAGGAAACCGTCGCGCACGGCGGCACCATCATGTTCGTCGGCACCAAGAAGCAGGCTCAGGAAGCCATCGCCAACGAGGCCGCGCGCGTGGGCATGCCCTACGTCAACCAGCGCTGGCTCGGCGGCATGCTGACCAACTTCCAGACCGTGCACAAGCGCCTCCTCCGCCTGAAGGAGCTCGAGGCGCGGGAGCAGACCGGTGGCTTCGAAGGTCTCACCAAGCGCGAGATCCTGACGCTGACCCGCGAGAAGGACAAGCTCGAGAAGACCCTCGGCGGTATCCGCGACATGGCGAAGGTGCCGAGCGCGGTGTGGATCGTCGACACGAAGAAGGAGCACATCGCCGTCGGCGAGGCTCGGAAGCTGAACATCCCGGTCGTCGCGATCCTGGACACCAACTGCGACCCGGACGAGGTCGACTACCCGATTCCGGGCAACGACGACGCCATCCGGTCGGCCGCGCTGCTGACCAAGGTCGTCGCCGAGGCCGCGGCCGCCGGTCTGATGGCGCGCTCCAGCCGCAACGGTGCGTCCGCCGACACGAAGCCGGAGCCGGGCGTCGCCGCCGACGAGCCGCTGGCCGAGTGGGAGAAGGAGCTGCTTGCCGGCTCCGAGACCGCCGCCGCCGACGCGACCGAAGCCGCCGCTGCCGTCGAGGCGGCCCCGGCCGAGGCCGCCACCGAGCAGGCGACCGCCTCCTCCTGATGCTCCACCGCCCGTGCGGCCGCGCCCCCGTGGGCCGGCCGCACGGGTGTAGCAACCCACAGATTTCCTGCAAAGGACGGATTTACCAGAATGGCGAACTACACCGCCGCTGACGTGAAGCGCCTGCGCGAGATGACCGGCGCCGGCATGATGGACTGCAAGAAGGCCCTCGAGGAGAACGGCGGCGACTTCGACAAGGCCGTCGAGTTCCTCCGCATCAAGGGCGCCAAGGACGTCGGCAAGCGCGCCGAGCGCGCCACCGCCGAGGGCCTGGTCACCGGCGACGGCGGCGTCCTCATCGAGCTCGACTCCGAGACCGACTTCGTCGCGAAGAACGCCGACTTCCAGGCGCTCGCCGCGAAGATCGTCGAGGTCGCGAAGACCCTCAAGACCTCCGACGTCGAGGCGCTCAAGGGTGCCGAGCTCGACGGCAAGACCGTCAACGAGGTCGTCCAGGAGCTGTCGGCCCGCATCGGCGAGAAGCTCGAGCTGCGCCGCGTCGTGGCCTTCGAGGGCCAGACCGCGACCTACCTGCACCGCCGCGGCTCCGACCTGCCGCCGGCCGTCGGTGTGCTCGTCGAGTTCACCGGTGACGACGCCGAAGCCGCCCGCGGTGCCGCCATGCAGGTCGCCGCGCTGCGCGCGAAGTACCTGACCCGCGACGAGGTGCCGGCCGAGATCGTCGAGAACGAGCGCTCGATCGCGGAGAAGACCGCTCGCGAAGAGGGCAAGCCGGAGCAGGCCATGCCGAAGATCATCGAGGGCAAGGTCAACGCCTACTACAAGGACAACGTCCTGCTCGAGCAGCCGTCGGTCAAGGACAACAAGAAGACCGTCAAGGCCCTGCTCGACGAGGCCGGCGTGACGCTGACCAGGTTCGCGCGCTTTGAGGTCGGCCAGGCCTGAGGCCAGGTCCGGGCGTAGGTTTCACCAGTGCCCCGTCTCCGTCCATCGGGGACGGGGCACTGTCAGGTCTGGATATGACAAAAAACGGCCGAGGGGCGTAGGAGGCGACATAGATGGGTGACCGGGTCGAAGGTGGCTACCGGCGGGTGCTGCTGAAACTGGGCGGCGAGATGTTCGGCGGTGGTTCGATCGGCGTCGATCCGGACGTCGTCCACTCGGTCGCGCAGCAGATCGCCGACGTCGCCCGCACCGGTGTCCAGGTCGCGGTCGTGATCGGCGGCGGCAACTACTTCCGGGGCGCGGAGCTGTCGCAGCGCGGCATGGACCGCGACCGCGCCGACTACATGGCGATGCTGGGCACCGTGATGAACTGCCTGGCGCTGCAGGACTTCCTGGAGAAGGAAGGCCTGCCCACCCGCGTGCAGACCGCCATCACGATGGGCCAGGTCGCCGAGCCCTACATCCCGCGCCGCGCCGAGCGGCACCTGGAGAAGGGGCGCGTCGTGATCTTCGGCGCCGGGGTCGGCATGCCGTACTTCTCCACCGACACCGCGGCCGCGCAGCGCGCGCTCGAGCTGGGCTGCGAAGCCGTGCTGATGGCGAAGGCCGTCGACGGCGTCTACACCGCGGACCCGAAGGCCGACCCCACCGCCGAGATGTTCCGCGAGATCACCCACCGCGAGGTGCTGGAGCGGGACCTCAAGGTCGCCGACGCGACGGCGTTCAGCCTCTGCATGGACAACAACATGCCGATCATCGTGTTCAACCTGCTCACCGAGGGGAACATCGCCCGCGCGGTGAGTGGTGAAAGAATCGGCACGTTGGTCAGCACCCCCGCTGCCGGGGTGCCGGCCTAGACCTGCTGGGATCAGCAAGCGCCACCCATCACAACTACGGGAGTGACCGTGATCGACGAGACCCTCCTCGATGCCGAGGAGAAGATGGAAAAAGCGGTGTCCGTCGCCAAGGACGAGCTGCAGTCGGTTCGCACCGGCCGGGCTTCGTCGGCGATGTTCTCGCGGATCGTCGTCGAGTACTACGGCTCGCCGACCCCGCTGAACCAGCTGGCCAGCGTGAACGTGCCGGAAGCCCGGATGGCGCTCATCAAGCCGTACGACCAGTCGCAGCTCAACGCCATCGAAAAGGCGATCCGGGAGTCGGACCTCGGGGTCAACCCGAGCAACGACGGCCAGGTCATCCGCATCGTCATCCCGCAGCTCACCGAGGAGCGGCGCAAGGAGATGGTGAAGGTCGCCAAGGGCAAGGGCGAGGACGCCCGCGTCTCGATCCGCAGCGTCCGCCGCAAGGCCAAGGACGAACTCGACCGCATCGCCAAGGACGGCGAAGCCGGCGAGGACGACGTCGCGCGCGCGGAGAAGGAACTGCAGAACCTGACCGACACCTACGTGCACAAGGTCGACGAGCTGGTCAAGCACAAGGAAGCCGAGCTGCTCGAGGTCTGATGGCACAGGTGAGCGAGGAACGCGAGGACCGGGTGGACGCCACCGGAGCACACCCGGCGGCCGCGCCCGGGACGCCGGAGCCGGCCGACGCCGGCAGCCCGGCCACTCCGGAATTCCCGGGGACCGCCGGGGGCACGGCACCGGGCGAGGCTTCGGCGACCTCGGAAACCGGCCGGGCGGCGGAGACGCCGGTCGTTCCGGAGAGCTCGGGCGAAGTGGCCCGGCTGTCGGCCGCCGGTTCCGCCGCGGCGGAACCGCCGGCTGCCTCGCGGACCACGGCTGCGGCGGGGTCGGCCAATGGCGTGGCCGCGCAGACCTCGGCCAAGGCTCCCCGGGCCGGCGAGGCTGCGCAGACCTCGGCGACCTCAGCCAAAGCTCCCCGGGCCGACGAGGCTGCGGAGAGCTCGGCGGTCTCGGCCGCGGAACCGGCACCGGAGGTCAAGAAAGCCTCCAAGGCCGGCCGCAACCTGCCCGCGGCCATCGGGGTTGCGCTGCTGCTCGGCGCCGCGATCATCGTTTCGCTGCTCACCGTCCGGTACCTCTTCATCGGGATCATCGCGATCGCGATCGCGGTCGGCACCTTCGAATTCGCCGGGGTGCTGCGCCGGGTCGCCGACATCCGGGTTGCGATGATCCCGGTGCTCGTCGGCGGGCAGGCGATGATCTGGCTCGCCTGGCCGTTCGGGCGGGAAGGCGCGCTCACCGCGTTCGTCCTCACCGTGCTCGCCTGCCTGCTCTGGCGCTTGCCCGGTGGCGCGAAGGGCTACCTGCGCGACATCAGCGCGTCCACCTTCGCCGCCGCGTACCTGCCGCTCTTCGGGGCGTTCGCCGCCATGCTCGTGCCGCCGGAAGACGGCGTTGGGCGGGTGCTCACCTTCCTGATCGGCGTCGTCGCGTCGGACACCGGTGGCTACATCGCCGGTGTTCTCGGCGGCAAGCACCCGATGGCGCCCACCATCAGCCCGAAGAAGACCTGGGAAGGCTTCGCCGGCTCGGTGATCGGCGGTGTCGTCGCCGGGGCGCTGACCCTCAGCCTGCTGCTCGACGGCCACGTCTGGCAGGGCGTGATCTTCGGCGTCGCCATCGTGCTGACCGCGACCCTGGGCGACCTCGTCGAGTCGCTGATCAAGCGCGATCTCGGCGTCAAGGACATGGGGACGCTGCTGCCCGGGCACGGCGGGATCATGGACCGGCTCGACTCGCTGCTGCCGTCGGCCGTCGTGTCCTGGCTGCTGCTTTCGGCGTTCGTTCCGGTCTAGTCGTCGTACGGGTCGTCGACCTCCGCGCGGCCCCAGCCTTCGGTCACGCGCGAGTGGTCGATCACCGCGAAGACCGCGCCCTCGGGGTCGGCGAGGATCGACATCCGGCCGAACGGGGTGTCGTACGGCTGGATCACCACCGTGCCGCCGTGCATGAGCGCCTCGCCCGCCACCGCGTCGACGCCGCGGGCCGGGTCGATGTCGAAGTACACGAGCCAGTGCGGCGGGGTTTCGAGGCTGTACTCCGAACCCATCACGTACCGGTACAGCACCGGCTCGTGCTCGATGAGCCATTCGACGTAGTCCAGCATGTCGCCGTCGCCGATCTGATGGCTGCCGTAGGTGAACAGCTTGGTGTAGAAGTGATCCGCCGCGACGCCGTCGTGGGTGTTGAGGTCCGCGCCGCTGAAGGTGTTCGGGATGCCGGTGACGAACTCCCAGTTCGGCGGCACCTCCCAGAACACCACCGGCGCGCCGCACGCGTCGACGGCGTGCATGATCGTGCCGCGGTCCGGGATCGCCACCGGCCCGAGGGTGATCCGCCCGCCGAGGTGCTCCACCCACTCGGCCGCGCTCGCGGTGTGGGGGACCGAAATGTGCGGCATCCACCCCAGCGGCGCACCCTGGGCCGCGCGGTAGAGGCCGCCGACGGGGAGGCCGTTGATCGCCGCGATGGCGTAGCGGCCGTCGGACGTCGCCGGGTCTCGCTGAGTGGTGTACTCCCAGCCGAAGAGGGCACCGTAGAATCTCTCCGCCACGGCCTGCTCCCGGCAGGCCAGCTCGATCCAGCACGGAATTCCGGCCGGGACCGGGGACGGGGTACTGGACGGGCCGATTGCCATGGGTGCTCCTCCCGATACCCACCGGATTCTAGGCGTGATCCGTGAGTTTTCCGCCAAGAATTCGCCACCGTGCGGGCACAGCCCGGCGACGAGGACCCGGAAGGAGCAGCGGGGGTGCGGTGGTCGTCGCGGCGCGCGGAGGTCGTGCCGAGCCCCAACATCTGGTACTACCAGGCCGATTACGAGCTGGAGAACCGCGCGCAGGACAGCGGCGGCGAGATCTGGCGGGTGCTGCGGGAGGAGCACGACTGGACCGGCCTGGACGTGCTGGACGTCGGCTGCGGTGACGGGTTTCACTTGCCGCGCTTCGCCCGGGACGCGCGATCGGTGCTCGGGGTCGAGCCGCACGAGCCGTTGGTGCGAAGCGCGCTGAAACGCGTCGAGGGACTGTCGAACGTGGACATCCGGATGGGCCGGGCCCAGCGGCTGCCGGTCCGCAGCGCGAGCGTCGACGTCGTGCACGCGCGCACGGCGTACTTCTTCGGGCCCGGGTGCGAACCGGGGCTGGCGGAGGCCGAACGGGTGCTGCGGCCGGGCGGCGCGATCCTGATCGTCGACCTCGACGTGACCAGTGAGCCCTACGGTCGTTGGATGCGCGCCGACCTACCGCACTACGACCCGGGCGCCGTCGAACGGTTCTTCGCCCGGGCCGGGTTCGGCTGCCGCCGCGTCGCGACCGAATGGCGTTTCGCGACCGCCGCGGACCTCGAAGCCGTGCTGAAGATCGAGTTCAGCAAACCGGTCGCCGAACAGGCGATCGCGGAGTCCTTGCAGCGTAACGGGAATCGCGCCGAGGACCTGACGTTGCCGGTGGGCTACCGCGTCCACACGCGGGTGAAGCCCACCGGCCTCGTCCTGCCTGGTCACTCCGCCGTCTCCGGCGAAGCGGACTCTTCGTCGTCCTCACCGAGGATGCCGTAGAGCGAGCGCCGGGCGTCGTTGAGCACCTCGGCCGCGCGGGCCTGCTGGCTCTCGGAGCCCGCGCGCATGATCTGCACGACGGCGGCGGCCAGGTTCTTGCCCGCCTTCGCGAGCCCGATCTCGACCGGGTCGACGTCCTGCGCGATCTGCTCCCACGGCGGGGTGCTGTCCTGCTCCTCCGCGGCGGCGCGGCCGGCGTCGGTCAGCTCGAACAGCTTCTTGCCGTGCTCGTCCTTGCTGATGACCAGGCCTTCGTCGGCCAGCAGCTGCAGCGTCGGGTAGACCGAGCCGGGGCTGGGCCGCCAGAAGCCGCCGGAGCGCTCGCCGATCTCGCGGATGATCTCGTAGCCGTGCCGGGGCTGCTCGGCGAGCAGCGCCAGGATCGCGGCGCGGACGTCACCGCGGCGGCTGCGCCGTCCGCCGTGACCCCGCCGGCCCGGACCGTGGCCGCGACCGCGTCCACCGGGGCCGAAGCCCGAGGGGAACTCGCCGAAACCACCGAAGGGGCCAAAAGGTGCGCGCCCACGTTCGTGGGCGAAGGGGTGTCGTGGCCTACGCATGTCTGATGTTCCTTTCTCGAACTGTTGCGACACGTTCACGATATATCGGAAACGGTCGGCTGACAACCCGCGTCCGGTGAGCTCGCTCACGGAACTTGAGTCGGCAAGATCCGGCGACCTAGATTAGGCATGCCTAACCACCTGTTAGCAAAGGTAACGACCTGTGCGGACCCGCTCGCTCCCGCTGACGGCCGGGTTGCTGGTCCTCGCCGCGGCCGTGGCCGCCGCCGTGCTGCTCAGCATCGGGGTCGGCACCCGTGGCCTGAGCCCGGGCACCGTGCTCGACGCGCTCTTCCACTTCGACGCGGGCAACCCGGACCACCTCGTCGTCCGCGAACTCCGCCTCCCGCGCACCCTCGCCGGGGTACTGGCCGGCGTCGCGCTGGGCCTCTCCGGCGCCGTCATCCAAGGCGCCACCCGCAACCCCCTGGCCGATCCCGGGCTGCTCGGCGTCAACGCGGGCGCGGCGCTCTTCGTCGTCCTCGGCATCGGCACCTTCGGCATCACCAGCGTCGGCGGGTACGTCTGGTTCGGCTTCCTGGGCGCCGCGGCCGCCGGTGGCGTCGTCTACGGCGTCAGCTCCCTCGGCCGGGCCGGGGCGACGCCGGTGAAGCTCGCCCTCGCCGGCGCCGCGGTGACGGCGGCACTGGCCTCGGTGACCAGCGCGCTCCTGCTCACCGACCAGACCACGTTCGACCAGTACCGGTTCTGGCAGGTCGGCTCGCTGACCGGCCGCGACGCCGCGACGATCACCCAGGCCGTGCCGTTCGTGGTCGCGGGCGTCCTCCTCGCCCTGGTCGCCGCGCGCCAGCTCAACGCGCTTGCGCTCGGCGAGGACGTCGCCCGCTCGCTCGGCCAGAACGTGCCGGTCGCGCGGCTGGTGTGCGCGCTCGCCGTCGTCGTGCTCTGCGGTTCGGCCACGGCCATCGCCGGGCCGATCGCCTTTGTCGGGCTCACCGTGCCGCACGCCGCGCGGCTGGTCACCGGGCCCGACCACCGCTGGCTGCTGCCGTACTCCGCACTGCTCGCGCCGCTGCTCCTGCTGGTGTCCGACGTCGTCGGCCGCGTGGTCGCGCGC
>NZ_MUMI01000576.1 GCF_002155975.1 Amycolatopsis kentuckyensis
CCCGGCGGCGGGCGCAATGGTCCAGGCGGTGTGGTTCGACGCGGGGCGGGACACCCCGGGGCGGTTGTTCCTCGCCGTCCACCACCTGGCCGTCGACGGCGTGTCCTGGCGGATCCTGCTGCGGGACCTCGAGTCCGCGTGGCAGGCCGTCCGGTCCGGCCGCCGTCCCGAGCTCCCTGAGGTCGGCACGCCCTTCGCGGCGTGGGCGAAGGAACTGGCCGCCGAGGCGCAGCGGCCGGAGCGGCTGGCCGAACTGCCGGCCTGGACGGCCGTCCTGGGCACTCCGGCGGGTTCCTGGACCGAGCGCGACCTCGATCCCGCGGTGGACGTGCTGGGGACCGCCGGCCGGATCCGGCGCACGCTGCCGGCCGAGCTGACCCAGGCGCTGCTCACCTCGGTGCCGGCCGCGTTCCGGGTGGACGTCGACGACGTCCTGCTGGCGGCACTGGCGTTGGCGCTGACGAGCGTGCGGGCGGCACGGGGCCGGCCGGGGACCGCGTCGCTGATCGAGGTGGAGGGACACGGCAGGCAGAGCACCGACCCCGCGATCGACCTGTCCCGCACCGTCGGCTGGTTCACCACGACCCACCCGGTCCGGCTCGATCCGGGCGCGGGCGACCTCGAATCCGTGCTCACCACGCCGGACTCCCTCGGTGCGGTGTTCCGCCGGCTCAAGGAACAACTGCGCGCCGTGCCGGGCGACGGGCTGGGCCACGGCCTGCTGCGGTACCTGCGTGCCGACACGGGCGCGACCCTGGCGAGGCTGCCGGCCCCGCCGATCGGCTTCAACTACCTCGGCCGCTTCGGTTCTCCGGGTGCCGCGACCGACTGGAGCCTGGCGCCGGAGGAGGGCGCGCTCGGCGGCGGCGACCCGGACCTGCCCCTGTCGCACGTGATCGAGCTGACGGCGATCACCGAAGAACACCCGGAGGGGATGCGCCTGGTCGCGACCTGGCTGTGGCCGGAGGGGCTGCTCGACGAGGCCGACGTCGCCCTGCTCGCCGACAACTGGCAGCGGGTGCTGGCCGCGCTGGCCGATCAGGTGGTGCCGCGCGGCTCCGCCGCCGGCCCGACGCCGGACGTGGCGCTGGTGGACCTGGACCAGACCCAGCTCGCGCAGCTGGAGAACCTGCTGGAGACCGAACAGTGACGGCGTCGAAGCTGGCCGGCGTCCTGCCGTTGTCGCCGCTGCAGGAGGGCTTGTTCTTCCACGCCCGCTACGACGACTCCGGCACCGACACCTACACCGTGCAGCTCGGCCTCGAACTGGAGGGCGACCTCGACGCCACGGCGTTGCGGACCGCAGCCCGCCTGCTGCTGACCCGGCACCCGAACCTGCGGGCCGGGTTCTCCGACCGGGGGCTGGACAAACCGGTCCAGTTCATCCCGGTCGGTGCCGAGCCGGCGTGGCGCGAGTGCGACCTCACCGGCCTGCCGGAGGCGCAGCGGCCGGCGCGGCTGACCCGGCTGGCGGCCGAAGACCGCGCCCGCGGTTTCGACCTGGCCCGGCCGCCGCTGCTGCGCTTCACCCTCGTCCGGCTCGGCCCGCGGCGGCACTGCCTCGTGCTGACCAACCACCACATCCTGATGGACGGCTGGTCGCTGCCCATCCTGCTGGGCGAGTTGTTCACCCTCTACGCCGACGGCGACGACGCCCGCCTGCCCGCGGCCGTTCCCTTCCGCGACTACCTCGCCTGGCTCGCCGCGCAGGACCCGCGGCCGGCGCGCGCCGCGTGGCGGGCACTTCTGTCCGAAGTGGACGAAGCCACGCTGGTGGCGCCGCCGGTGCCGCCCGGACGGCGGACCGTGGCCCCCAGCCGGCTCGTCCGGCACCTGCCCGGCGAAACCACCGCCGCGGTCACCCGGCTGACCCGTGACCACGACCTGACGCTGAACACCGTGGTCCAGGGCGCCCTCGCGGTGGTCCTCGGCAGGCTGACCGGCCGTCGCGACGTCGTGTTCGGCAGCACCGTCGCCGGACGGCCCCCGCAGCTGCCCGGGGTGCAGCGCATGATCGGCCTGTTCATCAACACCGTTCCGGTGCGCTGCCGGTGGGAGCGGGCCGAGCCGGTCTCGGCGGTGCTGGCCCGCCTGCAGGACGACCACTCGCGGATGGCCGCGTACCACCACCTGAGCCTGACCGCGATCCACGAGGCGGCCGGGCTCCGGGAGTTGTTCGACACCGTCGTCGTGGTCGAGAACTACCCCACCGGCCCGCCCGCCGCCCCGGCTCCCGGCCTGACCGTCACCCCCACGTGGGGCGACGACTCGAGCCACTACCCGCTGATGCTCGTCGTGGTGCCCGGCGACCGGCTGCTGCTGCGGCTGGACTACCAGGCCGACCTGCTCGGCGAGGCCGAGGTCGAGCGGATCGCGGACCTGCTCGCCCGGGTGCTCGCCGAGATCACCGCCGACCCGCACCGGCCGGTGGGCGGCCTGGCCGCGGTCACCCCGGCGGAAGTCGGGCGGGCGCGGATCGGCGGCAGCCCGGCCGACCTGCCGGCCGAAACGGTCTGCGAGCTGTTCGCCGCCCAGGTGGCCCGCGGCCCGGACGCGTCCGCGCTGCTGTTCGCGGACACCCGGCGCAACCGCGTCGAGAACCTGACCTACGCGGAGCTGAACGCCCGGGCGAACCGGGTGGCCCGGGCGCTGATCGACGCGGGGATCCGGCCGGGCTCCCCGGTCGCGATCGCGCTGCCGAGGTCGCCGGAGCTGCCCGTCGCCCTGCTGGCCGTCCTCAAGGCGGGCGCGGCCTACCTGCCGGTCGACCCGGGTTACCCGGCCGAGCGCATCGCGACCATGCTCGCCGACGCCGCTCCCCCGCTGGTGCTGACCGACCGGGCGCACGCCGCGGGCTTGCCCGGCCCCCTCTTCGTGCTCGACGACCCCGCCACCGCCCGGGCCATCGCCGCGGCCGACCCGGACGATCCCGAGGTCCCCCTGACGAAGGACTCGGCGTCCTACGTCCTGTACACCTCCGGCTCGACCGGCGTGCCCAAGGGTGTCGTCGGCACCCACGGCGGCCTGGTGAACCGGTTGCACTGGTTCGCCACCGTCCGCGCCGCGGACCCGGGGCCCGCGATCGCCAAGGCGTCGCTGAACTTCGTCGACGGGTCCACCGAACTGCTCGGCCCGCTGGTCCACGGCGGTCAGGTCCTGCTGGCCGACGACGCGACAGCGGCCGATCCCGCGGCACTCGGCGACCTGCTCGCGACCCACCGCGCGGGTTCGCTCACCGCGGTCCCCAGCCTGCTCACGGCCATGCTCGACGAGGCGGGCAGGGTCGCGGCCTGCGAGCTGTGG
>NZ_MUMI01000577.1 GCF_002155975.1 Amycolatopsis kentuckyensis
GCCGCAGCTGCGGGACGTGCGTGCTGGTGAAGAAGAACAGCATCCAGCACACGAGCATCCAGTGGACGTCCCGACCCGCCGACACCTGCCCGGTGTTCGCGGACGCGGACGGCCCTTCGGCGTTGCTCGACACGTGCCCGAAGCTGTCCGACAGCATCTCCGACGCGGTGCGCGAAGGCACGCTGGCGGTGGCCGATGGCTGAGCGGGTCTACACGCTGACCGTCGCCGACGTCGTCGTCGAAACGCCGGACGCGCGGTCGGTGGTCTTCGAGATCCCGCCCGAGCACGCCGCGGCTTTCTCCTATTCGGCGGGGCAGTTCCTGACCCTGAAGATCCCCAGCGACCGGACGGGTTCGGTCGCGCGGTGCTATTCGCTCTCGAGCGCGCCGCACGAGAACCGCGTGCAGGTGACGGTCAAGCGGACCGACGGCGGGTACGGCTCGAGCTGGATCTGCTCGTCCTTGAAGCCGGGGATGCAGGTCGACGTGCTGGCGCCGGCCGGGGTGTTCTGCCCGGCGTCGGCGGACGAGGACTTCCTGCTGTTCGCGGGCGGCAGCGGCATCACGCCGGTGATGGCCATCCTGAAGACGGCTCTGGAGACCGGTTCCGGCCGGGTCGTGCTGGTGTACGCGAACCGCGACGAGCACTCGGTGATCTTCGCGGGCGAACTGGCGTCGCTGGCGAAGCGCCACGGAGACCGGCTGGTCGTCGTCCACTGGCTGGAGAGCGTCCAGGGCCTGCCGGACGTCTCGCAGCTGCGCGGGCTGGCTTCGGCGTACACGTCGCACGAGGCGTTCCTGTGCGGGCCGGCGCCGTTCATGGCGGCCGTGCGGGAGGCGCTCGGGCAGCTGGGCGTGCCGCGGGAGCGGGTGCACGTCGAGAAGTTCACGTCGCTGACCGGGAACCCGTTCGAGTCCGGTGCGCCCGAGCCCGAGCCCGAGTCCGACGAGGCACCGGCGTCGCTGACGGTGTCGCTGGACGGCTCGACGCGGACGATGTCCTGGCCGCGCCGGCGGAAGCTGCTCGATCGGCTGCTGGACGAGGGCATGGACGCGCCGTATTCGTGCCGTGAGGGACAATGCAGTGCGTGCGCGTGCCGGGTCGTCTCGGGCGAGGTGAAGATGCTGCACAACGAGGTGCTCGACGCCGAGGACATGGCGGACGGCATCGTGCTGGCCTGCCAGTCGCTGCCGGTCACCGACGAGGTCTCGATCAGCTACGAATAGGGAGTTTCCGTGCCCATCGACCCGGACGTCGCGATCGGTGCCGAGATCGGCGAGGTGAGCTTCGCCTGGACGTCGTCGGACGTGCTGCTCTACCACCTGGCGTTGGGCGCCGGCCCGGACGAGCTGCGCTACACCTACGAGCAGGACCTGGTGGTGCTGCCGACGTTCGCGACGGTCGCGGCCAACCTGCGCGTGTTCGACCCGCCGGCGGTGTCGTTCCCCGGCGTGGAGATCGACCTGGCCAAGGTGCTGCACGGCAAGCAGGAGATCACGCTGCACCAGCCGATCCCGACGGCGGGGAAGGCGGTGGCGCGGTCGCGGATCGCCGACGTCTTCGACAAGGGGAAGGCGGCGGTCGTGGTGCAGGAGGTTTCGGTCACGTCCTCGGCCGGGGATCCACTGTGGACGGCGCGGTCGAGCATCTTCGCACGGGGCGAGGGCGGTTTCGGGGGCTCGCGGGGGCCGTCGGACCGGGTTGCTTTTCCGTCGCGGGAGCCGGACTTCGTCGTCGAGACGCCGACGTTGCCGCAGCAGGCGCTGCTGTACCGGCTGTGCGGTGACCGGAACCCGCTGCACGCGGACCCGGAGTTCGCCCGGGCGGCGGGGTTCGACCGGCCGATCCTGCACGGGCTGTGCACGTACGGGATCGTGGCGCGGGTGCTGGTGAACGAGTTCCTGGACGGCGACCCGGCGCGGGTGGCGTCCTTCGCGACGAAGTTCGCCGGGGTGGTGTTCCCGGGCGAGACGCTGCGGATCCGGGTGTGGCGCTCCGGCGAAGACCGGCTGCTGGTGACGGCGTCGGCGGCCGAGCGCGACGACGCGCCGGTGCTGGCGGACACGGTGCTGGTGTCCACTTCCTGAACGTCGCTGCCGGGGCCGCTACCGTGGTGGGGAGACTCGGGAGGACGAATGCCGGAATACTTCGTGGTGCGGGGAACGGTCGAATCGGGCGACCAGCGCGGCCGCGAGCTGGGCTTTCCGACGGCCAACATCGCCCTGCGCGACCAGGACGGCTCCCTCGGCGACGGGGTGTGGGCGGGCTGGATCGGCCGCCCGGACGGCACCCGCCTCCCGGCGGCGATCTCGGTCGGCCGCCGCCCGACGTACTACGGCGCGGACGGCTACCGCCTGCTGGAGGCTCACGTCCTGGACTTCGCGGGTGACCTGTACGGCGAGACGCTGGTGGTGTGGCTGGGCGCGCACCTGCGGGACCAGGAGAAGTACGCCTCGGCGGAGGACCTGATCACGGCGTTGAAGAACGACATCGCGGCAGCCTCCCAGTGGACGGCGGCCAACCCGGCGGCTTCGCTTCCGGAGCCCGGGGACAGCGCGCCGGGCGAGGTGCGGCGGGTCGCGGGCTGATCGCCGCACCGCCCGGAATTGTCGGTGCCTTCCGGTAACGTGAAATCCGGGGGGCCCCAGGCCGGGGACCTCTCCGCGCCGCGCTCACAAAGCCGAGGCCAGCAGCATGTAGCCCATACCGGCTCCCATCACCGCGCGGCACACCGCCCGCGAAGCCTGGCCGGAGCCGGTCGCCGCGCGGGAGCCGGAGACCACCGAGCCCCGGACCGCCAGCACCCCCGACCACGCCGCGTCGAGCACGAAATAGCCCGCCGCCAGCACCGCCACCAAGGGCACCGCCAACCGGGCGTCCATGGCCGACATCGTCAGCCACGGGCCGTGGGCCGTTCCCGTGTGCGGCATCGCCGTCACCATGTACAGCATCGCCGCCGCCGACAGTGCGTGGTGGGCGCATGTCCTGCTTCGCCACCACGTCACCGCGAACCAGCCCGTTGTCAGGACCAGCACCGCCTGCCAGCCCGCCGCCGGGATCGGGCCGCCGACCGGCGAGAACATCGCCACCATCGCCACCACCAGCAGCAGCTCGGCCAGGTCGCCGTGGCGGACGCCGTGGCCCAGGCGTGCGTAGTCGAGGCGGACCAGCCTCAGCACGCACGGCAGCACCAGTGCCGCGAACACCGCCGTGAGCGCCCAGTCGACCGCCATCGCGCGTTCGTCCTCACTCTCCGTCGTGGGTGGTGTCTCCACCGTGACACCCACGCCGGACGGGCACCAGACGTCATTGAGGTGAGGTTTGGTCACCCGTCAGGATGAGGCCGCTGGTCGGCACGCCCGTACCCGCCGTGACCAGCACCCGGGACGCGCCCGCGACCTGGTTGGCCGCCGTCCCGCGGATCTGCCGGACGCCCTCCGCGATGCCGTTCATGCCGTGGATGTACGCCTCGCCGAGCTGGCCGCCGTGCGGGTTGAGCGGCAACGCGCCGTCGAGCTCCAGCGCGCCGTCGGCGATGAAGTCCTTCGCCTCGCCCCGGCCGCAGAACCCCAGCTCCTCCAGTTGCATCAGCACATACGGCGTGAAGTGGTCATACAGCACCGCGACGTCCACATCGGACGGTCCGAGCCCAGACTGGCCCCACAGCTGCCGGCCCACGACGCCCATTTCCGGCAGCGCGGCCAGGTCGTCGCGGTAGTAGCTGGTCATCACGTACTGGTCCGGCCCGCTCCCCTGCGCCGCCGCCGCGATCACCGCCGGTGGCCGCGCCAGGTCGCGCGCCCGCGAAAGGCTGGTGACGACCAGCGCGACCCCGCCGTCGCTCTCCTGGCAGCAGTCGAGCAGGTGCAGCGGCTCGGCCACCCAGCGCGACGCCTGGTGCTCCTCGAGCGTGATGGGCCGCTCGTGGAACCACGCGTTCGGGTTGGTCGCCGCGTGCTTGCGGTCGATCACGGCGACGCGCCCGAAGTCCTCGCTCGTCGCGCCGTAGTCGTGCAGATAACGCTGTGCCACCATGGCCACCGTCGCCGCCGGGGTGGCGATGCCCATCGGGTAGTGGAACGCGTTGTCCACCCCCGAGGAGTTGACCTGCCCGGCCGCCGCGGACGACACCTGGCCGAAGCGGTGCCCGGACCGCTCGTTGAACGCGCGGTAGGCGACGACGACGTCCGCGACGCCGGTCGCCACCGCCATCGCCGCCTGCTGCACGGTCGCCGCCGCGGCGCCGCCGCCGTAGTGGATGCGGCTGAAGAACTTCAGTTCGGGAATGCCCAGCTCGCGCGCCACGGCGATCTCGGCGTTGCCGTCCATGGTGAACGACACCAGTCCGTCCACATCGGACGGCGTCAGCCCGGCGTCGGCCAGGGCGTGGGAGATGCATTCGGCCGCCAGCCGCAGTTCGCTGCGCCCGGAGTCCTTGGAGAACTCCGTCGCGCCGATCCCGGCGATCGCCGCCTTGCCCGAGAGCGTCACGGCAGCGTCACCGCCACCGTCCCGGCGACGTGCTCACCGAGACTGTCCACACCGGACACCGAGACCACGACGTCGTTGCCCTCACGGGAGACGACGCGGCCGGTGAACGTCAGCGTGTCGTAGGCGTAGCAGGGCACGCCGAGCCGGATCTTGATCGACCGGATCAGCGCCTGCGGCCCGGCCCACTCCGAGACGAACCGCTGCACCAGACCGGTGTCGGTGAGGATGTTGAGGAAGATGTCCTTCGAGCCGCGGGCGACGGCCGAGTCGCGGTCGTGGTGGACGTCCTGGAAGTCACGGGTGGCCAGCGCCGTGCTGACGACGAACGTCGGCGTCGCCTCGATCGTCAACGGCGGCAGCTCGGTCCCTTCGGCGACGGTCATCGGGCCACCTTCCACGCGGGCAGGGTCAGGTCGTCGTCCACCGTGATGAACGCGGCGACCACCGGCAGTCCGATGTGGACTTCCTCCGGCGCCGCGTCCACGAGCTCGGCCATCACCCGGACCCCTTCTTCGAGTTCCACCAGGGCCACCACGAACGGCAGTTGCTTGCCCGGTACCGCCGGGTGGTGGTGCACGACGTAGGAGTACACGGTCCCGCGGCCGCTGGCGACGACGTAGTCGGGCTTGGTGTCCAGCGAGCCGTCGGGCGGCATCGGCCCCGGCGGGTGCCGCAGCGTCTCGCCCCAGCGCTGGATCCGCAGCTCACCCTCGCGCAGGCCGTCCCAGAAGAACTCCGTGTCCCGGCTGATCACCGGCCGCAGCACCGGCGCGGGCGGCGGCTTCGGGGCGGGCGGGCGGAACTTGAGCACCCGGAACATCATCTCGGCGACGGCCTCGTCCCCGACGTACCAGGTCATCCGCGTGGTGACGAACCATCCTTCGCCGAGGGCGGTCTTCTTCGGCCCGACGACCTCCTCCAGCCGGGTCCGTGCCTCGACCTGCTCGCCGGGCCGCAGGTAGCGGTGGTAGGTCTGTTCGGAGTTCGTCGCCACGACCGAGGTGAACCCCGCCTCGTCGAGCAGCTCCATCATCAGGCCCAGGGGGTCGTCGGCGCCGCGCGGGACGTTCAGGCCGCCCATCGTCCACACCTGCGCCATCGCGGGCGGCGCGACGAGTCCCTTGTGGACACTGGTGACGGCGTACTCCGGGTCGGTGTAGACCGGGTTGCGGTCCCCGATCGCCTCGACCCAGTTGTTGACCATGGCCTGGTTGACGGGGTCGCGCGCCAGGCGCGGCGCGCATTCCCCGCGCGCGGCGATCTCCGCGGCGGCCTCTTCGATGTTCATCGCGGCACCCTCGGCAGGCCCAAGCCGATCGAGGCGATCAGCTCTCGTTGGATTTCGCTGACGCCCCCGCCGAAGGTCAGCACGATGTTGCGTTTCGCGGTGAGGTCCAGCCATTCGGCGAGCTCGGCGGTGTCCGGATCGGCCAGGTCGCCGTGGCGCGCCACGACTTCCTCGAGGTTCCGGCCGATCCGCTGGATGGCTTCGGAGCTGAACACCTTGGTCGCCGACGCGTCGGCCACGCCCACCGGTGCGCTCGCCGAGGACACCGCGACCTGCCAGTTCAGCAGCTCGTTCACCCGGGTCACGGCCAGCGCCTCGGCGAGCACGGCCCGCACGTCGGCGAGGTCCAAGAGGCCGTGCGTGCAGGCCCAGGCGCGGACGCGGTCGTACAGGCCGCCGATCCGGCCGGCCGGGCCGAGCATGACGCGCTCGTGGTTGAGCTGGGTCGTGATCAGCCGCCAGCCGGCGTTTTCCTGCCCCACCAGGCGGTTCGCCGGCACACGGACGTCCGAGTAGTAGGTCGCGTTGACGTGGTGAGCGCCGTCGCAGGTGATGATCGGCGTCCACGAGTAGCCGGGGTCGCTCGTGTCGACGATGAGGATCGAGATGCCCTTGTGCTTGGGCGCGTCGGGCGCGGTGCGCACGGCGAGCCAGATGTAGTCGGCGTCGTGCCCGCCGGTGGTGAAGATCTTCTGGCCGTTGACGACGTAGGAGTCGCCGTCGCGGACCGCCGTCGTCCGCAGCGACGCGAGGTCGGTGCCCGCTTCCGGTTCGCTGTACCCGATGGCGAAGTGGATCTCCCCGGCCAGGATCTTCGGCAGGAAGAAGGACCTCTGCTCGTCCGTGCCGAATTCCTGCAGCGTCGGCCCGACCGTCTGCAGGGTGACCGAGGGCAGCTGGACGTCGGCGCGCGCGGCCTCGTCGACGAACAGGTGCTGTTCGATGCCGCCGAAGCCCTGGCCGCCGTATTCGACCGGCCAGCCGACGCCGAGCCGGCCGTCGCGGCCCATCCGGCGGACGATCTCGCGGAACACCGGCCCGTGCCGCTCGCGCCGCATCGCCCGGCGTTCCTCGGGGCTGATCAGGCCGGCGAAGTACTCGCGCAGTTCGGCGCGCAGCTGCCGTTGCGCGCTGGTCAGTTCGACGTGCATCCGCCTCACCCCGCCACTCGTTCGCCGAGCCGGCCGAGCCGGTGCGCGGCCCCGCCGAGGGTCCGGCCGAGATCCTTGACCGCCGACGAATACCGGTGCAGCGGATAGGTTTCGTCGACGCCGAGGCCGCCGTGCAGGTGGTGGCAGGTCGCCAGCGCCTCCGGGGCCTGCGAGGCGAGCCAGTAGGCGGCGACGTCCAGTTCGGCGTCCGCGTCGAGCCCGGACGCCAGCCGCCACACCGCGGAGGTCACCGCGAGGTGCACGGTCCGCGCGGCCACGTAGACGTCGGCGATCTGGCCCGCCACCGCCTGGAAAGCCGCCAGTGGCCGGCCGAACTGGGTGCGCTCGCCGACGTGCTTCACGGTCAGCGCGAGCGCGCCGGCCAGGAGGCCGTCGCCGAGGGCCAGGGCGCCGGCCAGCGCGAACCGGTGCAGCGCCGCGACCGCGCCGAGGTCGAACAGCAGGTCCGTTTCCTCGACCGCGACGTCGTGGAGCCGGACGGTGTACTCCGGGCTCCCGGAGGAGGTGGGGGTCGGGACGAGCGTGACGCCGTCGGCCTGCGGGTCGACGAGGTAGACGGCGCTGCCGTGCGCGGTGGTCACCGGCGTGAGGATCCGGGTCGCCCCGGCGGCGTGCGGTACCGCGGTTTTCACGCCGCTGACCAGCCAGTTCCCGTCTCCGGGCCGTGCGGTGGCGGCGGGCTCGGCGACCAGCGGCGCGGACGGTTCGTGCAGGGCCGCGGTGAGCAGCGCGTCCCCGGCCGCGACCGCCGGCAGCAGCTCCGCGCGCTGGGCGGGGGTGCCGAGCGACTCGATCGGCAGGACGCCCAAGGCGAGCGCGGCGTACGCGGGCACCGGCGCGGCGGCCCGGCCGACCTCGGTGAGGACCTGGGCGACCTCCGCGACGCCCAAGCCGTCGCCTTCCAGTTCCGGGGGCAGCGCCAGGGCGAGCAGGCCCGCCGAGGCGAGCGCGCGCCAAGGGTCTTCGTCGGACCCGAGCACTTTCGCGGCGAGGGCGGCGATTTCGGTCTGCGTATCGTCAAGGGCGAAGTCCACGCCTGTCCTCCGGATCGGGCGCAATATTGAAACCTGTTCTAGTCTTAACCGGAAAGGGCGGGCACGGCAACCCCCGGGGGTGGCGGAATGGCGCGGACGCGACGGCGGATCACCGTGCCGCCGACCGCGGGCGTCCCCGAGCCGGTCCCCCTGGAGCTGCCCGGCCGAGGCCGCACGGTGGTCACCGACGTCGGCCCGCGGGACGCCCCCGCCCTCTTCCTGCTGCACTCGGTGGCCTGCACGGGCCTGCTGACCTGGTATCCGGCGCTCGCGCGGCTGGCGCGGCACCACCGCGTCGTCGTGTTCGACCAGCGGTGGCACGGCCGGGGCATCCGCTCGCCGGAATTCCGGCTGGCCGACTGCGCGGACGACGTCACCGCCGTCGCGGACGCGCTCGGCATCGGCCGGTTCGCGCTCGCCGGGTACTCGATGGGCGGGCTGGTCGCCCAGCTCGTCGCCCGCGCCGAACCAGAACGTGTTACCGGGCTCGTGCTGTGCTCGACCGCCGGTCACTTCGGCCGCGGGCTGCGGCAGCGCGCCGCCCTCGACGTCTTCGGCCGGACGCTGCGGCGGCTGCGCGAGCGCGTGCCGCCGCCGGCCGCGCCCGCCGCACTCCCCCGCCGGCCTCTCGCCGACCACCGGTGGGGGCTGCGGGAGTTCCGGTCGACCACGCCGTGGGCCATCGCGGTCGCCGTCGACGAGATCGGCCGGTTCGACTCGACGCCGTGGCTGCACACGCTGCGGCTGCCGGCCGCGGTCGTGGTGACCGCCCGGGACCGGTTCATCGCGCCCGCCCACCAGCGGTCCCTGGCCCGCCGGCTCCCCGGCGCGGCCACCTACGAGGTCGCGGCCGGGCACGCCGCCTGCGTGCTGGCCGCCGACCGCTGGGTGCCCGCCCTGCTCGCCGCGGTCCACTCCCTCCGAGGAAGGAATCCATGATGGGACGCTTCAGCCTGCCCGACGCCAAGCCCGACGGCCTCGACTCGCCGGTGACGGCGAAGGTGATGAAGTACGCGGCGAAGGCGCAAGTAGCGGTCTTCCGGCTGACCGGTGGCCGCGTCGGCAGCACGTGGCGGATCGGGGCGGGGTTCCGCAAGCCCGTGCCGACGCTGCTGCTGGAGCACCGCGGCCGCAAGTCCGGGCGGCTGTTCACCACCCCGCTGCTGTACCTGCGCTCCGGCGACGACGTCGTCATCGTCGGCTCGCAGGGCGGGCTGCCGCGGCACCCGCAGTGGTACCGCAACCTGCTGGCGCACCCCGAGACGCGCATCGACCTCAGGGGCCGGCGCGGCGTCCCGGTCACGGCCCGGGTCGCCGGTCCCGCGGAACGCGCCGAGCTGTGGCCGCGGCTGGTCGAGCTGTACGCGGACTTCGCGAAGTACCAGGCCTGGACCGAGCGGGAGATCCCGGTGGTGGTGCTCAGCCCGCGGCTTTGAGCAGGTCGGCGAGCGCGGCCGGGAGCGCGTCGGCGAGCGGCCACAGGTCCTTGACCAGCTCCCGCGCGCCGAGCAGGCCGACGTGCACCTTCCCGGCGTTGGACAGCACCGTGACGTTCAGCCCGGCGCCGTGGAAGACCGGGCCGAGCGGGTAGAAGCCGGTGATCCGCGCGCCCAGGAAGTACAGCGGCATCGGCGGGCCGGGCACGTTCGAGACGACCAGGTTGTGCACCACCGGGTGCTTTTCGGCCAGGCGCAGCGCCGAATACGCGCGCACGGCGAGCCCGAACGCCGTCGCGGCCGAGAACTGCGCCCAGTCCTGCAGCATGTCGGCGTCGATGTCGTGGTGGTGGTCCTTCGAGCGCCGGTTGGCCTCGGCGAGGAAGAACACCCGCGCGGCCGGGTCGGGCAGGTGCGTCGGCAGCGAGGCGAAGAACGCCGAAACCTTGTTGCTGCCGTGCTCGCGTTCGGTCCGGTCGTGCACCGAGACCGGGACGGTCGCCACCAGCGGGTCCTCCGGCAGTTCGCCGCGGGCGGCGAGGAACTCGCGCAGCGCGCCGGCGACGAGCGCGAGCACGACGTCGTTCACCGTGACCCCGAAGGCGTTCTTGACCTCCTTGACCTCGGCGAGGTCGAGCTGGGCGAAGGCGACGCTGCGGTGCCCGGTGATGGTGCCGTTCAGCGACGTCCGCGGCGCGGTGAACGGGACCGGCATCCCCTGGCCGCGCAACGCCCGGCCGACCCAGCGCGGCATCAGCCCGAGGAGGTCGGGCAGCAGCCGCGCGACCTCGGCGGGGCGCTTCACGACGGTTTCGACCCCGGAGCGGATCAGGTCCAGCGGCGACGGCAGCCCGGCGTTGCGGGGCTCCTCGATCACCGGCATCGGCCCGTCCGGTTCGAGCCCGGCCAGGTAGGTGATCAGGCTGGCGCCGCTGACGCCGTCGACGCTCGCGTGGTGCATCTTGAGCAGCACGGCGAGCTGGCCGTCGGCCAGGCCTTCGATGACGTACAGCTGCCACAGCGGGTGCGCCCGGTCGAGCTGCTGCCCGGCGATGTGCGCGCACAGCGCGGCCAGCTCGGCGCGGTCGCCGGGGGCGGGCACGCCGATGCGGTGCACGTGGTGGTCGAGGTCGAACTCGTCGTCTTCGACCCACACGGGGTGGCTGAGGTTCCAGAGTGGATTGTGCAGTTTGCGGCGGAACGCCGGGATCATCCGGACGCGTTCGTCGAGTTTCTCCTGCAGCTTCGCGAAGGTGTAGCCGCCGGGGACGGTCGAGCCGTCGAGGACGAGCAGCCCGCAGACGTGCAGGACCTGCGACGACGTCTCGAGGTAGAGGAAGCTCGCGTCGAGGCCGCTCAGTCTCTGCATGGCGTCAGGGTAGGCCACGTCCGGTGAGCGGCGCGTCACCCTACTCGCCGGTACCATCGCGGTGGTGCAGCCGAATTTCCTGATCCGTCGCGCGGTCCAGCTCGGTCTCACCGCCAATGCCCTCCGCCCGCTGCGGGCCCGGTCCACGACGATCCCGGTGTTCTTCGCCGGGTGGCTGACCGGCGAGCTGGCCCCCCAGTTCCTGGCCCTGACGGCGGCGGACACCGCGCTGCACGTCGCCCGCCACGGTGTTCGCGACCGGTCGACGAAGGTGGGCCTGGCGATGGCGGCGGCGTCCGCCGCGGGGCTGGCCACGCTGGTCCGCACCGGCCACGGCGCCCGCGAGGAGATCGAGAAGGCGCTGACGTCGGCGCTGGGCGAGGACTACGCGGCGGAGCTGGGCCGCTCGGACCTCGGCCTGCCGTGGGGCGAGCTGGCGCTGCCGTTCCGGATGGGCGCCCCCGACGTCCGGGTCGACCGCAACATCGCGTACGCCCCGGGCGGCAAGCGGTTCCTGCTGGACGTGTACCGGCCTGCCGAGCCGGTTTCGGGTGCCCCGGTGCTGCTGCAGGTCCACGGCGGGGCGTGGGTGATCGGTAACAAGGAGGAGCAGGGCCGGCCGCTGATGCGCTACCTGGCCCGCCGCGGCTGGGTGTGCGTCGCGATCAACTACCCGCTTTCGCCGGCGCACCGCTGGCCGGCGCACATCGTCGCGGCGAAGCAGGCGCTGGCGTGGATCCGCTCTTCGATCGCTTCGTACGGCGGCGACCCGCGTTTCGTGGCGGTGACGGGCGGATCGGCGGGCGGGCACCTGTCGGCGTTGCTGGCGTTGTCCCAGAACGACCCGGTGTTGCAGCCCTCGTTCGAGGACGTCGACACGAGCGTCCAGGCCTGCGTCCCGCACTACGGCGTGTACGACTTCGCGGCGACGTCCGGCGCACCGGCGAGCAAGTACCGGCTGGAGAGCCTGATCGCCCGCCGGGTGTTCGCCCCGGACCGGGACCCGGTGACGCACCTGGACGACTACGTCGCGGCGTCACCGCTGGACCGGATCACCTCGGACGCCCCGCCGTTCTTCGTGATCCACGGCCGGGACGATTCGCTGGTCCCGGTGCGGGAGGCGCGTGAGTTCGTGGCGCGGCTGCGGGAGAAGTCGCGGCAGCCGGTGGCGTACGCGGAGCTGGCGGGGGCACAGCACGCGTTCGACGTGTTCACGTCGGTGCGTTCGGCGCACGTGGTCCGTGGGGTGGCGCGGTTCCTGGACCACACCTACCACGCCTGGAAGGCCGAGCACCACTAGCGTGCGGCGCCCGGCCGCGTCCTACGCCTGACGGGCGCCGCGGGGCAGCAACCGCAGCAGGGGCAGGCACAGCGCGGTCACCGCCGTGACGGTGACGATGGCCAGGGTCATCGCGTGCTCGGGTGGGCCGCCGTGGAGGTACACGCTGGTGACGGTGGCCGAGCCGAGCGCGGTGGCGAGTTGCTGCACCGCGGTCAGGGTGCCGCTCGCGCTCCCGGACTCGGCCGGGTCGATGTCGCCGATCGTGATGTCGAACAGGGTGCCGAAGCACGCACCCATGCCGATCCCGGCGAGGACGCAGGCGGGAGCCAGCGCCAGGAGGGTGACGTCCGTCCCGCTCGTGGTGACCAAGGCCAGCAGCCAGCCGCCGCCGGCGAGCGTGCCGAGCATGCCGGCGAGGAGCAGCGCGCGGCCCATCCGGGCGGCCACGGCCATGCCCGCACCGGATCCGGCGATGATGCCGAGGGTGAGCGGGAGCATGCCGACGGCAGCACTGCCGGGGCCCCGGCCCAGTGCCTGCTGGAGGAACAGGGAGATGACGAACGCCAGCCCGTTGGTGACGGCGAAGAACATCAACCCGACGACCAGGCCCGAGGTGAAGCCCTTGTTGCGCAACAGGCTCGGCTTGATCAACGGCGCGGCGGCGGCGCGCTGACGCAGGGCGAACAAGAGCAGGAACACCACACCGGTCACCAGTGCACCGACGGCGAGCGGGCCCCAGCCGGTCTCGGAGCCGTCGATCAGGCCGAACATCAGGCCGAACATCGCCACCGCGAGCAGTCCCGCGCCCAGCCCGTCGACGGTGACGGAGCGGTCGGCGTTGTCGCGCGGCAGCAGGCGGGCGGCCAGCGCGATGCCCGCGGTGCCCAGGAGGAGGTTGACGAGGAAGACCGGGCGCCAGGACAGGCCGGCGATGTCGGCTTCGATGAGGAAGCCCGCCAGCACGGGACCTCCCACGGTGGCAATGCCCAGCAGCGGGCCGAACAGGTTGAACGCGGTGCGGCGCATCTCCGGGGTGAAGTGCCGGGCGATGATCGCCATGCCCTGGGGCACCAAGAGGGCGCCGAACGCACCCTGCACCACCCGGGCGACGATCATGACCGCCGGCCCGGTCGCCAGGCCGCAGACCGCGGAGGCGAGCGTGAAGCCGCTCATGCCGAGCAGGAACAGCCGGCGTTGGCCGTACCTGTCGCCCAGGCGCCCGCCGATGACCAGCAGGACGCTCATCGCCAGGGCGTAGGCGGCGCCGAGCCACTTGATCAGGCCCGCTCCGCCGCCGAGTTCGGCCACGATGCTGGGCGCGGCGATCGTGGTCACCGTGGCGTCGATCATGTCGAGCGCGTCGGCGAGCAGGATCAAGCCGAGGAGGGCCCACATCGCGGCCCTGCTCAGCGGCGCGCTGCGGGTGGGTGAGGTGGCGGCGGTGGCCGGCATGACGGGACTCCTGAGTGGTCGAGGGGGGCGGACGCCCACAAAACCATAATGACTTCAGTTTTGGAACCACTATGAAGTCAGAGGTGTTTCAGCTATCATGGGCAGATGGCTACGACGGCTCGACCCGGGCCCGGACGGCGCGAACGCAAGAAGGCGGCGACCCGCAAGGCGTTGTCCGAGGCGGCACTGGCGCTCTTCCTCGAACGGGGCTACGACAAGGTGACGGTGGCGGAGATCGCCGAAGCCGCGGACACCGCGATCGCGACGCTGTTCGCGCACTTCCCGGCCGGCAAGGAAGCGCTCATCCTGGACGACAGCGGCGAGCGGGAGGCGTCGCTGACGGCGGCCGTTCGCGAGCGTCCCGACGGCAGTTCCGTCCTGGACGCCCTGCACGCGTTCTTCGCGTCTCGGGCCCCGTTCCGGGAGGACCTGCCCGAGCAGTACCGGCGCCGGATGGACCTGGTCATGACGACGCCGGCGCTGTGGGCGTACGCCCGCACCGTCTGGATCGCCTGCCACGGGACCCTGGCCGCACTGCTCGCCGAGGCCGCCGGACTCGACGAACCGGACGACTCCCTGCACGCACTGGCCCGCTACGTCCTGGAGACCCCCGACCTGGCCGCGGGCCGGCCCGATCGCGCCGCCGCTCTCGCCGAGGCCTTCCGCCACCTCAAGCGTGGCTGGCCCCACCTCTGAACCCCCGAGGAGCCCCTTCATGACCTGGAACGTCCACCGCCCGCCGCGCGCCGAGGGCGTCACCGTCCTGGTGACCGGCGGCAACGCCGGGATCGGCTACTTCGTCGCCGAACAGCTCGCCGAAGCAGGCGCCGCCGTCGTCCTCGGTTGCCGCGACCCGGCCAAGGCCGGCGTCGCCGCGGCCGCGATCCGGGCCCGGGTGCCCGAGGCCGCGGTCAGCCACCTGCCGCTGGACCTCGCGGACCTGACGTCCTTGAAGTCCTCAGTGGACAGTCTGGCCGTCGACCGCCTCGACGCCGTCGTGTTCAACGCCGGCATCGCGCTCGACGCTCCACCGCGCCGCGAAAGCGTCGACGGCCACGAGCTGATGTTCGCCACCAACCACCTCGGCCACTTCGCGCTCGCCCACTGGCTGAGCCCGCTGCTCGTCGCGGCGCGCAGCCGGCGGTCGAGCTCGAAACCGAAGCTCATCTGGGCGAGCTTGGAGCGACCGTAGGTCCGCTTGGGGTCGTAGGACCGGGTGGACTGCAAGTCGTCGAGATCGAGGCGTTCCGAGCGGGCGGCGAAGCTGCCCACGGTGATGATGCGCGCCGCGACGAGCAGC
>NZ_MUMI01000578.1 GCF_002155975.1 Amycolatopsis kentuckyensis
GGTGGACTCGCAGCCGGGCCGCGGCACCCGCGTCACGATGTGGGTGCCGGGCTGAGCCACGTGCTCAGGCCGCGTGGCGGGCGGCGCGCTCGGCGGCCAGGCTCGCGCGGCAGGCCGCGGTCAGCCGGGTGGTGGCGGCGCTGCCGCCGGCACCGCAGCGCGGGCAGGACATCGTGACGGCCAGGGACAGCTCGTCGACCGCGACGGCCAGCTCGGTCCGGCAGCTGCGGCACCAGCGGTGCCGGGTCACCGGGCTGACGTGCGCCGGCGAGGCGACGCACTGGTGGATCCACCGGCCGTGCACGTGGCAGGTCAGCCGGTCGTCGGGCGCCAGCAGGCCCATGTCCTCGGCGTCGTCCTCGGTGGCGAGCAGGACCGGCAGGCTCCGGACTCGGTTCGAGGTACTGGTCATGGCGGTCATCGTGCTCTCCTTCCCGTTACCGAAGCGTCGAACCGGCAGGTCGCGGATCGACACCCCGGGACCGGCTGGCCGGATCCCGGCGGTTCCTGGCCATCCGGCCACTCCCCCGAGAGCGCGAAGATCGCTAGCTTCGCACGGTGTCGAAAATCCTGCTTTCGGTCCACGTCCTGGCGGCGATCCTCGCCGTGGGCCCGGTCGCGGTCGCGGCCAGTATGTTCCCCGCCGCCGTCCGCCGCGGCGACGCCAAGGCGGCGACCCTGCTGCACCGGATCTGCCGCGTGTACGCCTACGCGGCCATCGCGGTGCCGGTGTTCGGCTTCGGCGTCGCGGGCACGATGCACGTCATGGGCGACCCGTGGCTGCTCGTGTCGATCGGCCTGACGGCGGTCGCGGCCGCGGTGCTCGCGCTGCTGATCCTGCCGCGCCAGAAGCGGCTGCTGGCCGAGGAGTCCACATCGGACGTCCTCGGCCGGCTGGCCATGCTGACCGGCGTGTTCAACCTGCTGTGGGCGGTGGTGACGGTGCTGATGATCGTCCGCCCGGGGTCGTCGACCGGCGCTTAGACCGCAACCGCGAGCGGCACGCGCACCGCCACGAAGTCCGGCCTGCGCCGCAGCGCGAACCCCAGCGAGAGGTAGAGGCGGATCGCCGAGGTGTTGCTCGCGGCCGCGTGCATCATCGGGATCTCGCCGCGCTCGCGGATGCCCGCGGCCACCGCGAGCACCAGCCGCGTCGCGAGGCCCTGCCCGCGGTACGCCGGGTCCGTGCAGACCGCGCTGATCTCCGTGTAGCCCGGCGGGTGCAGGCGCTCGCCGGCCATCGCGACGAGCGCGCCGCCGCGCCGGATGCCCAGGTAGGTGCCGAGCTCGACGGTCCGCTTCCGGAACGGTCCCGGCCGCGTCCGCTCGACCAGGTCCAGCATCTCCGCCACGTCCGCGGGGCCGAGCCGCACGGCTTCCGGCTCGGGCGCGGCCGCGACCCCCTCGTCGACCAGCTGCACGCCGGGGATCTCGTCGAGCACCTCCCAGCCGGACGGCGGCCGCGCCGCGGTCGCGGCGAGCACGACGACCGCCCCCGGGCCGGCAAGCTCGGCGACGTCCCGCCAGTCCTGCTCGCCGGGGTCGTCGGGCAGGCCCAGGAACGGCGCGACGTCCTCGGGGTAGCGCACGACGCGCCCCTGCCGTTCCGCGAAGCGGGCGTGCGGTCCGGTCAACGACGCCCAGGTCGGGTTGTCCAGCGCAGATGACATGGTGCCAGCATGCTGATCCGCGCCGGGTGGCCGCCGCCACTCCCACATCCTGGGTAGGGTGCGCACGTGGGTTCCCAGGTCCCCGTGTGGATTCCGATCGTCGTCGCCCTGCTCGGCCTCGCCGGCGTGCTCCTCACCCAGATCCTGTCGGGACGGCGGGAAGCCCGCCGGATCGCCGAAGAGGCCGCTCGCGAAGAGCGGCGGTGGCAGCGTGAACGCGAGGCCCGGACCCACGAAGCCCGCGCCGACGCCTACGCCGAGCTGCTCGGCGCCCTCGGCGCGTTCGACGCGGTGTTGTTCCGGGCGCTCCGGTCCCGGGAAACGAACCATCCCATCGACGAGTACCAGGTCACCGAGTTGCGTGAAGTGCGGAGCGAGACCCAGCACGCGCTCGGGCCGGTCACCCTGCACGCGCCGGAGGCCGTGCGGACCCTCATCGGCGACGCGACGCTGCCCCGCTTGCGGCTGGCCACCCGGTTGCTGGACCAGGCGAACAAGGGCGAAGAGGACCGTGCCCTCTGGACCGAGGGTCAGCGCGGCTACCGCCTGCTGCGCGCCAAGATGCGCCTCGACCTGGGCTTCGACGCGGAACCGATGGCCGCGATCGAGGCGATCGGCGCTCAGCCGACGGTGGTCAGCTCCTCGTCCGAAAGCACGTCGGACCCGGCCGACACGACCAGCCTGCCGCCGCCGACCTTGTAGCGGTAGTCGCCGTTCACCGCCACGAAGCCGTCGCCTTCGGCCTGAGCCGGCAGCATGATGTGGGTGTCGTCGGAGGCCGCCTGCCCGCGGGCCTGGCCGTCGTAGAAGATCCGGCCGTCGGGGACCCGGCAGATCGTCACGAGGGACTTCGCGGTCTGCCCCACGAGCAGCGCCGACCCCGTGCCGCCCGGCAGGTAGCGCGCGGCGTCCTGCGGGCACGGCTTGTCCGTGGCCGTGCTCGTGGACGGCGTGCCGGGCGGGGTGACGCCGTCCGCGGTCGTCACCACGGTCTTGGTGGTCGGCAGCGCGGGCGTCGTGTACTCCGGGAACGGCCCCGAGCCGGACGGCGACGGCTCCGGGCGTCCGGTGAACAGCAGCACCCCGCCCACCGCGACGCCGGCGACCACCATCAGGGTCAGCAGCACCCACAACGCCCTCGCGCGAGCCCGGCCCGGTGCCAGGCCCGCGCAGGTGCCGCAGCGCCGGCGCGCGGGGTCGTTGACCGCGCCGCACTGCGCACACGTCCAGGGAAAACCCGCCATCGGGCCTCCTTCGGCCCGGCGCCACGCCACGCCGGTGCCCCCATCGTCACCGACGGCGGCACCGGCTGCAACGGCTCGTGGCTAGCCGTGCACGACGTTGACCATCCAGGGGATGCCGAACTTGTCGATGCAGGCACCGAATTCGTCGCCCCACATCTGCTTTTCGAACGGAACCGTCACGGTGCCGCCTTCGCTCAGCTTGTCCCAGTAACCGCGCAGATCGCCGGCGTCGTCCCCGCTGAGGCTCACCGAGATGTTGGTGCCCGGGTTGTGCTCCATCCCGGCCGGGGTGTCCGACGCCATCAGCGTGAAGCCGTTTTCGGCCTCCAGCTGGGCGTGCATGACCTTGTCCGCGTCCGCTCCTTCGGGTGAACCGAATTCCCCGAACGTGTTCAAGGTGAGCGTGCCGCCGAAGACACCCTTGTAGAACTCCATGGCCTGCCGCGCGTCGTCGCGGAAGCTCAGGTACGGGTTCAGACGAGAAGCCACGGCCATCTCCTTCGATCGGACGAGAGCAGCATCCTCGCAGAACGCCCGGTCTGCGCCAATCGGCGGATTTTCAGCGCCGCGGTGCCCCGGGGCGGGTCAGAGCACGAACCGCCGCTGCGCGACCGGCTCGAGCGGCAGCGCGCCGTGCAACGCCGCCCGGGCGCGCAGTTCCAGCGCCCGGTCCAGCGGCCGG
>NZ_MUMI01000579.1 GCF_002155975.1 Amycolatopsis kentuckyensis
CCGGTGGTGGTGGCGGCAGCCGGCGCGCCAGCTGCCGCCACCACCACCGGGCGGCGGCGAACTCCTGCTTGACCTCGGCGATGCGTGCGCGCAGGTAGGCGTCGGAAATCATCGGTGCTCCCCTCGTCGTCCGTGCCCGTCACGGTGGTCGGAGGCCGTTGGGAAAACCTTGAACAGACCTTGCCGGGACGCCGCGCATCCGCTACGCCTGAGGCAGGGAGGGGTCGGAGCGTGGTGGAACTGCGGGTGCTGGGTGCCGTCGAGGTCGTGGCCGGTGGCACCCGGGTCGACATCGGGCACGCGCGGCAGCGGGACGTGCTCGCGGTGCTGCTCCTCGACGTCGGCCGGGCGGTCCCGATCGACGTGCTCATCGACCGCGTGTGGGGCGAGCGCCCGCCGCGGCAGCCGAGGAACTCGCTGTACGCGTACGTCTCGCGGCTGCGCACCTTGCTGGGCGCGCTGGACGGCGTGACGATCGAGCGCGACCGTGACGGTTACGTCCTCGTCGCCGACCCGCTGCTGGTGGACGTCCACCGGTTCGAAAGCCTCCTCCGGCAGGCGAAGAAGACGCAGGACGACCGCGCCGCGCTCGCGCTGTACGACGAAGCCCTGGCGCTCTGGCGCGGCACCCCGCTCAGCGAGCTGGACTCGCCGTGGGTGGCCGGTGTCCGCAGCGAGCTGGAGCGCAAGCGCGAGACGGCCGTCCTGGACCGCGACGACCTCCGGCTGCGCACCGGCGCCCACGCCGCCGTGCTCGCGCGGCCGGCCCCCGGCGGCGGCGGCGAACGGGCGGCGGCCCAGCGGATCGAAGCGCTGTTCCTCGACGGACGTCCGGCCGACGCGCTGCGGGAGTACGAAGAGGTCCGGGCCCGCCTCGCGGACGAGCTCGGCGCCGACCCGGGCCCGCGGTTGCGCGGCCTGCACGAACGGATCCTGACCGGCGGCGGCCCGGAACCGCGGCAGCTGCCGGCCGCGGCGCCGTCGTTCTCCGGACGCACCGCCGAGCTGGCGGCGCTCGACCGGATGCTGACCCGCGACGGCGCGGTGGCCGTGATCTCCGGCGCGGGCGGCCTCGGGAAGACGTGGCTGGCCGTGCGGTGGGCGACCGACCACGCGAGCCGCTTCCCCGACGGCCAGTTGTACGTCGACCTCCGCGGTTTCGACCCGGCCCACGAGCCGGTGCCGGCCGAGCGTGCCGTCCGCGGCTTCCTCGGCGCGCTGGGCGTCGCGCCGGCGTCGGTCCCGCCGGACCCGGACGGGCAGGCGGCGCTGTACCGCAGCCTCACGGCCCGGCGCCGGCTGCTCGTGGTGCTCGACAACGCGCGGGACACCCGGCACGTGACGCCGTTGCTGCCCGGCGGATCGTCGTGTTCGGTCCTGATCACCAGCCGGCACGAGCTCGGCGGCCTGCTCACCACGCACGGCGCGAGCGCGCTGCCGCTGCGCACCCTCGACGAAGACCAGGCGCGGGAGCTGCTCGCGCACCGGCTGGGCGCGCCCCGGCTGGCCCGGGAACCCGAGGCGGCGCAGGAAATCCTGACCCAGTGCGGCGGGATGGCCCTGGCACTGGCGATCGTCGCCGCCCGCGTCGCGGCCCACCCGGACCGGCGGCTGTCCGCGCTGGCCGCCGAGCTGCGCGAAGGCCGGCTGGACGCCTTGGACACCGGGGAGCTGACCGCGAGCATGCGGGCGGTGTTCGACGCTTCCTACCGTTCTCTTCCCCCGGCCGCGGCTTCCGCGTTCCGCCTCCTCGGCCTGGTGCCGACCGGCGACATCGGCCGCGCGGCCGCGACGGCCCTGCTCGGGGACGCCCGTGCGCTGCGCGTGCTGTGCGCGGCCAACCTCCTGGAGGAGCACCAGCCAGGCCGCTTCCGGACGCACGACCTGGTGAAGCTCTACGCGGCCGAGCTCGTGACGACGACCGACGACGACGCGACCCGCTTGGCGGCGTCGACCAGGCTGTTCGACCACTACCTGAGCTGGGCGTCGGCGGCGATGGACCGGTTCTCGCCGAGCGAGCCCTACTTGCGGCCGCCCGTAGCCGGGCCGCGCCCCTCCTTCGCGTCGGGCGAGGCCGCCCGGGCCTGGCTGGACACCGAGCGGGCCACGCTGGTGGCGCTGGCCACCAGTGCCCCGGAGGCCTTGGCCGGGCACGTGATCAGCCTTGCGGCGACGCTCTGGCGGTACCTGTACATCGCGGCCCACCACCACGAGGCGCTGACTCTCCACACGACCGCGCTGGCGCTGACGAGCCCCGGAACGCGGGAACGGGGCTTCGCGGATCACGCGGTCGGCATGACGTTGATCCTCCTCGGCCGTTTCGACGCGGCCGCGGAACACCTCGAGCAGGCTCTTGCCTTGGCGGCGGCGCAGCGGAACGACTTGCTGGAGAGCATGACCCGCAACAGCATCGCCACGATCGACGACATCCGCGGCCGCCGCCCGGAGGCCCGCAAGCAGTACGACCTGGCCCTGGCGGCGGCGCGCCGGACGGGCCACGCACTGCTGGAGGGCATCGCGCTGTGCAACCTGGGAGAGCACCACCGCTGGTGCGGCGACCACCCGAAGGCGGTGGAGTACCTGCGGCGGAGCGGCCGGATCGCGGAGGACCTCGGCTCACCGGGCCTGGGCGGCCCGGTGCTGTCGGCACTGGGCAGCGCGTACGCGGGCTTGGGCCGCCCGCAGGAAGCCGACGAGCACTTCCGCCGGGCGTTGGAGTTCGCCCGGGTGGGTCGCAACACGAACCTGGAGGTGACGGCCCTGAACGACCTGGCGGCGACGAAGACCGGCCGGGAAGCGATCTCGTTGTACGAGAAGGCTTTGGCGCTGGCCCGGAGGACTGGCCACCTTCGTGAACGGGCTTTTGCGCAGCACGGGCTGGGAGTCGCCCACCGGGCCGCGGGGAACGACGTCGAGGCGATGTCCCACCTGGAGGCGGCTTTGGTTGCGTACACGGAGTTGCGCGCGCCCGAGGCCGAGGAGGTGCGCGCTCTCCTCGGTGGGTGCGAGGGACAACCCCCTGGTGCGGTGCCGAAACAGTCGAACTACCCGGAAAGCTCGGGCGACGGACGGATCTCCGGCTAGGATCCGGCTGCAGATCATGCTCAGACCTGGGGGGACCTTCCTTGACGACGCCCGAAGACAGACCGCAGCAGCCCGCGCCGGAACCGAATCCCTTCCAGCCCCCGCACCCGGGGGCCGCCCTGCCGCAGTACCCGCAGTACGTGCCCGCGCCGTACCCGATGCCGGTCGGCTTGCCGCCGAGGAAACGCAGTGGCCTCAAGCTCGCGCTGCGGATCGGTATCCCCCTCGTGTTCCTCGTGGTCGTGGTCGTGGCCGGGCTGACCTCGGCGACGACGAAGAGCAACAACGTCGGCGACTGCCTCAAGGGCAACACGGCCAACGCCGACAGCGTGACCTCGGTGGCCTGTGGCCCGGAGGCCGACTACAAGATCGTCGGCAAGGTCGCGGACCAGTCTCAGGTGGCGCTGAGCTTCGGCGGCTGCGACCAGTTCCCGACCGCGACCGCCGCGTACTGGGAGGGCGTCGAGGTCTCGAAGGGCACGCTGCTCTGCCTGGAGGACGTGAAGAACCCGGGCAAGGGCATGCCGCAGGTGGGTGACTGCGTCAAAGGCGACCTCTCCGACGCCGCCCACACCGAAAAGGTCCCTTGTGGACCGGAGGCGAGCTACCAGGTCGCCGCCATCGAGGACGGCGGCGCACTGGGCGGGCTCACGACCGCGGCCTGCGCCAAAGTCCCGTCCGCGGCCGCCTCGATGGAATGGAAGCGGCAGGGCAGCCTGTCGTCGAAGGTCCTGTGCCTGGAGGACCTGAAGAACCCGGACAACCGCAAGCCCGCCGTCGGCGAGTGCATGACGACCGGCGCCAACGACGAGCTCCGCCTGGCCCCCTGCGCAAAGGGTGCCTCGAAGGTACTCGGCCAGGTGGACGGCCTGACCAAGATGACCGGCCTGTCGAAGACCGTCCAGGAGATCTGCAAGGACTTCCCCGGCGCGGACCAGGCGGCTTCCTGGAGCATGCAGGGCTCCCTCGCGGTGACCACCTACTGCATGCAGTCGGTCAAGTAGTAGGCCCCGCCGGCCGTCCTGCGATGGCCGGCGGGGCAAATCCCAACAAAACAGCAGGTCAGAGGCGGATGGGCTTCTTGTTCACGAACTATCCAGGCGGTCAGCGGGCCTGGGGGCGTTCTTGGGTATACCACTTCTGACCTGCCCTTTCGCGTCTGTTGGGTCCGGTCGCATCCGGGCCTGTCTGGACGTCTGACGGCCTGTAGACGGCCTGGCTCCCTGCCGCTCCTGTGCCTGTCTGGCCTGGTGGCGGCCCTCCCCCGTCTTCCTCGTCCCTGCCGCTGTTAGCGCCGGGGACCGGTGTCAAGGGTGGGCGCTTGCGTCCATCGCGCAGCGACGCTGTAGGCGCCCTTGATGGCGGTCAGCCGGTGTTAAACGATCGCTGACGAGGGAGCGGTCATCGGATGGTGACCTGATCGGCGTAACACTGATCGACTGGGCGACGTCTCTGGGCGTATGCGGACGGATGGATCAACCAACTCCCGGCGGCGCGCGTACGCGGCCGGCCCTCCGGCGGGCCGCCCGGCGACCGGCGGCCGAAGCGGAGCGGCAGGCCGTCCGTGTCGCATGCGGGCGGACCCGCCGCACGGGAGGTGACGTGCGCGCCGCCGCTGGCGGCGCGCCTTGATCCCATAGAGCCAAGTTCGGCAACCAGAGACGGGTTCAAATGTACATTAGCGAGATTAGAATTAAACAATATCGTCACATCAGTAATGTAAGTATTGCTCCCCCAATACACAGTGAGAATTCTTCTGCGGTAGTTCTGGCAGGGCCGAATGGTAGCGGGAAAAGCACCCTACTAGAACTCGTCGCCTACGCAACCTCGACATCCTTTGGCTACAGCTACGTCGGGAGCATGCCGCTAGGATCCGACAGCTTCGAGGTTGACTACGAGATTACTCGCGGCGAATCCGAAATGATTCAGGATTACCTGAATAACCACAACTCGATGGGAGCAACAGCAGAGGAAGTGCATGCTCTCGCTGGAACACGAAAGTTCACCCGCAGGTTCAGCGCATCACAGAACTGGACAAGTACACAATCTATGGAAGAACGACTCTTCCAACTTGTTCAAGCCACCCTTCGACAGGGCTATGGGCGCCCAGTCGGTTTTGCCGTAAGAGCCGACCGCAGTTACGCCAACTTTGCTTTTCCTCCCTCAAATCTTCTCCAGTCAATGGACAAGGCAAGCAGGCTGGTCAACGCGGCATTCCAGGACCCGATCAACCAGTTTAATGATCTAGTAACATACCTCATCGAAGAGCAGTATCACTACATTCACGCTATCGGCTCTCGTCACCTTCGAGCAAGGAATGGAGAGGAAGTTGCAGAAGAGCCACCCGACCCGATCGCTGAGTACAACTTGGCACTCGACGGTCTGCTGCCTGGTTATCAAATAGTAACCAAGGCTTCTGAGCGAACTCCGACGAACCTATTTGTTCGCCTGCCCAATGGTCCAGAAATTGAGATTTCGAATCTTTCTTCCGGAGAAAAGGAAGCGTTCTTTATTCTAGCGAACTTCATTCGCCACAACGTGAATGATGCCGTAATAGCAATCGATGAGCCCGAGTTGCACCTACATCCAGAACTCGCAAGGAGGCTTGTCAGCACACTGCTAACAACCGGCCGAGGAAACCAAATCTGGTTCTCAACGCATAATAGTGAGGTATTCGAGCAGCTTGGCCGAGATCGAACCTTCTTCATTGATCGCACACCAGATCGAGCAACAACGCTCATTACACCAGCAACCACAATTGGAGAAGGAGAAAGACTACTTCGAGAATTTTTTGGATACTCAGGGTACATAGGCGTCGGGAAATCGCTAATATTTCTCGAAGGCGAGCATTCCAGCGTGGATCGAAGCACGTTTACCAGACTGCTAGGCGAGCACGCCAGCAAGGTCAAAATCATCCCTTCCGGAAGCGTCAGCTCTGTCACAAGAGTAAATTCTGCTGTCTTAAAAATTATCGAAAGCGGGATTGGTCACCTGAGTTTCTACGCGATACGAGATCGCGACTTTCTTACCCAGGTCGAAGTGGACGCATACAATAGCAGCAAGAGTGAAAGACTTAGAGTGCTTCAACGCTGTCATATAGAGAATTATCTACTCCAAGAAGAAGCAATTGCCTATGTTGTGAACTTGACCCTAGGTCTAGAGTTGACCGCCAATGACGTTGTCGACTCACTGAATAAAGTTGCCCAGAAGATATCTGGCGAGGTTTTATCAGCAATGATCAAGTCTCGCCTGCAAGGGCTGACGCAGTCAGAAGACTTCGGCGGAGGTTCGAACTTCCGCGGAGTCTCCCTAGCGGGCAACAATGACAACGACGCTCGAAGCATGCTCGCAGCCATACAGGAACAATTCTCGAAAACTTCACTGCAAGTTATACAACGAATCAACGATCGGTTGAGCGATAAGAACGTTAAAAACATAATCAATGAGTGCACTAATGTGGTCCAAGGCGCACTGACCAGCGCCGGACACGATACAAACTCGTGGCAATACATATTTCCAGGCAAGAGGATGCTAGAAGTTTACTCGGCCGCCGTTGGTCTCAAGCAAGCCGTGCTACAGAACCTAGTTATCGATAGACTTTCCCAGAAGCGAGAGCTAATAGCATTAGATCTGCGCACCCTACTGTCGGCCGTTGTTCAAGCTCAAGATTTTCCGCACCCAACTCCGCAGCCTATGTGAAGAAAGGCACATTCCTCCCAAGGCCGTGCTTAATCCGCAACCTAATAGAATCATGAATTTCAACCGAGTGCAAATCGCGTGGATCGATCCGGCCAACCCGTATACTCTCGCTACTAGTATTCGGTGTTCCCCCACGAGAGTAAGGGCGAAAGCAGATAGATAATTCCTGCCGAACCTCACCGTCGTCATAGGCGATGACATACTCAGGGTCTGAGTAAAGGCCAATTAAGCCCGTGACCTCGCATTCGATTCCAGTCTCTTCGCGAACCTCACGCACTGCTGCCTGGGCCAAGGTCTCGCCGAGTTCGAGTTGTCCACCAGGGATGGAATATAGTTATTTGTCGGTTCGTTTGATCATCAAGATCCGGCCTTCGTCGTCCTGAATGAACACTGAGACCGCTACCGCGATACTGTTCGCTTTGGGCGCATTGGGGTCGTTGTAGTAGTCGACTCGGGTCACGTTGCCTCCTAGAAGGTGGCTGACTTGGCAAGGTTCCAGACTGACTCGGAACTCTCCGAGTACGTCTCGAAAAGGTCGCCGGCAGAGAGCCGCCGCAGGTGGAGAGATGGGGCGTGGGCCCCTTGGAACCCGTACACGTGCGTATTGATGATCATCTCGTCGTCGAACCGGAAAATTGAGTTATAGAGCGTCGTGTTGTGGAACCGAATCTCGACACCTTCGACGCCGATCAGCGGTCGGTAGAACGCAAGCGCGTTGCGGATACGCGCCGGAAGCGTCCCGTCGCCAAGCTGCTCCTCCTCGCCGCGTAGTGCGACGCTGTCGCCCTCCGGGTCCCCGAAGGCCAAGCGGATCTTCGCGCCGGCCGCCGCGCGTGCGGGGCTCGACCACGTCGAACGCCGGGACGGCGTGCACGCCATGCGGCACTTCTTCGCGTCCACGATGCTCGCCAACGGCGTGTCGATCAAGGAAGTCGCCGAGTACCTCGGCCACCACGACCCCGGATACACGCTCCGGATCTACACCCACCTCGTCCCGTCGAGCCACAAGCGAGCCCGCGCGGCGACCAACCGGGTGTTCAAGCCCCGCCGGCCGCCGCAGACGGCCCAGGACTCCGAGACGGCCTGACGACGGCCTGGCGGGGTCAAAAGCAACAAAACAGCAGGTCAGAGGCGTATAGGTTTCTTGTTCATGAACTCCTCGATCCCCAGCGCCCCGAGTTCGCGGCCCAGTCCCGAGCGCTTGATTCCGCCGAACGGCAAGTCCGCCTCCGAGCCTCCCGACTTGTTCACATACACCATGCCCGCCTCGATTCCGCGGGCCACGCGAGCCGCTCGGGTGCGGTCGGTGGCGAACACGCTTGCCCCTAGGCCGAACGGGGTGTCGTTCGCCAGGGCCACCGCCTCCTCCTCCGTCTCCGCGCGGAACAGCAACGCCACCGGGCCGAAGATCTCCTCGTGGTACGCCGCCATCTCCGGGGTCACCTCCGTCAGGACCGTCGCCTCCACATACGCGCCCGGGCCCGGGAGCCGATGGCCGCCCGCGCGCAACGTTGCTCCCCCGGCGATCGCCGTCTCGATCTGGGCCGCCACCTCGTCGGCCGCTGCCGGCGAGGCGAGCGGGGGGAGGGTTGTCGACGGGTCCGCCGGGTCGCCCGGGACGTAGTACTCCGTCACGCGCTTGGCGAACCGGTCGGCGAACTCCTCGTACAGCTCGCCCAGGACGATGATGCGCTTGGGCGCGTTGCACGACTGGCCGCAGTTGCGCATCCGGGCCGTCGCCGTGGTCCTGACCGTCTCGTCCAGGTCGTCGGTGTCCAGCACGATCAGCGGGTCGGAGCCGCCCAGCTCCAGGACGCACTTCTTGAGGTTCCGCCCGGCTTCGGCCGCCACCGAGATGCCCGCCTGCTCGCTGCCCGTCAGCGACACCCCGGCCAGGCGCGGGTCCGCGAGCATCCACGGGACCTGACGGCTCGACGCGAACACGTTCACGTACGCGTCCTCGGGCACGCCGGCGTCTCGCAGCACCGACTCGATCGCGACCGCCGAACGCGGGCAGATCGACGCGTGCTTCAGCAGGATCGTGTTGCCCAGCACCAGGTTCGGCGCCACGAACCGGGCGACCTGGTAACACGGGAAGTTCCACGGCATCACGCCCAGCAGCGCCCCGATCGGCTCCTTCGTCAGCACCGCCTCGCCGCCGCGGATCGGCAGGGGCTCGTCCGCCAGCAGGTCCGGGCCGCGCTCGCCGTAGTACCGGAAGATGTCGGCGACGACGCCGACTTCACCGCGGCCCTCGTTGATCCGCTTGCCCATCTCCAGGGTCATGATCGCGGCGAGCTCGTCCGCGCGCTCGGCGAACACCTCCGCCGCCCGCAGCACGACCGCCGCGCGCTCGGCGACCGGCCGGGCCCGCCAGGCCGCGTACCCGCGGTGCACCCGCTCGATCGCGACGCGGACCTCCTCGTCGGCCGCGTTCGGGATTTCGTCGACCAGCTCGCCCGTCGCCGGGTTGGTGACTGTGTACAAAGCGGCCTCCTTTGCCAGGCTACTGGATACTGTATACACTATGTGGGCTGCGACCGACACCCGCGCGGCGGTACCCCTCGCCGCTTGATCGACTATCGTTCCCCCATGACGCTGGAACTCACCGGCGGACCCGATTTCGCCGCGCAGGCCCCGAAAACCGCCCGCTGGACCCGGCAGTACGACGCCGTCGCGGTCACCTTCGGCTGCCCCGATCGCACGCCAGAACGCACGCCACGGGTATGGAGCGGACGCGGACTCGGCCTGGCGGAGGCCGAATTGGCGGGGTTCGCCGCGCAGCTGCGCCGCGTCATGAAGCACGAGTCCTACTGGATCGCCCGGGCCGCTTGCCCGGACCGGCACGCGGGTGACGCGGCCGTCTGGTCTTCAGGCCGCTACGACGACGAAGACGGCTTCGTGTACTTCGCCGGCCCCTGCACGCACGGCGACCCGTGGCCGGGTTACCGGCCGGCGCGGGCGTTCACCATCGCGCTCCCCCGCATCCGCGGCCTGCGGATCCGGGTGGCGGCGTACCTCGCCGGACGACCTGGGTGACGCCGGGCCGGGGAGCCAGCCGATGAAACCGGCCCTCGCGGGCGCCGTCGCCGCCGTGGTGAGCGGTATACCGTCGACCGCCCACTCGCTCCTCACCGGCGCCGACGTCCTGGCCGCCACGAAAGCGGCGGGCACCCTGCTCCCCGGACGGCGCGACCGGCCCGGCGTCGCCGCCGGGCTGATCGCGCATCTCGCCGTTTCCGCCGCCTGGACCTGCGTGCTCGCCGCGATCGCGCGCCGCCACCGGCTCGGGGCCGGCGGCGGCGCGGTCGCGGGACTGGCCATCGCGGCACTGGACCTCGGGATCGCGGCCCGCGCCTACCCCGCCGTGCGGGCGTTGCCGCGCGGGCCGCAGCTCCTGGACCACCTGGTGTTCGGCGCCGTCACCGGCGCGCTCCTCGACCGTCCACAACAGACGGATCAGGAGACGACCTCGACGACGTCACCCGGGTGCAGCGAGGTGTAGAACTTCACCGCGGCAGCGTGCGAAAGGTGCACGCACCCGTGGGACTTGACCTTCAGGCTGCCCTGGTGGAACGCGACCCCGGTGGTGGTGAAGAACACCGAGTACGGCATCGGCCCGTTGTACTGCTTGCTGTAGTGGTCGATGTCCTTGTACTGCACGTGGAACTTCCCCAGCGGGGTCGGGTACTTCGGCAGCCCCACGGTGATCGGGACGCCGCCGTAGGTGACGTTCCCGGCGCCGTCGGTCAGCCACGCGGTATTCGAACTGCGCTGGACGCAGGCCTTCGCTTCGGCACTGCACGGCGTCGACGCCGCTTCGGCCGTTCCCGCGAACGCCACGGTCCCCGCCATCGCGGCGACCCCGCCCAGAAGTGCGATCATCCTCCGGTTCATCGTGTGCCTCCCGTTGTCGTTCGGCTACCCAACGAGAGTGCCCACTCGGGCGATCTTCGAATCAGTTCCGCGGCTGCGAAAGCCCGAGGAACTCCGCCTGCTCGCGGTCGTAGCGGCGGGTCAGCCCGTTTCCGTAGCGGTCCCACCAGTTCTGCGTGTGCCCGCCCTGGGTGGTCGTCGTCCCGCCGTAGACCTGGCGGTCGTACTCGACGCGGGCGTCCCGGAACTCCTGCTGGAACTGCTCGGGCGTCAGCCCCTGGACGTGCTGCACGGCCGCGTCGCTCAGCGTGCGCGAGCTGCGCACGATGTCCTCGCCCGCCATGTGGTTGAGGATCGCGCGGACCCCGCCGGCGCCGCGCATGTGCGCGCCGGACATGATCGCGGCCTGGGTGCCGGGATCGGTGAAGTTGAGCGCACCGGCGGTGCGCGCGTTCGCGGTCATCAGGTCGGCGACGACGGCGCGTTCCTCGGCGCTGCCGATCCCGTACTGCTCGCGCGCGGCGATGATCCGGTCGTAACCGTTGTGCATGTTCTGCCGGAAGCCGTAGGCCTCGGGCACGCCGCCCTGCTCCCCGGTCGCGCCTTCGGACCGCATGATCGAGTCGACGACCCGGGGGTCGAGCTGCTGCGGCGCCGCGGCCGCGGCGGCGCCACCCCCGCCCTGCGCGCTGCCGCCGCCGTAGGCCTGGGCGACGTCGGAGTCGGCGGCGCGGTAGCCGTCCGCGGCCTTCCGGACGTTCTGGTTCACGGTGACCAGCAGGCTCAGCAGCTTCTGCAGGGCACTGCCCAGCGTCGAGTGCAACGCCGAGTTGGCGGCCGCGACACCGCTGCCGATCCCGGCGAACGACAACGCGTCCAGCACCAGGCCTTCCAGGTCGCGGGTGGCCGACAGGAAGGACGACCCGACGTCTTCGACCGCCCTCACGACCGCTCCCATTTCCGCGGTTTCGGCGCGGTAGGCCCCGGCACTCATGGTCTGCTCCCTCCGGACACCGGCTGTGCGCGTCGAGAATTCCCCACCGCGACCGCCGGGCCCACGGCCGAATTACCCACTGGTCGCGGCAGGACTGCCCACACCGGCGCTAAAGTCGGGAGATGAGCAAACCCGACGGCGACCCGAACGTGGTCGAGGGCGAAATCGTCGACGACACCCCCACCGAGGCGCTGGCGATCCCGTCGCCCCCGCTGCCGGAGGCGGACTACAGCGAAGGCGGCGTGCCCAGCTTCGACTTCGTCCGGGACAAGATCGAGAACCGGTACACCACGTCGCTCGGCTCGGTCGACGTCGCCGGCCTCGGGACCGGCGACACCGCCGAGGCCCTCGACAAGAAGATCGCCGATCGCGATCAGGCCGCCAAGGACAGGCTGGCCGACATCCGCCGCTCGATGCGCGGCGAATGAGCACCCGCCTTCACGTCTGACGCGCGGAACTCGTCCCGCACTCCGGAGCACCGCTGCCCCGGAGGAAGTGCGCGGCCGCGTAGCCGGTGCGCCCGGCCGCGGTGCCGCGCAGCCACCGGTCGTCGCCGGACGCGGGCGTTCCGTGCGTCCAGCACGCCACCTCGAACGTGCCGCCCTCCGCGACCCAGCCGACGCGCCGGCACGTCGCGGCCGCGCAGGACCGGACGTTGAGGCCGTTCTTGCCCGTTCCCGTCACGACGTACGGCGCCGGCGTGGTGCGCGCGAGCAGGTCACCGGCGGGATCCGCGGGCGGCGTGCCGGGCGAACCGGCCGGGCCCGAAGCGAGGCCGCCGAGCAGCAGGAAGAGCAGGACGGCCGCGATCGCGGTGGCGGCCAGCACCCGGACGAGCACACCCGGTCTCAGCACGACGAACATGGCGATTCCTTCCCCTCGGCGCTGCCCGGGCCGGCCCGGTCCCCT